>NZ_PPRU01000025.1:89700-179100 GCF_002902285.1 Staphylococcus simulans | reverse complement strand
GTTCCCATGCCGAACACAGAAGTTAAGCTCTTTAGCGCCGATGGTAGTCGGACTTACGTTCCGCAAGAGTAGGACGTTGCCAGGCAATATATATTTGGAGAATTAGCTCAGCTGGGAGAGCATCTGCCTTACAAGCAGAGGGTCGGCGGTTCGAACCCGTCATTCTCCACCATTTAAATAGCCGGCCTAGCTCAACTGGTAGAGCAACTGACTTGTAATCAGTAGGTTGGGGGTTCAAGTCCTCTGGCCGGCACCATCTCAAGAGCCATTAGCTCAGTTGGTAGAGCATCTGACTTTTAATCAGAGGGTCAGAGGTTCGAATCCTCTATGGCTCACCATTTAAACGCGGGTGTGGCGGAATTGGCAGACGCACTAGACTTAGGATCTAGCGCCTTACGGCGTGGGGGTTCGACTCCCTTCACCCGCATATGCAGAAGTAGTTCAGCGGTAGAATACAACCTTGCCAAGGTTGGGGTCGCGGGTTCGAATCCCGTCTTCTGCTCCATTTTTTGCCGGGGTGGCGGAACTGGCAGACGCACAGGACTTAAAATCCTGCGATAAGTGATTATCGTACCGGTTCGATTCCGGTCCTCGGCACCATAATATATATAAAATGCGCCCGTAGCTCAACTGGATAGAGCGTTTGACTACGGATCAAGAGGTTATGGGTTCGACTCCTATCGGGCGCGCTTATTTTCTACGGGAAGTAGCTCAGCTTGGTAGAGCACTTGGTTTGGGACCAAGGGGTCGTAGGTTCGAATCCTGTCTTCCCGATAACCTTAGAAAAAGGATTATTAAATTAATATGGGGGCTTAGCTCAGCTGGGAGAGCGCCTGCTTTGCACGCAGGAGGTCAGCGGTTCGATCCCGCTAGTCTCCACCATATTTAATTACAACATAAACCTATACAATGGCGGTGTAGCTCAGCTGGCTAGAGCGTACGGTTCATACCCGTGAGGTCGGGGGTTCGATCCCCTCCACCGCCACTAATTATTAGTTGTAAAATTATTTAGGACCTTTAGCTCAGTTGGTTAGAGCTAACGGCTCATAACCGTTCGGTCGCAGGTTCGAGTCCTGCAAGGTCCATATAATTTTTTTGGAGGAATACCCAAGTCCGGCTGAAGGGATCGGTCTTGAAAACCGACAGGGGCTTAACGGCTCGCGGGGGTTCGAATCCCTCTTCCTCCGCCATTTATACAATACTATTATCGCGGGATGGAGCAGTTCGGTAGCTCGTCGGGCTCATAACCCGAAGGTCGGTGGTTCAAATCCGCCTCCCGCAATTTTATTATGTAGGTCCCGTAGTGTAGCGGTTAACACGCCTGCCTGTCACGCAGGAGATCGCGGGTTCGATTCCCGTCGGGACCGCCATTCATTAATATAATTATGGTTCAATAGCTCAGTTGGTAGAGCAATGGATTGAAGCTCCATGTGTCGGCAGTTCGACTCTGTCTTGAACCATTTTTTGCCGGCCTAGCTCAATTGGTAGAGCAACTGACTTGTAATCAGTAGGTTGGGGGTTCAAGTCCTCTGGCCGGCACCATCTCAGGAGGGGTAGCGAAGTGGCTAAACGCGGCGGACTGTAAATCCGCTCCTTCGGGTTCGGCAGTTCGAATCTGCCCCCCTCCACCATCTTATTTTAATAGGGGCATAGTTCAACGGTAGAATAGAGGTCTCCAAAACCTTTGATGTGGGTTCGATTCCTACTGCCCCTGCCATGGCGACTGTGGTGAAGTGGTTAACACATCGGATTGTGGTTCCGACATTCGTGGGTTCGATTCCCATCAGTCGCCCTTTATTATTAATGGGCTATAGCCAAGCGGTAAGGCAACGGACTTTGACTCCGTCACTCACTGGTTCGAATCCAGTTAGCCCAGTTACTTTTGGCGGCATAGCCAAGTGGTAAGGCCAAGGTCTGCAAAACCTTTATTCACCGGTTCAAATCCGGTTGCCGCCTCCATGAATTATGCGGGAGTAGTTCAACTTTTAGAACACGTTCCTTCCCGGAACGAGGTATAGGTGCAAATCCTATCTTCCGCTCCATATTTTTTATTTTATGCGGGAATAGTTCAACTCTTAGAACACGTTCCTTCCCGGAACGAGGTATAGGTGTAAATCCTATTTTCCGCTCCATTTTTTATTTTATGCGGGAGTAGTTCAACTCTTAGAACACGTTCCTTCCCGGAACGAGGTATAGGTGCAAATCCTATCTTCCGCTCCATATTTTTTATTCCTGCGGGAGTAGTTCAACTCTTAGAACACGTTCCTTCCCGGAACGAGGTATAGGTGTAAATCCTATCTTCCGCTCCATATTATGCCGGCGTGGCGGAATTGGCAGACGCGCGGGACTCAAAATCCCGTTCCAGCTGATGGAGTGCCGGTTCGATCCCGGCCGCCGGTACTGAAATAGAAACATTTTTAATGTTTTAAGAGTAGAATTCTTGATATATCAAGGTTTCTACTCTTTTTTTATATACTAAGTAACGTTTAAATATATAATTTTGGTCACGTTATGGACACTTATAGTATTGTTAATAGATATTTTGATCATAGTTATTGATTATAAATAACTGGTTATATTTAAAGGCTTTACATTGACTGTTTCAAACTTTTCCTTAAAGCAATGACTATATTGACGTAAAGTAATATCTGTTGATGTATAGTCTGGACTTTTAAGATATTCAAGAATTACCTTGTTTATTCCATTCTAGAAGTGAAGTTGTTTTTAATTATCTGATACAAAAATTTAAAAAGTTATATAGAAAGCGCATTAACTATACTTATTAAATATATGATTTGATATCCATATGTAACTTTATGTTACCTTTGTTCCGTTTTTCGTATTGTTGCTTTGATAGAATTATTATAGAATAAAAGCAATAGTTAAAGAACGGAGGATAAATTTACATCTTATGGCTAAATCAGAGTTAAACACAAAAGTATTTTTTAGTAACATATTGAATGCGGTAGGAGCAGGCGTTGTAGTTGCTTTGTTACCGAACGCATTACTAGGTGAAATCCTTAAGTTTTTCATGAATGGAAATCATTATTTAGAATTAATTTTTCAAATCGTTATAGCAATACAATCTTTTATGGCGTTTATTATAGGTGTCTTAGCGGCACATCAATTTAAATTCAGCGGTCCGTCTGCTGTCATGATGGGGACTTCTGCAATGATAGGTTCTGGTGCAGTACAATTCACTTCGAAAGGCTTAGCTTTAAAAGGTATTGGGGATATTATCAATATCATTATCGTTGTGATGATTGCATGTGTGCTTGTATTGCTTTTAAGTGGTAAATTAGGTTCACTTGAAATGATCATTTTACCTGTAGTGATTCCTGTCGTTTCTGGTTTTATCGGTTTAATGATTTTACCATTTGTATCTCATATCACTAAAGCATTAGGTGCGATGATTCATTCATTTACGGAATTAAATCCATTATTGATGAGTATCTTAATCGCAATGACTTATGCTTTGTTAATGGTTACGCCAATTTCATTGGTAGCGATTGCGACTGCCATTTCGTTATCAGGCTTAGGCAGTGGTGCAGCAAACTTAGGTATCGTTGCAGCATGTGTAACATTCATTTGGGGCTCGTTGCCAGTCAATAAAGCAGGTGTCAATATCGTATTGATCATTGGTGCAGCTAAAATGATGATTCCTGTATATTTCAAACATTTGATTATCGCAGTACCATTAGCTTTAAATGGTTTAGTTGCTGGTCTTGTAGCATACTTTATCGGCATCCAAGGAACACCAATGTCAGCAGGATTTGGCTATACAGGACTTGTAGGCCCGATCAATGCGTTTAACCGAATGGAAGGCGATTCATTTACAAATATTGTATTATTAGCATTCGGTTACTTTATCATCCCATTTGTTTCTGGTTTTATTATCCATCAAGTATGTAAGAGAATTTTACCAGGTTATAACAATGAAATTTATAAATTTGATATACCTAAACAATAAATCTTTGGCCTTGTTCAAATCCGAACAAGGCTATTTTTATGCAGTTTTTTATATGAGTAACTCAAGTTTTCAGAAAATTTAAAAATACCTATTGCATATTGATACAATTATATGTATAATAATTCCATAAGTTAAGGAGGACATCGCTATGATACAACATAAAGCATTAAACATAATTAAAGTATTCATATGTACGGTATTTTTACTCGGCATCATTTTACCGCTATTTAATTTAAAGGCAAATGCTGAGGCACAAGACCCCGTATGGGAAAAGATTAAACAAAGAGGGGAATTAAGAGTAGGACTATCTGCTGACTATGCGCCATATGAATTCGAATCTTCGAAAAATGGAAAACGAGAATATGTCGGCATTGACGTTGAATTAGCTAAGAAAATTGCTGAAGACAATCATCTAAAGCTAAAAATTGAAAACATGTCATTTGATAGTTTACTAGGTGCTTTGAAAACAGGAAAAATCGATATGATTATTTCTGGAATGACACCAACACCAGAACGTAAAAAAGAAGTAGACTTCTCAGATTTTTATATGAAGTCTGGACAATCCATCATTGTTAAAAAAACTGAGATCGATAAATATAAATCATTACGTGATTTTGACAATAAAAGAATCGCAGCACAAAAACAAACGACTCAAGAGCAGTTAGCAAAAACAGAAATCGAAAATGCTGATGTTCACTCATTAACACGTCTACCAGAAGCAATCATGTCTTTAAAAAGCGGCAAAGTAGATGGTGCAATTATTGAAAGACCTGTAGCAGAGGCTTACTTACAACAAAATCCTGAATTAGGATTTGCGAAAGTTAAATTCCATGAACCTGATAAAGATAATTCAATTGCGATACCTAAAAATGCGCCGGTATTACTAGCGCAAGTAAACAAATCAGTTAAAGATGTAAAAGATCAAAACTTGATTCCGAAATATAAAGATATCGCAGCACAATCTATGGAAGAAGAAGGAAACTTCTTTACTAAGTACGGTTCATTCTTTTTAACAGGTATTAAAAATACAATTTTAATTTCTATAGTCGGTGTAGTATTTGGTGCTTTATTTGGCGCATTCTTCGCTTTAATGAAATTAAGTTCAATAAAACCTTTAAAATGGTTAGCTTCTGTATACATTGAATTTATCAGAGGTACACCATTACTTGTACAAGTATTCTTAGTGTTCTTCGGTACAACTGCTGTATTGGGTTGGGATATCTCAGCGCTAATTTGCGGTATGATTGCGATGGTTATCAACTGTGCTGCATATATTGCAGAAATAATTAGAGCGGGTATTAACGCTGTTGATAAAGGCCAAACAGAAGCAGCCAGAAGTTTAGGTTTAAGCTATGGCCAAACAATGAAAACAATTATTTTACCTCAAGCAATTAAAAATATTTTACCAGCATTAGGTAATGAGTTTGTGACAGTTATTAAAGAATCATCTATTGTGTCAGTTATCGGTGTCAGTGAGATTATGTTTAATGCCCAAGTTGTCCAAGGTGCATCTTTTGATCCATTTACGCCATTACTTGTAGCAGCAATTCTTTACTTTGTATTGACCTTTGTATTATCAAGAGTCATGAACTTCTTTGAAGGGAGAATGAAAGTCAGTGATTAATATTAAACATTTAAAGAAAAACTTCGGCAGTAATGAAGTTTTAAAAGACATTGAACTAGAAATTAACGCAGGAGAAGTAGTGGCGATTATAGGACCATCTGGTGGAGGTAAAAGTACTTTATTAAGATGTATTAATCTTTTAGAGCAACCAGATGGCGGAGAAATTAACTTTGAAGGTACTAATATTTTAGGTAAAGATGTGAAAGTAAATGAATTACGCCAAAAAATGGGCATGGTTTTTCAAAACTTCAATTTATTTCCGCATAAAACCGTCTTAGAGAATATCATGTTAGCACCGAAGTTACTAAAACATACAGATTCAACAAGTTTAAAACAAGAAGCACAAGAACTTTTAGATAAAGTAGGTTTATCAGATAAAGGAAATAGTTATCCAGCACAATTATCAGGAGGTCAGAAACAAAGAGTTGCGATTGCTAGAGCGTTGGCAATGCATCCAGATGTATTACTCTTTGATGAACCGACTTCTGCACTTGATCCAGAAGTAGTTGGAGATGTGCTTCAAGTTATGAAAGAACTTGCGAAAGAAGGCATGACTATGGTTGTGGTAACACACGAAATGCAGTTTGCGCGTGATGTCAGTGACAAAGTGGTATTTATGGCAGATGGCATTGTAGCTGAAGCAGGTACGCCTTCACAAATTTTCGGTAATCCGCAAAATGAAAGAACTCAACAATTTTTAAAACGTGTATTATAACGAACAACAAGCAGCCATGATGATGAATATAACGTTATTGTTTAGAGCAATGACCCTTTTAAACTAAAATAGTTATTTCATCATCTTCTTGCTGTGATGCTTAAATATATGCATCACTTTATAAAACATATCATCCAGTAAAAGACACATTTCTATACCTCTATTATAAAGATATTATGTTTACTGATTAACAAAAATCAAAATAGAATATGGCGTTAACTTTTTAAACCAGTTTAAAAGATATGTATAGGTATATGTCATTCAACTAGAGAAAGGGATAAAAGTGATTGATTCATGAAATTCATTGTTATAAAAATCAGTGGTAGTATTATCAATCAATTAGCATCTACGACATTTAAACAAATTGCTGATTTTAGAAGTAACGGACTGTATCCAATTATTGTGCATGATGGCGATCCAAAGGTAAATGAAGCATTAAAAGAAAATGGTATTGAAGCGGAATATATCAATGGCATTAGGAAAATCAATCTTCCAACCTTAAATATTATAGCCAATACTTTATTATGCAAAGTCAATGTTGACGTAGTGGAAGAAGCAAATAAAGTTGCACAAGATTTCATTGGCATTAACGGGGCGTATTTTCCAATATTTGATTGTCGTCCTATTTCTAAAGAACTAGGTTTCGTAGCCGAACCAGAAAATATCAATCGAGAAGTGTTTCAACAACTTTGCACGAATTATATTCCAGTCGTTGCTTCTATCGGTCGCTATCATAATCAATTTTATAGTATTAATGCAGAAACACTTGCTTATAAAATTGCCGCAACATTACAATCACCTTTAATCATTTTAAGTGATATACCAGGTGTACAAAATCAAGGTGAGGTTATTTCTGATATTCAACTTTCTGAATTAGACAAATTAATCAACTCTAAGATGATTAGTGATGATATGATTCCAAAGTTGAAAGACGCATCGAAAGCACTTAGTGCAGGCGTTAAAGAAATCGTGATTGCGCCAGGTTATGAAGAGAATATTATGAGACAGTATTTTGATGGACAACCCGTCGGCACAAAAATTTATTAATAATTATCAACAAGCTGATATCTACAGAAAGGTATCAGCTTTAATTTTTGAAGAAAATTTAACTTGTATCTATGTATTGTGTGTTAAAATACAAAATGGATCATGGATATGGAGGCATTATGGTGGATAATAAACAATTAAAAAAAGATATTATTGAATATGCCCATCAAATCGGGATAGACAGTATCGGTTTTACAACTGCTGATCCATTTGATGAGCTTAAACAAAAGTTAGTGGACTATCATGCCAAAGGATATGCATCTGGTTTTGAGGAATCAGATATTGAATTAAGAGTGAATCCTAAGTTGTCTATGCCGACTGCAAGATCCATTATTGCTATCGCAGTAGGTTACCCAAACAAATTGAAGGGTGCACCGAAAAGTGTTCGAGGCGATCGTAGAGGGATGTTTGCGCGTGCTTCATGGGGACAGGATTATCATACAATCATGCGAAAACGCTTGGATAAATTAGGTGAGTATATCAAGTCACGCGTACCTGATGTAGAAATGTTATCTATGGTAGATACAGGTGTATTATCAGATCGTGCTGTGGCTGAACGTGCCGGATTAGGTTTTACAGGAAGAAATGGCTTTGTTATCAATCCTGACTTAGGGACATGGACCTATTTAGGTGAAATGTTAGTCAGTATTCCATTTGAGCCAGACGACCCATTGCTCGACAGTTGTGGAGACTGTACGATTTGTGTTGACCGTTGTCCAACTGGTGCATTAGTTGGGAACGGACAATTAAACAGTCAGAAATGTATTTCATTCCTGACCCAAACAAAAGGTTATTTACCAGATGAATATCGCTATAAAATCGGCAATCGATTATATGGTTGCGATACGTGTCAGCAAGTGTGTCCTAAAAATAGGGGGATTAACACAGAACACGATGATATCGTTTTAGAACCTGAAATATTAAAACCACGTTTAATTCCTTTACTACAAATGAGTAATAAAGAATTTAAGAATACGTATGGACATTTAGCAGGTGCTTGGAGAGGTAAGAAACCAATTCAACGTAATGCGATTATCGCATTAGCACACTTTAATGAAACAGCTGCATTGCCAGAACTAAAAGAAGTAGCGTTAAATGATCCAAGACCGATGATTCGGGCAACTGCTTACTGGGCAATTGGCCAAATTGCAGGTGAGGATGAACGTGATTTTATCGAAGCACATCTCGCCGATGAATTAGATGAAGTACAAGAAGAAATGTTAAAAGGATTAGAAAAGAGGAATTAAGTAACATGACAAACCATGTCGTATTATATCAACCCCAAATTCCTGCAAATACAGGGAACATAGCTAGAACATGTGCAGGTACAGATGCACATTTACATCTAATTAAACCCCTAGGGTTCAGTACAGATGATAAAATGCTGAAACGTGCCGGCCTAGATTACTGGGTGCATGTGAATATTACTTATTATGAAAGTATTGAAGAGTTTTTTGAGAAAACTGATGGACATTATTATCTCATCACTAAATTCGGTCAAACGACCTTTACTGATTTTGATTATTCAAATTCTGATGAAGATCATTATTTTGTATTTGGGCGTGAAACGACAGGGTTACCAGATTGGGTAAAAGAAAAATATGCTGAAACAGCATTAAGAATTCCGATGAACGATCATATTCGTTCATTAAACCTATCTAATACAGCCGCAATCTTAGTCTATGAAGCATTGAGACAACAAAATTATCCACATTTACATTAATGGATATTTGGGTTTGAGTGAAATCAATTAATGAAACAGGTATAATAGAATTAACTATTACGTGTATCTATTGCGTTTACTTCTTTTAAGAACAGGGTAAATAATGTAGCAATCGAAGTGATATACGAACTGATAACAATTAGAGGAGTGTACATTATGGCAATGAACTTTAAGGTTTTTCCAACTGCAGATAAAGCTGCACGCTATTCTGCAGATCTTATCAGAAAGACATTTAATAATAATCCGACAACAATCATGGGTGTGCATCTAGCAGATGACAACGCGCCTGTTTTAGAAGACTTAAAACAAAACGTGTTGCGTCACCCAGTTGATTTCAGTCAAATCAACATTTTAGATTATGATGACAACAAATCATACTACCAAACACTTGGTGTACCAGATTCACAAGTTTATGAATTATCATATAACGATGGTGTCGTTGATTTTATCGAAGAAAACATTAAGTCTAAAGAAAATAAAGCTAAATTCACATTACAAGTTTTAACTATTAATGATAAAGGCAATCTAGATGTTGCGGTAAAATCAGGTGTAATGCCTGCTCGTGAAGTTATTTTAGTTGTCACTGGTGCTGAAAAAGCTGACTTAGTGAACAAATTATATAACGAAAACGGCAACTCAAGCTATGTACCATCTGATTTAAAAGCACACCGTATGGTGAATGTTATTTTAGATGAAGCAGCAGCAGCTGGTTTACCAGAGGATGTGCGTCAGTACTTCACTGAACGCTTCGCTTAAGCTGAATAATGCATTATCAATAAATCCGAGTTATGTTGATGAATTGAAACATAACTCGGATTTTAATTTGTATTCAGAGTGTATTTCCTTTATTATTTTGTTGAATGAGTAATTTCAGAAAGGAACATTTCCATGCAAAATCTACATAAACATTGGAAACTCTTAATGTTAGCTACTGTAATTTTTGGATTGTTATCTATCAAAGGTTTTCCAATTGCGTTAGGCGCACTATATTTACCAGTACTCTTTCGTGTAGTCAAACTACAAATGAATTTATCTGAAGGATTAGTAAGTCAACGAGATCCGCAAATGTTTATCAAGAGTAACCAAAAAGGTGTCATTATCAGTGTGATTTGTTGTATTGCGATTACATTTATTTTATTTAAGCCTTTAGGTGATTTTTATAACAGTTTAACGGGATTTTTAGGAACATTGATTAACATCAGTCCTATTTTATTAGTAATCAGTATTATTTTATATATTTTAACTGCTGTTGCGGTTATTAAAGCTGTTAAACTTCACTTTAAAAGTGTTGAAACTAAATAATATGTATATATAAGGAGTCTAGCTCACTAGGCTCTTTTTTTAATATGTTTTTAAGTCATAGTCAGACATGAAAGCGTTAACTATATAGAGATTTAATTTAAAAACATTTAATGCTATACTTATGATAAATACCAATCATAAAGGGGAGACAAGTCAAATGTCAGTAAGAATTGAACATGATACATTCGGAGAAATTGAAGTACCTGGTGATAAGTTCTGGGGTGCACAAACTGAAAGAAGTAAACGTAATTTCCCAGTAGGTAAAGAGCGTATGCCGATTGAAGTGGTATACGGCTTTGCACAATTAAAACGTGCAGCAGCATTAGCTAACTTTGAATTAGGTAAATTAAGTGAAGCGAAAAAAGACGCAATTGTCTTTGCGTGCGATCGTGTAATTAAAGGGGAACTCGATGAACACTTCCCACTTGTTGTATGGCAAACAGGAAGCGGAACGCAAAGTAATATGAACGTCAACGAAGTAGTCAGCTATGTAGCTAACGATTACTTGAAAAAACATGGCAGTGAAGAAACAGTACATCCAAATGATGACGTGAATAAATCACAAAGTTCTAATGATACTTTCCCAACTGCAATGCATGTTGCGTTATATCATGAAATTGAAGCAAACCTAGAACCAGCATTAAAACAATTACGTGATACATTTGCGAAAAAAGAAAAAGATTTCCATGACATTATCAAAATTGGTCGTACACATTTACAAGATGCGACACCAATTCGCTTAGGTCAAGAAATCAGTGGTTGGCGTTATATGCTTGATAAATGCGACCAATTATTAGGTGAATCTAAAGCGCATTTATTAAGTTTAGCAATCGGCGGTACTGCAGTAGGTACAGGTATTAACGCACACCCTAAATTCGGTGATATGGTTGCTGCGAATATTAAAGAAAATACAGGCTATCCATTTGTATCTTCTGAAAATAAATTCCATGCATTAACAGCACATGATGAAGTGGTTCAATTGCATGGTTCATTAAAAGCTTTAGCAGCTGATTTAATGAAAATCGCAAATGACATTCGTTGGTTAGCATCTGGTCCAAGAGCTGGATTAGCTGAAATCAGCATTCCTGAGAACGAACCAGGTTCTTCAATCATGCCTGGTAAAGTTAACCCGACACAATGTGAAATGTTAACAATGGTTTCTGTACAAGTAATGGGTAACGATACAGTAGTTGGCATTGCCGCTTCTCAAGGTAACTTTGAACTAAACGTATTCAAACCAGTAATCATGGACAACACATTACAATCTATCTATTTACTCGCAGACGGTATGCGTACATTTGATGAAAACTGTGCGCAAGGTATTGAACCAATCGAAGAAAATATCGATCAGTATCTAAACCGTTCATTAATGTTAGTAACTGCTTTAAACCCACATATCGGTTATGAAAAAGCAGCTAAAATTGCGAAAAACGCACACAAACAAGGTATTACACTAAAACAATCAGCTATTGATTCTGGCTATTTAACAGAAGAACAATTTGATGAGTGGATCAAACCAGAAAACATGGTTGAACCAAAAGAATAATCAATTATCAAAAGATAAATTAAAATTAAGTAAACAAAAATGGAGAGGGCATTTGCCTTCTCCATTATTTTTTGTCATCCAATGAAACAGAAATCTTTTCTTTCGTTAACGGATGTACAAATTCAATTTTATGACTGTGTAAACGTAATTGACGTAATTTAGAATCACCATATAAAGGATCTCCGATAACTGGATGGCCGATTGCGGCTAAATGTACACGGATTTGATGTGTACGTCCTGTGTCCAATTTAATATCCAGTTCACATTCATTTTCTTTTAACATACGTGCATCTAAGATATGAGTGATGGCTTGTTGACCCGTCGGTGAAACACGTCTGCGGTTAGGATGGAACTTGTCTTTACCGATAGGTTTATCGATAGTTTGCGGTTTAAGCGGTAGTAAGCTTCTAACTACTGCTTTATAAATTCGTGATATTTGATTTTCCTCTAACATGCGATCTAGTAATTTTTTCATCAATGGATTTTTCGCCACAATCAGTAAACCGACTGTTTCTTGGTCTAGGCGATGAATAGGTTCTGCATAATCACTATCAAGTGTATATATGACATGATTCATCAATGTATTGCTTTCTTTTAAGTCGTTAGGATGTGTTTTTACCCCTTTAGGCTTTTTGATTATCGCAATGTCTGCGTCTTCATAATAGACATCTGCGTAACGATAACTTGGTAAATAATTACTTGTTTCATCTGGAGTCGGGACAAACACTTGATCTCCTTGTTGCACTTTTGCTGAAAGCTGTGCAGGTTCTTGATTAATGGTAATGGCTTTTGACATATTTAATTGATGCAGTTCTTTCTTCGGTAATTTCACATCTTGGAAAATTTCTCTTAATGTATAGCCGTTATATTGTTCAGGTACTTTAAATTCCATAACTTCCTCCTCGATTATTACTTAATATCATAACATATTCTGCGTTGTGATAGTTGCGTGTGCAAGTGGAATGCTATCGTTATAGAGATTGAATCGGTATAATAAAAATAGATTATAGATAAGAGAGGTGAACACTGTGGTTAAACCGACACGTTTGGCATTATTAAAAGAAATTGCAGAATATCTGAATGAAGAAACAGAAATTTATACTATGATGCATGGCGCATTAAAGCTGCTCATTGAAGGCAGTGCATTTACAACAGGCTGGATTTTCTTCATCAATGAAGCCGGAGAACATGAAATGGCAGCTGATTACCAATTACCACGTTCTTTAACGAAACATGATTGCCAAAGTATGCGAGAAGGCACTTGTTGGTGTGTACAAGCTTATCACAGTGAAAAGTTGATGAAAGCCTCTAATATTATTCATTGTTCAAGAATCAGTGCCGCAAATCAAGAATACGCTGATGAATCTGGAGGCATTACACATCATGCGACAGTTCCGCTACGTTCAGGTAATGAACGATTTGGTTTATTAAATGTAGCTTCTCCTGATACAGTAAAGTATTCAGAAGAAGATTTAGAACTATTAGAATCTGTTGCATTTCAAATCGGTTCTACGATTAAGCGTATTGAATTAACGAATAAAGAGAAAGAAGCGGCACGTTTGAATGAACGAAACCGACTGGCACGTGATTTACATGACTCTGTCAATCAGATGTTATTTTCATTGAAGCTGACTGCACATGCAGCACATGGTATGACAGAAGAACCTGTAGCGAAAAAAGCTTTCGAAACAATTGAGACTACAAGTCAGCAGGCTGTAAATGAAATGAGAGCTTTGATTTGGCAGCTAAAACCAATCGGGTTAGAACATGGTCTAGTGAGTGCATTGAAACAATACAGTCATTTAATTGGCATTCAGCCAGACATAGAAGTAGAAGGCCTTATTGACTTGTCTAGCAGTGTTGAAGAGCATAGTTATCGTATATTGCAAGAAGCGATGAATAATATTAAAAAGCATGCACAAACGAATCATGCACATGTACTCTTGCATCAACATGAAAATAAGTTTGATATGGTAATCTCAGATAAGGGCGCTGGTTTTAATCCTGACTGGATTGACCAAACCTCCCATGGTATTTATAATATGCGTCAACGTATCAAACAAATACAAGGAAAAATGGAGATAAATTCTAAATTGGGACAAGGGACAACAATACGCTTAAGTGTACCATTGACTCAAACAGAGAAGGAGACAAAACATGAATCAAGTCGTTTTGATAGATGATCATTACATTGTACGTCAAGGTTTGGAATTTTTGATTTCAACCATTGATGATTTAGCTGTACAAGGTTCTTTTGCGAACGGCAAGGCATTTATAGCTGAATTAGAACAAAGTGGACAACATCCTGATATTGTACTGCTTGATTTAGTAATGCCTGAGATGAATGGTATTGAAGTGACAGAATATCTTAAATCACATTATCCTGAAATCAAAATATTAGTGTTAACCAGTTATGCGGATGATGAACATGTGATTTCAGCAATTAATAAAGGGGCAGACGGATATGAAATGAAAGATGTCGAGCCTGAGCAACTAATTACATCTATACATAAAGTTTTGCAAGGAGAAAAAATCATACACCCTGAAGTACAAAAAGTGATGGAAGATGTAGCGAAAAAACCGCATCATGTCAATAAACTCTCTAATCGTGAAAAAGACGTCTTAAAAGAAATGGCAAAAGGTAAAACGAACCGCGAAATCGCTGAAGCTTTATATGTCTCTGAAAAAACGATTAAAACACATGTCAGTCACATTTTCTCTAAATTACAAGTCAGTGACCGTACACAAGCTGCTATTTATGCAATGGAAAATAAACTTATCTAATTCAACATTAAACGTATTTGAAAGGTTAGTCTAATAACTTTCATATACGTTTTTTTATTTTGTGAAAAACAGCACAATAAAATGTATATTTACTATTTATGCAAAATTAGACTATAATAGAACTATACAAAGGGGGATGAGACATATGAAGAGTAAAAAGTTAACAATGAACATTGTCATTGCACTTGTAGCAGGGATTATTATCGGATCCATTTGCGACATTTATGCAGACACAAGTTTAGTAAAAGGGGGAGACCAATATTTCTTTAACACAGTAGGTCAAATATTTCTAAACTTAATCTTTATGCTCGTAGTACCAGTCGTATTTGTATCGATTGTATTAGGGGTAGTTGGTGTCGGTGATCCGAAATTATTAGGCGGTATCGGCTTAAAAACACTAGTGTTTTTCTTATGTACGACAGCGATTGCGATTACAATTGCGATTGTATTGGCATTAGTGGTAAAACCAGGTGCAGGCCATTCAGACTTAATGAAAAGTACCGAGGTAGCTTCATATCAAAAAACGTTAGATAAACAAAGTGAAGGGGCAGAAGCACCGGCAAATCAAACTTTTGATCAAACTTTAATCAATCTGTTTCCAAAAAATCCAATTGAATCGATGACTCAAGGTAATATGTTGCAAGTGATTACGTTCTCGATTTTTATTGGAATCGGGATGATGGTATTAGGTGATAAAGCTTTAGTCGTCCGACAGTTTTTTGAACAATTTAACGAGATACTGATGTATATTATTTCAATGATTATGCGTGTGTTTGCGCCGATTGGAACGTTCTGTTTAGTAGCACATGCATTTACAGGAGCTGGACTTGGTGCAATCAAACAACTAGGTTTATACTTCATTGTTGTATTAGCTGCTTTAATTCTACATTTCTTCTTAATTTATGGCGGTACAATCAAATTTATCGCTAAAGACAGCCCAATCAAATTCTTTAAAGGATTTATTCCAGCGATTACGATTGGTTTCGGCGGTTCAAGTTCTAATGCGGCACTGCCAGTTTCAATGGAATGTACCAAGAAAATGGGGGTACGACCAGCTATTGCGTCGTTTGTACAACCGCTTGGTGCAACTATCAATATGGATGGTACGGCAATCATGCAGGGGGTTGCAACCGTCTTTATCGCACAAATTTCAGGTGCGCAACTAACAATCTTACAAATTTTAACAGTGATTGTGATTGCGGTCATTGCAAGTATCGGTACAGCAGGGGTGCCAGGTGTAGGGTTAATTATGTTAGCAATGGTACTTACAGCTGTTGATTTAAATCCTGCCGCAATTGGTATTATTATTGGTATTGACCGACTCTTAGACATGACACGTACAGCTGTAAATATTACAGGGGATGCAGCATGTGCGTTTATGATTTCTAAGCAAGAAGATAGAAAAGCAATCAGTTCATAGTATATGACAGGGGATTGAGATGTTCTAGCAACGTCTCGGTCTTTTTTTTATTTTGTGAAAATATGACTTAACTGTGAAAAGAATATTTCTACTTTAAGGTAAAATTAACTTAAAATGTAAAAATCACTTGAAATATCGCAAATTTTCGCCATAATAGAATAAGGGTATAAAACCACCAGATCAAGCGTAACCAATTCCGTTAAAATGTAAGGAATTGGCAAATATATAACTTATGACGTGTTTGATTATTTAGACAATTTCGGCTTTATCAAAATACGTCATAAAAGCAAAATTCGCTCTTTTAATTTTTCGCATTTTGTATTAAGATGTAATTTGTGTTTCAAGAATTGTGTATTATTGCAATTTCTTGCGTACGGAAAGATTACACAATAGAAAGGTAGAGTAATAATGGACAGACAAAGTTTTACAGATTTAATTCAAACTAAGTTCAAGATGGTGAGAATAGAAGCGGGCTACACTCAAGATACGATGGCTCAAACAATCGGACTATCAAAGAAAACACTCGTACAAATTGAGAAAGAACGCGTTTTACCAAATTGGACTACATGTGTTTCAATTTGCGCTTTATTCAGAGACTCTGATGTCTTAAATAGTACTTTTGGATGTGACCCCCTTGAAATCGTCCAAACAATTTCTAGAAATCACTGTGCATATCCTAAACATGCCACAACAAGTGATATCTACTGGAATACATTAGATTCTAAAAATGGATTTATCCTGCAAAGTAATAAAGTCAGTGAAATCTACCGTGTATTAAATCAAAACAAACAACCTATATTTGGTACTTCTAAATTAAGAGAAGCTGAAACATATTTCGGAAGAATCTCTAAAGATGAATTAGTACATGCTTAATTCAATACGATAAATAAGTGATAACAGAATCTCTAATAGAGGTTGATACACTTTTTATCCCATGTATGACTTTACTTAAAAGATTGATGGCGTTATTCCATCAATCTTTTTTTGCGTTTAGAAACATCTGAATTGTGAATGTAAAGAGATATATTGTAATATTAAACCTACGAGTGATTGAAAAGGAGATAAAAAATTATGCACGCATTTTTCGTCATATTATTTATGATTGTAATTGGCGCAATTATTGGCGGTGTTACGAATATCATTGCGATTAAAATGTTATTCCATCCGCAAAAAGCTTATCATATCGGAAAGTGGCGTATTCCATTTACACCTGGATTAGTACCTAAACGTAGAGAAGAAATCGCGAATAAAATTGGTCGCGTTATTGAAGAACATTTAATTACTGAAGCACTGATTAAAGAAAAAATCAGTTCAGCGAGTGCAAGACAAGCAATTGAAGGATTTATTTCACAGCAAATCAATAAACTAAGCAGTGATCGTGCAACTTTGCAAAACTTTGCGCAATCATTAGATATAGATTTTGAAACAGCAGCGCAGCAAAAGGTTCAGCAACTGATTGAAGATAAGTTGCAACAATACTATCAAGGACATGGTCAATCCGAATTGCGCACTTTAATACCTGAAGCATTGGAAGCGGAGATAGATGAGAAAGTCGAAAGTTTAACACCATTACTGTGTGATCGTGCACGCATCTATTTGTCTTCTCAAAAAGGGGAACAAGATATCTATAATATGTTAGATACTTTCTTTGAGGAGAAAGGTAAAATTGTCGGCTTGCTTGAGATGTTTATGACAAGAGCGAGCATTGCTGAGCGTATTCAAGTGGAATTGATTCGTTTAACAAATCATCCGAAAGCACGTCAAATTGCAGCACAGTTGATTAGAAATGAATACCAAACATTAAAAGGTAAACACTTGAATCAAGTCTTATCACAAGCGCAATTTACAAATATCAAAGATAAAATGACTCCAATTATGATGGCGTATATCGATATCCCTCATAAAGCGAACCAACCAATTTCTGAATTAGCACCTGGCTTAGTACAGTATGCTCAAGCACATGCAGCAAGCTTTATTACCGATTTAATTGTAAATAAAGCAGCGGAGCATATTTCATCAATTATGAAACAAGTCAATTTAAGTGCGATTGTTGAAGAACAAATCAATTCATTCGACTTAGACTATATTGAACGTTTGATTATTGAAATTGCGAATAAGGAATTAAAATTAATCATGATGCTCGGATTCTTACTCGGAGGAATTATTGGTTGTTTCCAAGGTATTATTGCATTATTCGTTTAAAATGAATCGTGTTGGGAATGTGATTAGTGGCAGTTAATAAGAAATTGGGTAAATGTTTCGACACTGTTATATATTTATGTTATGTTTATTGACGACGTAGTAAAACAATAACTTATAGGAGTGAATTTGAAATGGCAGTAGATTTAAAAGAACAAGCACAAAAATTAGAAGAGGCTTTAAGAGAAAGCAATGAGTATCAAGCAATTAAAGATGCTTATGACAAAGTTAAAGCTAACGAAGAATCTAAAAAGTTATTCGATGAGTTCCGTGAAACACAATTGAAATTCCAACAAATGCAAATGCAAGGACAACAAATCGAAGAAGAAGACTTACAAAAAGCTCAAGAGCAAGCACAAGCAATTGAAAAAGACGAAAACATTGCTGAATTAATGCAAGCTGAACAACAAATGAGCCAAGTTTTCCAAGAAATCAACCAAATCATCGTAAAACCTTTAGATGAAGTTTACGCTGAAGGCGAACAATAATAATTAGACATTTTAACTGTCGGGTGACTTCACCCGGCAGTTTTTTCATGTTTTTGTTATCTGTGTTCTTTAGACGCATAGCAGACGACTATGGTAAAATAAGATGATACTTTGATTACAAATCAATTGAATTTACATAATTTATATAGAATTTGGATTATATGAAAAAGGAGCTTACTATATATGGTGAAATTTATTCATTGTGCAGATTTACACCTAGATAGCCCGTTTAAAACGCATAGCCATTTAAGTGAAAACATTTATGAAGATGTGAAAAAGAGTACGTATGAAAGTTTTAAGACACTTGTCAATTTCGCATTACAAGAAGAAGTTGATTTTATCGTCATAGCCGGTGATGTCTTTGATGACCATAACCGTACGTTAAGAGCTGAAGTATTTTTAAAAGAACAATTTGAACGCTTAAAGAAAGAGCAGATATTTGTGTATATGTGTCATGGAAATCATGATCCGCTATCAGATAGTGTTGTAACAGACTGGCCAGAAAATGTTTCAGTGTTTGATAAAAATGTTGAGACGTATCAAACCATTACAAAGAATGGTGAAAAGATTTTATTACATGGTTTCAGTTATCAAGATCATGCAAGTTACGAAAACAAATTAGATGAGTATCCTTCTAGCCAAGGAGAGAAAGGCCTGCATATTGGTGTACTGCATGGTACCTATAGCAAATCCTCTACGAAGCACCGTTATACTGAATTTCGATTAGAAGATTTAAACTCTAAACTTTATCATTACTGGGCACTCGGCCATATTCATGAACGTCAACAAATTAATGATATGCCACCGACGTACTATCCTGGTAATATACAAGGCCGTCATTTCAATGAAATGGGAGATAAAGGTTTTCTACTTGTAGAAGGGGATGAATTTAAATTAAATGTTGAATTTGTACCTTCACATTTTATTCGTTTTGATGAAATTAAAATTGAAACAAAACAAACAACAAAGCAAGGCATTTATGATGTGGTACAAAAATTTAAAAATCAAGTCAGAAAACAAGGTAAAGCTATCTATAGAGTTTATTTAGAGATTGATAGCGATGAGCCTGTGTCTTCTCAAGATTTAATGCAAGTGGAAGCAATGTTGAAAGAATACGAAGAAAATGAAAATAACTTTGTGTTTATTGAATCTTTAATTGTTTCTTATAAAGATGATGACACAAGACCACTTGAGCATGAATTTTCTCAAGAATTGAAAGCTGATGACGCAATTTTTACAAATGCGATGAGTGATCTTTACCTAAATCCTAAAGCAACTAAGTTTTTAGATAACTATGATGACTTTGATAAGGTAGAATTGATTAATCGTGCAGAAGCATTGCTTAAGTCAGGTTTAAGAGGTGAGCAATCATGAAGATTTTAGCATTAGATATTTATGGTTATGGTAAGTTCGTTGAAAGAACAATTAAATTTAATAAGTCATTAACACAAATATATGGTGAGAATGAAGCGGGTAAATCAACAATCCAAGCTTTTATCCATTCAATTTTATTCGGCTTTCCGACTAAAAGAGAAAACGAACCGCGTTTTGAACCGAGATTAGGTAACCAATATGGCGGCAAGCTTTATTTGAAGTTAGATGATGGACAAGAAATCCAAGTTGAACGTGTGAAAGGTGCAGCGCAAGGTGATGTTAAAGTCTATCTTGAAAATGACGGTATCCGTGATGAAGAATGGCTGCAAAATAAATTAAATTATATCGACAAGAATACATATAAAGGCATTTATTCTTTCGATGTTTTAGGTTTACAAAATATCAATCGCAATATGGATGAGAAACAACTTCAAGAATACTTGTTGCAAGCAGGTGCTTTAGGATCCACGCAATTTACAACCATGAGAGAACAATTAGAAGCACAAAAAGCAGCGTTATATAAACGTTCAGGGAAGAATCCTGTCATTAATCAGCAATTAGAGCAATTAAACGATTTACAAAACCAAATCAGAGCACATGAAAGCGAATTGGAATCTTATCATAGTCTGATTGATGAAAGAGATAAAGCTGAACGTCGTTTAGATCATCTTCAACAAAACTTGATGCAATTATCTAAGATGCATGAAGCGAAACAAAAAGAATTAGCATTATTAGATCAAGCGCAAGAATGGAAAGCACTAGAGCATGAATTGAACATCGAACCGCTAGACTTCCCAGAACAAGGGATTGAGCGATATGAAGCATCTAAAGCACGTAGAGATCAGTTGAAGAAAGATATCAGCCTACGCCAAGAAAAATTAACGCAGTTACAACAAGAAAATGAACAAATTGATGTCCCGAAACAATCTGATATCGATGCGTTAAATAATATCGCTAAACAAGAAAATGACATTAAACAAAAAGAAACACAACTACAAGCTCTGAATAAAGAGATTGAAGATAAATCAAAAGAAATCGAAGGTCTTAAATCTAATATTGGTTGGCAAGAAGATCACGATAATATAGATACTTCTGAAAGTATGAAAAGCTTCGTCAGCAAGCAAATTGCGAAGAAACAAGATCAGGCCTCATACATGACTCAATTAGAACGTACTTTAGAAGAACAACAAATAGAACAAGCAAACAACGAAGAAGAAAAGCAACAAGTTGAAGATGCACTCGTTTCTGATGAAGTATTTGAGAAGAAAAAAGAATATAATCAAAAGTCCATTGAGTTAAATGAAAAGAAAAATCTTTATCAAAAAATGAAAGAAGCTTTTGATTCAGAACAGGCTGAACGAAATCGTAAACAAAAAACAACAAGAATTATCTTTATTGTATTAGCAATTGTCAGTGCTGGCTTAGCAGTCTTCTCATTTGCGACGCAAGCACTTTTATTTGCGATTATCTTCGCTGTTGCTGCGGTAGGCTTTGTAGTAGGTGCGATTTTATTCAAGTCATCAGAAATCGGTCATAGTGAAACATTCTCTAATGAAATTTCACAATTAGAACAAGAGAATGCAGCACTCGAAGATAAATATGACTTAGACTTTGATTTAGATGATCAAGCTCGCTTGAGAAATCAACATCATAGTGTAGATAAATCTATCGGTATTTTGAATTCTAAAATTGAGTTGACTGAAGATAAGTTAGCAGAAGCACAACAAAATCATGAACGTTTTGACCAAAATATTCAGGAAGTCAAAGCTGATTTACATGTTTCAGAAAAAATGTCAGATGATTTATTGATTGACGGTATTAAAACAATCGAACGTATTCAATCGTTAAAACAACGTGTTTCTGAATTACAAGAACAACATTCTGCATTGAAATCAGAAGTTGATGCGTTCTATGATCATGCGCAAGCAGTGACAAAAAATCAAATCAGTGATTTTAAATCAGCTGCACTCTTCCATGATACAAATCGTTGGTTGAAACAAGCAGAAGAAAATCAAACAAGATGGAATCGCAATGATGAAGACATCCAACTTTTAACTAATGAACTGAAACAGTTGAATGAGCGTTTAGATGAACATAACCAATCTATTAACAGCTTATTTGATTTTGTGAAAGTTGGGGATGAGGAAGCGTATTATCGTTACCATCATCGTTATGTGACTTACAAAGATAATCACAGTAGATATCAAGATCTTAATAAATATTTAGAAAATCAAAATATGATGTACGATGAAGCATCTGATTTAAGTGATAAAACAAAAGTACAGTTAGAAGAAGAAAATAACAGATTAGCTTCACAAGTTGATGAATATAATGATAAGTATCTTACGTTACAATCAGAAGTCAGCGATTTAACTGCACAAATCAAACATATGGAAACTGATGATACATTAACGCAATTACGTCATCGTTACTATATGCTTAGAAACCAAATGAATGAAAATGCGAAAGATTGGGCAAGCCTCAGCTATTTACAAGCGTTAGTAGATGCACATATCAAACAAATTAAAGATAAGCGTTTACCACAAGTCATTGATGAAGCTACTGAAATCTTTAAACAATTGACGCATGATAATTATACGCAAGTCACATATGAAAATGAGGATGTCAGAGTTAAACATCGTAATGGTCAAATGTATCAGCCAAATGAAATCAGTCAATCAACGAAAGAAGCGTTATACATTGCCTTGCGTTTAAGTTTAATCAAAATTTTGAAACCTTATTATTCAATGCCAATCATTATCGATGATGCCTTCGTTCATTTTGACAAGCATCGTAAAGGTGCTATGATAGACTACTTGAAATCTTTATCAGCAGAATATCAAATTTTATACTTTACATGTTCAAAAGATAATAATATTCCTGCTAAACAAACAGTTATTTTAGAAAAACTAGAAGAAGGAGGCAAAAAATGAGAAATGTAGAAAAGCTTCAACCTGGAGATTCGGTAGATCATTTTTTCTTAATCCATCGAGCTGCTCAGGGTGTTACTGCGCAAGGCAAAGACTATATGACTTTGTATTTACAAGATAAAAGTGGTGAAATTGAAGCTAAAGTATGGACAGTAACAAAGCAAGATATGGAAGTCCTAAAACCAGAAACAATCATTCATGCTAAAGGCGATGTGATTAATTATCGTGGCCGTAAACAAATGAAAGTAAATCAGTTTAAATTAGCAGAACCTGCTGATGGATTATCAGCTAAAGACTTCATTGATGGTGCGCCGTTAACCCCAGATCAAATCAAAGAACAAATTGATTACTTTTTATTGGAAATTGAGAATAGTAAACTTCAACGTCTAACAAGGCATATGTTGAAAAAACATCATGACACGTTTTATGTCTTTCCAGCTGCAAGTTCCTTTCATCATAACTTTGCGAGCGGTTTAAGTTATCATGTTTTAACGATGCTGAAGATAGCTAAAAGTTTATGCGATATCTATCCGATGTTAAATAAAAGTTTGTTATATAGTGGCGTGATTTTACATGATATCGGTAAAGTTAAAGAGTTAAGCGGACCGGTTGCAACGTCATATACGGTTGAAGGTAACTTATTAGGCCATATCTCTATCGCAAGTGAAGAAGTGACAAAAGCTGCAGAAGAGTTAGGTATTGAAGGTGAAGAAGTGATGTTGCTAAAACATATGATTTTATCACATCATGGTAAACTAGAATATGGTTCACCTAAATTACCGATGCTGAAAGAAGCAGAAATTCTAACGTACATCGATAATATCGATGCTAGAATGAATATGTTTGAGAAAGCTTTCAAGAAAGCAAGAAAAGGGCAGTTCACTGAACGTTTATTTGCAATGGAAAACAGACAATTTTATAATCCAGAGAGTTTAGATTAATCTATCTCTTAACAATAAAAAGCTGAATTCCGAGTGGAATTCAGCTTTATTTTAGCTTTAAGACTTATTAAGGCGTTTGCATACCTTCGCCACCTTGAGACTGTTGTTTAAGTTTGTCAGGGTTCAAGATAGAGTCTTCGACTGCTTTTTTAATATCTCTATCTTTGAAATCAACGTTAAATTCTTTTAGTAAGTCTTTGTAAGCCTCTACTAAAATCTTAGGATCTTTTTGAACTTTATTTTGGATGATTTGTGATTTCAACTTATCTTTTTCTGATGAGAAATCAGTTGGTTGATCTGCTTTGATGATATGATAACCATAATCTGATTTAACGACATCTGAGATTTCGCCATCTTTCAATTTGAATAGTGCTTTATCAAATGGTTTTACCATTTGGCCTTTAATAACATAATCTAAGCTGCCGTCTTTTTTAGCACTTGCTTCATCCATAGATTCTTTTTTAGCGATTTCTCCGAATTTATCAGGATTTTTCTTCACTTCTTTTTGGATTTTCTCTGCTTTAGCTTTCGCTTCTTTATCACTTAAACCTTCTTTATCTTTATCATCAGATTTCACTTTGATTAAGATATGAGAAGCTTTTTTAGTGTCTTCTTTAAGCTCTTTATCAGAAACTTTAACTTTATCCATTAACATTTGTTTTTGGTAAGCTTGCAATTTCTTTTGTTCCTTATAGTCTTTAAGTGTCATACCTTGTTGTTTTAGAGCACTTTCAAATTGGTCTTTACCGCCATATTGTTTTTGCTCATCTTTGATTTGTTTATCAATTTCTTTATCATCAACTTTGTCAGCATATTTTTTCTCTAGTAATTTACCTAACAAAATTTCAAAAGAACTATTAGCGATTTGTTCTTTACCGATTTTTTTTATGACATCTTCTACTTTAACATCTCCAGCTTTAGAAGATATTAAGACGTTTTCTTTAGAATCTGTGGCATGATTCCCGCATGCACTTAATAGCACAGCACTCGCTGTAATTGGAATCATAACTTTTTTTAATGATTTCATAACGCAGTCTCCTTTTTCAAAATATAACAATGTTAATATACCATAATATGAATCTGATACAAATTCATTACTGTTGTCTTCAGACTAAAGTATTAAAAATGACATAAATAAAAGCACCTTAAACATAAAATAACATGTTCAAGGTGCTGCTTGTATCATTAATTAAAATGTGTGTCTAACGGCATATCATATTTATTTAAGATATTAAAACCTGTGCAATGTCCTTCAATATATCTGCCTTCATTTGAGAATAAGATTAATTTTAAATACATAAAGTCCATCACTGAGAAACCAGCGTTTAGTGACAGTAGGAACATGAAATAATGACCGTACTGCGGCATTAATGTTGCCATATAAATACTTGCTGCAGTAATCACGATAACTGGTGCAATTAAGCATAAGCAGAATAAATATTTATTCACTGGCGTACTGACATATAAGTTATATAAAGGTATCCATGGTCGCTTAGTAAGACGTTTCTTTTTAAAGTGTTTGTAGTAGGGTGCTAAAACAATTAAATGAATGAGTTTATGAATTGGATAAAGTAATAACACCGCTATTAGAAACACGAAAAAGTACCGGTCTGTGATCTCTTTATTGGATAAAAATATCAATACTTCATAGCTGATTAAAAATGTGATAATAGTTGTGACAACAGCAATAAAAAAGATACGGGGTAAGCCAAATCTTGTATTAATGTCAATTTGACGTGAGCATAAAAACATCACGATACCTCCTCGCATTATTTATTTGTTTTTTCGTTTATTTTGGGATATTTTTTCTAAGTTCTTATCAATACTTAGGTATTATCTATCTTTCTAATGAAAGAGTCAAGTATTAATTATGAGGAAATTTTAGGCTAATTAAGTGGCATGTTTAGAAGAGGGGAGAATGCTGTAATATCGCATGTTTATGAAGTTTAAAATTTAAAAGAAAAGACCAGGACAACACGATGTTGTTCTGATCTTAAATACTCATTATTCAGCTTCAGTGTCCACTTGTTTCTTTTTAGGTTCCACTGCAGCTGTTTGATTTTGTTGTACCGTTTCACGCTGCTCTTTACCAACAGGTTGTTGTTTTGGTGTGTACGGTGTGATGTTTTTCTTATCAGGGCTTTTCGTAATGCCTTGCACCGTTTCACCGATAATTTCACCGCGTTTTTGGATATCTTGAATATTTTCTTGAATATGATTGATATTTGGTTGAATATCTTTCATAAAGTCGCTAATCAAAGTTTTAACTTCATCGACGATAGTTTTAACTTCTTGCGTACCGTCCTTGATTTGATTAACATAGCTTGAAATATTAGATGATTGTTGTTTAATTGCTTTTGTACTGTCGTCAAATTCAGTTTGGCCAGCTTTAGAACTGTTTTTATTAAAAGCAGTTACAGCAAGACCAGCAGCAGTACCAGCAACTAATCCACCTAAAATGCGAATTACTTTCATAGGTTAGTCTCCTTATTTAATGATGTTAAGTTTAGATATAGTATGTTATTACCCGAAAATTAGGTAATCATTCAAAATGTGCTTGAATCTCTTGTGCAATTTTAGCTTTTGCTTCATCGCCTAATTCTTCTTCGTGTGTAATCCATTTATAACCGAAGCCATCCACATCATTTTTGTATCTTGGTAAGAAGTGGAAATGTAAGTGGAATACAGATTGGTCTGCAAATTCACCATTGTTTTGAATGATGTTTAAGCCGTCTGGATTAAATGCTTTTTTAATTGCGTTGGCAATTTTAGGCATTGCTGCACCGATATGCTGCATTGTTTCTGGATCAGTTTCGAAAATGTTTGGTGAAGCTTTCTTAGGTACAAGCAAAGTGTGACCTTTCGTTACTTGCGAAATATCTAAGAATGCATAGACATAATCATCTTCATAAACTTTATAACTTGGGATTTCACCATCAATGATTTTGCTGAAAATTGTTTCTGACATCACAATTCACTCCTTAAAAGGTTTACTTAAAGTACATTATAGCATTACCCGCCTTTAAACGTCATGTCACGAATGATTTCTCTATGAGTTAATACATGCTTTTTGGTACAATAAAGAACAGTTGGAGGTTATGAATATGACTGTTAAAGTAGAACAACTCACAGGTGGTTATGGTAAAAAACCTGTGATTCAAGATATTAGTTTTGAATTAAAAAATGGTGAAATTGTAGGCTTGATCGGCCTTAACGGTGCAGGGAAAAGTACGACAATCAAGCACATGCTCGGATTGTTAACACCTGCTGCAGGTGAACTTTCTATTTCAGGTACTAACATCAAAGAAGACATTGAGACCTATAGACATAAATTATCGTATATTCCTGAAGCACCGGTCATATATGAAGAATTAACATTACAAGAACATATTGATATGACTGCAATGGCTTACGGCATTGATAAACAAACTGCAATGGATCGTGCCATGCCGTTATTAAAAACATTTCGTTTAGAAAAAGAACTCCAAGTTTTTCCAAGTCATTTTTCTAAAGGGATGAAACAGAAGGTCATGATAATTTGCGCCTTTATCGTCAACCCTGAACTTTATATCATTGACGAGCCATTTCTTGGTTTAGATCCATTAGGTATACAATCCATGTTGGATTTAATGGTAGAGAAGAAGAATGAAGGGCGTACTGTATTAATGAGTACACATATATTAGCAACAGCTGAGCGTTATTGTGATCGCTTCATCATCCTTGATGAAGGACGTATTGTTGCTTTTGGTAATTTAGATGAACTTAGAGCACAAACAGGTTTACATGATAAAACATTAGATGAAATTTATATTCATGTGACGCAAGGTGGTCAAAACGTATGACAGACCATCGCGCCATAGAATTATTTAACCAAAGAAGAACAGCAATCAGTAAAGAAAAAGCCTACTATAATAAATTTATTTTTAATGGGCACTTTTCAGTATTTCTATTGATTTTATTCGGTGCGTTTATATTAGGCTACGGTAACTGGCTTAAACATATTCCATCTGGCATACCATATGCATTATTAGCAAGTATCGCTGTTGCTGTAATTTCGATCTTTCCTTTACGCACTTTGTTTAAAGAGGCGGATCGTTTGTTCCTATTACCATTTGAACGGCATATGCGCAGCTACTTGAACTATAGTATTATTTATAGTTATTTAAATAGAATAGCTTTGCAAGTGGTTGTATTAATTGTACTCTTTCCATTATTCAGTAGACTTGAAGCGGGCAATCTGCTTTACTACGCATTATTTGCGGTTGCCGCTTTAATTTATCCATATCTCGGCTTAATTGCCAAATTAGAGTGGATGCAGGCAAAAAGGCCTTTATGGATTATGCAAGTCCTGCAATGGCTGCTCTTTGCAATCACATACGTTTTAATTTTAGGTGCACATCAATGGTTTGGTTTGTTACTTGTTATTGTATTTATCGCATGGATTATTGTACTAAAGAAAAATAATGCAAAACGCTTATTGCCATGGGAAGCGCTGATTGTGATTGAACAGCAACATCACATGAATTACTATAAATTCGTCAATATGTTCACTGATGTAAAACACTTGCGCTCAGCGGCAGTACGTCGTCGTTATTTGGATTTCTTATTGCCGAGACCGCGTTCAAATCAATATAACGCAAAGCATATGTATTTATTTCTATTTAAACGTAGCTTCTTAAGAGGTAAAGATGCATTCAATATCATTTTACGATTAGTTATTATTGCACTTGTGTTAATGATTTGGCTTTCGAATCAATGGATTTCATTAATTGTAGGCGGACTGTTTATGTATATAATTTTACTGCAAACAGCACAGTTCTATACACAACAAGCTTATGGGTTATGGCCGCAAGTTTGGCCTGTACCTGAAGAAAGAGTAATTCAAGGCTATGGTCAGTTTCTATATCATATTATGTTTGGTATCGGTATAATATTAGCGTTAACATACGCTATCCTTTTCCCGCCACAATTTTATATGGTATTAGTATTCTTTGTGGTGGGTTGGTTGACAATCAGAAATATTATCAAGAAATTGAAATACCAAGAAGCCTTATTAAAAGACTAAATCTAAATATAAAAACAACGTCTCATTAGCAATTTAAGCTAATGGACGTTGTTTTGTTTTTTAGATACTTTTGCTTAATCTTTATCCACCGGATAGAGGAAACGTTCAAAATAACTTGAATGTTGGCCGCTAGAACCGAAGAATTGAGATAACGCTGTTTTAGAGAAGTTATCTTGATAAACTTGAGAAGATTTGAAATCTTCAAAGTTACTACGCTCAGCAAAACCAAAGTAGATTTTGTAAGTTGTTCCTTTAATTGGTTTTAAGAAACGGTAACATTTGAATCCAGGGAATTTATCCAAGTTTAAAGATAATGATGTTAAACGTTTTTCTAATTGATACATATGATTTTCTGAAGTTGGGGTAAAGACAACTGCATAGAAACATTCTTCTTCAAGTTCATTAATGCTTGAAAGTACTTCATATTTAAGTGGTTCTTTTAAAGCAGTTGGTTGTTCAGTTTCTTCAAAAATCACTGATGAATCATTTGTTGAGAATAAAAATAAGTTATGCTCTGGGTTGTTTAATCGAATTTGGTTAAGGTATCCGAATGTACCATAGGATGCATATAATTTCATGGCACGTTCCTCCTTTTTTGTATTATTCTACAAAGAATAAAAATAAGTTTCTAGCAATTAAAAATACTAGTAGTCTCATTATATAGTATTAGTAGGGCAATTTGATATAGAAATGATGAAAATGTTTCAGATTTTGAAAACGGAACCAATGAGGATTTTAACAAATTATGTCATAATGTAATATGTTGCAACTAAAGAAGGTAAGCACGTAGAAAAAGTTTACACGATTGTGATTTGCTATGTCTTTTTTATGACATTTACATCCAACAAAATACGTGTATTCTACGGATATGCTAGAATAGATTAGAATGATTATAATTTTGGGAGGATACTGTGGTGCATCAAAAAAATAATACAATTTTAAAGATGATTAAGGGAGAAGAGGTTGAACACACTCCATTATGGTTTATGCGACAAGCAGGTCGTTCTCAACCTGAATATCGTGCCTTAAAAGAGAAATATTCGTTATTTGAAATTACACACCAACCTGAATTGTGTGCCTATGTTACACATTTACCAGTAGATCACTATCAAACTGACGCAGCAATTTTATATAAAGATATCATGACACCATTAAAACCGATTGGTGTAGATGTAGAGATTAAATCTGGTATCGGTCCTGTGATTGAGAATACAATCAAAACGATTCAAGATGTAGAAAAGCTAGGACAAATTGATCCAAAACGCGATGTACCTTACGTGTTAGATACGATTAAGCTCTTGACGGAAGAAAAATTGAATGTGCCTTTAATTGGTTTTGTCGGCGCACCATTTACTTTAGCAAGTTATATGATTGAAGGTGGACCTTCTAAAAATTATCACTTCACTAAAGCTATGATGTATCGTGATGAGGCAACATGGTTTGCGTTAATGAATCATTTAGTAGATATGTCTATCACGTATGCGAATGCACAAATCGAAGCGGGTGCAGAGTTGATTCAAATCTTTGATTCGTGGATTGGCGCATTAAATGCCCCTGATTTCAGATATTACATTAAGCCGCATATGGAACGCTTAATTAAAGGGATTAAAGCAGAACATGATGTGCCGGTTATCTTATTCGGTGTGAATGCTACACATTTAATTGAAGAATGGAATTCACTTCCGATTGATGTATTAGGTATTGATTGGCGTACAACAATCAAAGATACTGCTGATGCAGGGGTTACAAAAACAATTCAAGGCAACTTAGATCCTTCATTGTTATTGGCACCTTGGGAAGTTATTCAACCGCGCTTAGATGAAATCTTAGATCAAGGAATGGCTTACGGCAAACACATTTTCAACTTAGGACACGGGGTATTCCCAGAAGTGAAACCAGAAACGTTGGAGAAAATTGCTGATTATGTCCATGAATATACAAAACGAAAATAATTTAAATGCAAAATGAACGGTAAAGGAAGGGTTTAATATGACTCGAACTATTGGACTGCTCGTGATGGCGTATGGTACACCTTATCAAGAAAGTGATATAGAACCGTACTACACAGATATTCGTCACGGTAAAAAACCGACACCAGAAGAAGTTCAAAATTTAAAAGATCGCTATGAATTTATAGGTGGGATGTCTCCATTAGCTAGAATTACAGATGAACAAGCGGAGGCATTAAAAGATAGATTGAACTTAATGTATGAAGAACAAGATATTGAGTTTAAAGTCTATGTCGGTTTAAAACATATTCATCCATTTATTGAAGATGCAGTTGAACGTATGCATCAAGATGGTATTACAGAAGCGATTACGATTGTCTTAGCGCCGCATTTCTCTAATTTCTCTGTAGGTTCATATAACAAACGTGCAGCGAAAGCGGCACAAACACATGGTATTAAATTGACGCATGTGAACAGCTTCTATCAACAACCAAAATTTATTCAATACTGGGTGAAACAAATTAATCAAACACTTTCAGACATACCTGAAGCAGAACATGATCGTACTGTTTTGGTTGTTTCAGCACACAGTTTACCTGAGAAGATGATATTAGAATCCAATGATCCATATCCAGAGCAATTAAAAGACAACACAAGATTATTAGAAGAACTATCAAATATTCAACACACAGCAAGAGGATGGCAGTCTGAAGGTAATACAGGCACACCATGGCTCGGACCGGATGTACAAGATTTAACAAGAAGTTTAAAAGCTGAATATGGCTATGAACATTTTATTTATACGCCAGTTGGTTTTGTTTGTGATCATTTAGAAGTCCTTTATGATAATGATTATGAATGTAAAGTGGTATGTGACGAAGTAGGCGCAACTTATCATCGTCCACCGATGCCAAATACACATCCGCTCTTTATCGGTGCTATGGCAGATGAAGTTTATTATGTTTTAACAACGAAAGAAGAGGATGCAAATGAGTAAGAACATCGCAGTCATCGGCGGAGGGATTACAGGGCTTTCCGCAGCATATTATTTAAAAAAAGAACATCCTGAATATGATGTCACAATAATTGAAGCCACAAATCGTACGGGTGGTAAAATTCAAACGTATCGTAAAGATGGTTTCACGATTGAATTAGGTCCAGAATCTTATTTGGGTCGCAAAACAATTATGACTGATCTTGCGACAGAAGTGGGCTTAGGTGATGAATTAATTACCAACCAAACAGGACAATCTTATATCTATGCACGTAACCGTTTATATCCGATACCTGGTGGTTCTATCATGGGTATACCGACAGATTTAAAACCTTTTATGACAACACAATTAATCTCATTAAAAGGTAAATTACGTGCCGCTATGGATTTAACTAAGAAACCTATTGAAATGGATGGAGATATTTCTGTAGGAGATTTCTTCAGACAACGTTTAGGCGATGAAGTATTGGAAAATCTGATTGAACCTTTAATGGGTGGTATTTATGGTACGGATATCGATAAATTAAGCTTAATGAGTACGTTTCCTAACTTTAAAGAAAGAGAAGAGGAGTTCGGCAGTTTAATAAAAGGTATGCGCCATGAGAAGTTATTAAGACAACGAAAAAAACAATTGTATCCTGGTGCACCTAAAGGGCAATTTAAGCAATTCAGACATGGTTTATCTTCTTTTATCGAAGCGTTAACGCATGCAGTGATTGAACAAGGTACATCAATTCAATATCAAACCAAAGTAGAAGATATCATTGGTTTCCAAAAAGGATATAACGTTGTTTATAATGGCGAAAAACACTTTTATGACGGCGTTTTAGTAACAGTACCACATCAAACATTTATGCAATGGTTCTCAGAAGATCCAGCATTAGATTACTTTAAAACAATGGAAAGTACTTCTGTAGCGACGGTTGTTTTAGCATTTGATGAAAAAGATGTGGTCAATACGTATGATGGTACTGGCTTTGTGATTGCGAGAACTTCTAATACTCGTATTACCGCTTGTACATGGACCAGCAAAAAATGGCCGTTTACAACACCAGAAGGTAAAGTCTTGTTACGTGCTTATGTCGGAAAACCTGGTGATAACATTTTAGAAGAAATGGATGATGAACAGATTGTTGCGACAGTACTTCGTGATTTAAGTCAAATGATGGATATTAAAGGCGATCCGGAATTTTCAATCGTTCATCGTATGCCAAAAAGCATGCCACAGTATCATGTAGGTCATATTCAACAAGTGCGACGTATTCAAGATCATATCAAACATACGTATCCGCATTTACGTATTACAGGTGCAGCATTTGAAGCGGTCGGTTTACCTGATTGTATTCAACAAGGTAAAGATGCCGCAGAATCTTTAGCAGAAGTTGTACAATAAATGTTTTGACATGTCGAATTGTAATGAAAAAGATTGACCTTTTTATCAAATAGGATTAATCTTATAATTGAAGACGATGAGATAATATGATGGATTTTATATTATAGGTATGAGAAATACACAAGAGAAAGATGACCTGAACCTAAGTTTTAATGACGATTGTAAATCGCTAAATATCTTTTGATGAGCACAGAAGATAGGAGACGGTTTTCAATACATTTAAACTGATATTTCAGGTCATTTTCTTTTTGAAAGAGCAAGAGGTGAAGAACATGACTAATATTGTTTTAATTCATGCTCAAGGTGCTGACGCCCACTCAAATTGGTATGAATGGTTAGAACAATCATTAAGACTAGAAGGATATCATTCAGATATCGTTAATATCCAACATGACTTACCAGTCAATATGGAAGAATGGTTAAAGCAGTTAAATGAGCAGATTGAAATTTCACAATATGAAACATATTTCGTAACACATGGCTTCGGTACGCTTGCGGGGCTGAAATATTTAGAACAACATCCAGATATTCGTATTGAAGGGTTCTTCAGTATTGCAGGGTTTGGTCCGAATGCTGAAGGTGTAAATCCTGATTTACATGTTCCGGATGTTACATTAGACATTGAAGACTTAAAATCACGTATTGACTATTTCTATGGTATCGCATCTAAAAATGATTCGAATGTTCCATATCAAGATACAGAGTGTTTAGTTCAAGCGTTTGATGGTGATATGAAGGTTATTGATGAAGCGGGTCATTTTACGACTGAGGATGGTTATGATACTTTCCTCGCATTAAAGAATAATATGATTAAACGCATGGCTAATTAAATCATTGATAAAAAAGGTCTCTCTGACGTATTTACTCGTTCAGAGAGACCTTTTCATTTTATATTAAGTAATGCTTAACATACGATCTAAGCTTTCTTTCGCATATTTTGCTGTTTCAGCATCAACTTTGATGATGTTATCACGGTTGCCATCTAAAATTTTATCTAAACACCAAGCTAGGTGAGGAAGGTCAATACGGTTCATAGTCAAACATGAACACATTAATGGGTTTAATGAATCAATCGTGATGTCTGTGTAAGTATCTTTTAAACGATTCACTAAGTTCATTTCAGTTCCGATTAACCAACGAGAACCTTTTGGTGCGTTTTTGATAGTTTCAATAATGTAGCGTGTAGAGCCTGCATAATCAGCAGCTTGTACCACTTCGAATTCACATTCAGGGTGTACAATCACATTGATTTCAGGATCACGTTCACGTGCTAAATCGATATGTGCTTTATGGAATTTCTCATGTACAGAACAATGACCTTTCCATAAAACAATACGTAAATCTTCAAGTTTGCCTTCATAAACAAGTTCTTTAGCAATTGGATCCCATACTGCCATTTGTTCAAGTGGAATGCCTAAATCATATGCTGTATTACGTCCTAAGTGTTGATCAGGTAAGAATAAAATAACTTTACCTTGTTTCAATGCCCAATCCACTACTGATTTTGCGTTACCGCTAGTTACACATGAACCACCGTGTTCGCCAACGAACTTTTTAATCGCTGCAGTAGAATTGACATAAGTTAATGGCAAGATATCTAAGTTGAATTCTTGTGTTAAAACATCATAGCCATGTAAAGCTTGTGTGATATTTGCCATGTCTGCCATAGAACAACCAGCCGATAAATCTGGTAGATAAATGTCTTGGTGGTCGTCTGTTAAGATGTCTGCTGTTTCTGCCATAAAGTGTACACCGTTAAATACGAAGTATTCAGCAGCAGTATTTTCTTTACAGATACGAGCAAGTTCTAATGAATCACCCGTAATATCGGCAAATTGAACGACCTCATCTTTTTGATAATGATGTGTCGGCATGAATAGGCGATCGCCTAATTCATCTTTAATAGATTGAATATGTTGTTCTAACTCCTCAGTTGACATTTTAAGATACTTTTCAGGAATTTCCTTTGATACAGATAACATTGGGTTAAACATTTAAATCACAACCTTTGCAGAAATATCGAGCGCGTTTTGCGCATAAAATAGAGCACCCATTGAAATGAAATCTACGCCAGTTTCAGCGTACGCAACGACATTAGTTTCGTTAATATTACCAGAAGCTTCAGTTTGAATATGTTGAGGAACTGCTTTAATATGTTCAGCAATCCATTCTGGTGTTTGGTTATCAAACATAATGATGTCTACATCTTGATCGATTGCTGTGTTAAGCATCTCTTCATTTTCAATTTCTACTTCAATTTTATCCATTGGACCTACAACTTTTTTAGCGTTTTGAATCGCAATTTCCATTGATTCAGAGAAAGCGATATGGTTATCTTTCAACATCAATCCATCATTTAAAGAACGACGATGGTTCAAACCACCTCCAACAGTCACCGCAAATTTCTCAAAGATACCTAAGCCTGGTGTTGTTTTTCTTGTATCAACAATGCGCGTAGAAGTATGCGCAATTTTTTCTGCGATACGATGTGTTTGTGTGGCAATACCTGACATACGTTGAATTAAGTTCAGAACAATACGTTCCATAGTAAGTAATACGTAAACAGGACCTGTAATTTCAGCGATGATATCACCAGGTTTGACTGTCTCACCATCTTTGATTTTTTGGTCGATATCGATGTGACTCTTTAATAACTTGAATCCTTCTTTGATAATAGTTTCGCCGCAAAAGATACCGTTATCTTTTGATTTTAAGTACATTGTACCTTGTTGTGTCTGATCAAAGATGTGTGTTGCTAAATCACCATATTGATTATCTTCAATGTAATATTGAGTGATTTTCTCTCTGACGAGTAGTGGATTTAACATGTTCCATGCCTCCTGAATTGATTTCAATAAGTTCAAATTGTAATTGCTTATCTTGATGTGGATAATCAAGTCTGTAATGTACGCCTCTTGATTCTTGACGAGCAAGCGCTGCTGTACAGACGATTTGTAGTAATTTGACAGTACAATAACGTTGCCATTTTGCTTTATCGACATATTCTGTTTCAGATGTTTCGAATAATGTCTGTTCAATTTCTTTCAAATAGTTTTGCATTTTGATTCCTTTACGTTCCACACCTAAAATGTCAAAACTTTTTTGTTGTAATTGTGCAGCTCTATCAGCTGAGATAGAAGGTATTTTAAATACTGGATTAAAATGACTATGACTGACAGGTTGTAAAGTTTGATTTAACTTCTCGGCACATAAAGCACCCATAACTAAACCTTCTAATAATGAATTACTGGCTAAGCGGTTGGCACCATGAAAGTTTGTACAAGCCGCTTCTCCAATCGCATACACGCCTTCAAGACTTGTTGTACCATCAATCTCTGATTTAATGCCGCCGACGGTATAGTGTGCGCCTGGTGTAACAGGGATACGTTGTTTGGCAATCGCTTCAGGATAATGTGCTTGAACAGCTTTGTAAATAGTAGGGAAACGCTCTGCAAAATTCGAAATCGCACTAATATCTAAAAAGACTTGGTGACCTTCTTGTTGTTGATGATAGATTGCACGACTAGTCACATCACGTGGAGCCAAGCTTTTCATCGGATGTATTTTATCCATAAACGGAATGTCTTGTTCATTGACTAGCACACCACCGTCACCTCTAACAGCTTCAGACACTAAACTATAGGCATGTTCAGGTTCACCTAATAAAGTAGGGTGGAATTGAATCATTTCCATACTTTCTAAAGCGATGTCATGACGTAATGCGACCACACATCCTGATGCAATGGTATGTGGTATATTAGAGTTAGTAGGGAAGAGGTTGTTAATACCTCCTGTTGCGAACACGACACTATCTGCTTCAATGATTTGTTGTTCGTCAGTACTATCTAAAACAAGTACGCCACAGACTTGATGTTCATGGTTATAAATTAAATCAATGACTTCTGTTGATTCCATTATGGATAAGTGTGGATGAGAAAGATGTTCTACCATATGTTGTGCGATATACTTACCAGTTTGATCACCGCCAGCATGCAAAATTCTTGCAGCTGAGTGTGCGCCTTCCATTGCGTAATCTAAATGATGTGTGACTGGGTTTGAATCGAATGGAACACCTTCATCTACGAGTGCTTGAATTAAAGGATAGCTTTTCGTAATGACTTCTTGGATTACATTAAAATCTCCCATTTCAGCTCCGGCTTCATAAGTATCTTGGCTATGGCTGATTGCTTCATCTTCTTCTCTTTTTGAAAAACATATGCCACCTTGGGCAAAATTACTGTTGTTTTCAGCAAGCTTGTCCTTAGTGATACAAATCACTTCGATATCATCTTGTAATTGACGAACAAACGAGAGTGCAGCAATTCCGCTTCCAACGACAATGACACGTTTCATGTTTACACCTCTATTTACATTAATATATACAATTATGTTAACATATATGTATGCAATGATTTTGTCATAAAAGTAAGATAATTGCAAGTGGGGGAGAAAAGATATGATTTATTTAGATAATGCAGCGACAACACAACCATCAAAAGAAGCGCTGGCAATATATAATGAAGCACAACAAACGTTGTTTTTTAATAGTGAGAGTTTACATGTCGGTGGAGAAATGGCAAGAGAAGCTTTGAATTCTAGCCGACACTATATTCAAAAACATTTCAATACGGATAAAGAAGTTTTATTCTCAACAAGTGGATCACATGCAAACCAAATCGCAATTGATATTTATTTATCACAAGCACAAGAAGGAAAGGTTTTAGTTTCGCCTTATGAGCATCCTTCTATTTATGCAGCATTAGAACCATATAAAAAACAATTTGAAATCGTAGAAATGCCTTTAACAAACGAAGGTGCAATCGACTTAGCAGCTTTAGAAGCACTAGTAGATAATGAGACAGTATTGATTATTGCACAACATGTGAATTCTGAAATTGGTTATATTCTACCAGTGCATGAAATTGCTGAATTCGCACAAGCATACAATATTCCATTTCATGTGGATGGTGTCCAAGCTGTACAAAAGATTGAAGATAAAGCGATTCAAGCTTTTACTTCATATGCGTTCTCTGGACATAAATTTAAAGGTACTAAAGGTGTAGGGGCATTGTTGATTGAACACAAGTCAGTGCGACCTACAAATATACATTACTTCCATGAAGAAGGTACACGTAATGGTACGTTAGATGTGCCTGGCATCTTAGCAATGACAAGAGCTTTATCATTAGATGCGCATTATGAACATTTAACAAAGCTCCATCAATATGCGACTGAACGTGCTTTAGCATCTGGTTTTAGTGTATTAAGAAGTGATAAACAAGCACCTCATATTATTGGATTGTTAACACCGCAATTTGAAGGTCAATATATTATGCAATCTTTATCTAGCCGTAATATATGTATCTCAACTGGTACAGCATGCGGTCATGGTTTATTATTGAGTGAGGGTTTAATTGAGAAGATTAAACAAACAGAACATGAAGCGGATCAATATGTACGTATTTCATTTTCAAGCAATTCAACATTAGGTGAAATTGATACATGTTTTAATGAAATAGATAAGATATTAGAAGGAGTGGCTGCCCATGAGTCAAGCGGATCAGCGACGAACTGAAATCGTTGAACTCTTACAAAGTTCGACACGACCCATTAAAGGTTCAGAACTGAGTGAACGTTTTGGTGTCTCGCGACAAATTATCGTGAAAGATATCTCACACTTAAAAACGAAAGAATATGCGATCAGTTCAACAAGCAAGGGTTACTTTATGGACATTGAACCTCAAGGAAAAAGCTGTAAACGTGTGGTAATGTGCCAACATGATTATGATGAGATGGAAGAAGAATTAAAACTTATCGTTGAAAATGGCGCAATGATTGATGATGTTTCTGTTGAGCATCCTGTATATGGCAGTATCCGTGCTGAATTGATGATTGAAACTGAAGAAGATATTCAAGCGTTTGTAGAAGAAATGACACGCTTTAAAGGTACAATGTTAGCGAAATTAACAGATGGTATTCATCTGCATACATTATCTGCAGACACTGAAAAGATCTTAGATAATGCGATAGATGATTTGAATCGAAATGGCTTTCTCGCAGAAAGCGAAGAAATGGTTTAAATATAAAATTAATAATCAGTAACTTAAAACTTGAAGCATGATTCGCGTTTTAAGTTGCTGAATTTTTATTAAGAGGGGATATAAAATAACGCAATATCTACTGTAACCTTAAAGAAATTTACAAAAGGAAAGCTTAAGCATCACTGATTTGTAAATAAAAAGAGACCATTTGCACTCTAAATATAAAAATTTATAACAATTATATATTTATTACACTTATTTCTAACAGAAACTGGTTGACGCAAGATAGGGAAGTCGATATACTAGGTATTGTCTTGAAAAAAGAGATAACAAATTCGAAACAACTTTAACATTTTGAAAATAAAATTCACAAATTGTTAAAAAAGGTTTGACATTGGTTAACAAATTGTGATATGATGAATAGGTAAGTCGCAAGATTAATAATATTACCGCGGGATGGAGCAGTTCGGTAGCTCGTCGGGCTCATAACCCGAAGGTCGGTGGTTCAAATCCGCCTCCCGCAATACATATCTTTTTTCAAGGGGTCCCGTAGTGTAGCGGTTAACACGCCTGCCTGTCACGCAGGAGATCGCGGGTTCGATTCCCGTCGGGACCGCCATTATTAATTAAGGTTCAGTAGCTCAGTTGGTAGAGCAATGGATTGAAGCTCCATGTGTCGGCAGTTCGACTCTGTCCTGAACCATTCTTATTTTTATTATTTGTCTGGCGGTTGTGGTGAAGTGGTTAACACATCGGATTGTGGTTCCGACATTCGTGGGTTCGATTCCCATCAGCCGCCCCATAATCGTTAATGCGGGTGTAGTTTAATGGCAAAACCTCAGCCTTCCAAGCTGATGTTGTGGGTTCGATTCCCATCACCCGCTCCAAATTACTTATTATTCCACAGTAGCTCAGTGGTAGAGCTATCGGCTGTTAACCGATCGGTCGTAGGTTCGAGTCCTACCTGTGGAGCCACGGCTCCTTGGTCAAGCGGTTAAGACACCGCCCTTTCACGGCGGTAACACGGGTTCGAGTCCCGTAGGAGTCATTCAATCAGAAACGAATTATCGTTTCTGATTTTTTAATTTGTATACATGGAGAGTTGTCCGAGTTGGCCGAAGGAGCACGCCTGGAAAGTGTGTAGGCGCCACAAGCGTCTCGAGGGTTCGAATCCCTCACTCTCCGTTATCATCATAAGACTAAATTGAAATTAATTATAACTTACGTTTTAACTCAATATAGATGCTTTGTTTTTCTCTAACTTCTTGGATATCAAGGGGTTAGAGTTTTTTTGGTTGAGAATCTTTTTTAAGAATAGTATTTATTAAAATGGACATATGCAGACTGTTTTAAAAAGCTCATGACATTTTTTTGGATATTATAGTTATAAAGAAATACTATTATAATATATGCAATATAAGTATAAGTTTTCTTTGATAGCAGTGGTGATAACCATGTTTAATGAATTACATTCAATGAATCAACCAAACAAAAATGATGAAGCTAATACTACTACACCAAATAACAATAACGGTGTTTTGGTTTCTGGGTCAGATCATAGTACAAACATAGAAATTCTCTATTTACAACAGAACTCTGCCAATACAGCATATTTAAAACAATCAATGGAATAACTAGAAAAAGGTAAAGTGGTACAAGTATGAATCGATAAGTAATTACATCTGAAGATTATAAGAACTGGCTAGTTCAAGATAAAAAAGTAGGGAAGAAAATCATTGTTTTGATTAAGAGCATTGAAAGAGATGGCATGTTAGAAGGAATTGTTAAAAGGACAATTCACTGGTTGGTAGAGTAGACGAATTACACAAGAATATAGATTAGTTTATCAAGTGACTAATGAATCTATATTAGTTGCTTCTTGTAAATATCATTATGAATGAAATATATTAATGTTGAAGTAACAGTAGAAAATCTTTGTTAAAGTGCGCCGTACTAAAATTGTCTAATTAATTTTTTATCTAAAACATTTTTATGTTATTAGGGTTATATCTTTTTATATGACTTTCTTTTATTGCAGTTTGTAATTAGTTCACATTTTTGAATTCTTTTTATTAAAAACCATTCAAGCACTTGAAATACAAGAAGCTTGAATGGTTTTATCTTTGTATGATTTGAGGTAGATTATACAGATAACATTTATACAATGCTATTCAATATAATCTTCAGGATTATATTCAACTCCATATTTTTCAGCATCGTTTTTTCTAATTTGTTCTTTTTCCGACTCAGTTGCATTATTCCAGTCTATTTGATCCTGAATCCAATTACTTGGTTTACTTTCTGTTTCATGATTATTATTTTGATTTTGCAAAAATTCATTCATTTCTTCAGTAGCCCCCATATCACCATTAGGTATTCCGGTATATCCATGTTGTTTAGCTACTTCTGCATTGGCACGCATTTGCTCTTCATATGTTGGTTCTTGTGTGTTGCTTTGATAGTGCTCTTGATTTGAATCTACTTTTTGTTGGTTTTGTTCATTAACATTTTGTTGTGTGAAAGAATTTTCAATATTTGCTTGATCGTTTACAGAATCTTCATTAACTTGTTCTGTAGATTCACTATTTTCTTGTTTTTCTTGATTATTATTTTGTTCATTTTTCTTCTTCTGTTTTTTTTCCTTATTTTTATTCTCTTTTTCATGTGTTTTAGTTTCGTTTTTCGCAGTTTCTTTATTACTTTCATCACTATTACCACAAGCAGTTAATAGTAATAGGGAACTAAATAACGGTATAATTAACTTTTTCATGATTGGTTCATCCTTTTCTATGTATTTAGTTGTTTAATACCCTTTTAAGTTAAAAGGAATCAACTAAATCAATTTTAATGTGAACTATTATTTGTTATCATTATAAAATTTCTTGTGTCGAAAATAACGCTTAGTGTATAATGCATTTGAATACAACACATGTGAATAAAAGTAGGAGTATTCATGCCTATTTAAGTTGAATGATTCAAAAAGGAGAGTTCATGCCAGTTTAAAGTTGAAGATTTATAAAGAGGAGAGTTCATGCCTACTTAAGTTGAATTTTTAAAAGTAGTAGCCAATTGATGCATAATCATTTGGCTTTTTTTATTTTTGTGAAGAGCCCTTTTCCCTTTGTAACTGGTCAATAGTACAAATAAATAGGCATTTACTAAAAATAACCACTTTCATAAATTGTTGATGAAAGTGGTTATATCTCATTGAATCATTTATTTTAATTTTAATGTGAAAGCATTAATCGCAACGATAATTGTACTTAAAGACATGAGTATTGCTCCGACAGCAGGTGAGAGTATTATACCCATAAAGGCTAGTACACCAGCTGCAAGAGGTACTGCAATGATGTTATATCCAGCACCCCACCATAAGTTTTGAACCATTTTCCGCATTGTATTTTTTGATAGGGTAAGGAAGTTAATAATATCAGAAGGATTACTTTTGACAAGTATGACATCACCTGATTCAACAGCTACGTCTGTGCCTGCACCGATTGCCATTCCGATGTCTGCTCTGACTAAACTTGGCGCATCATTAATGCCATCGCCGACCATCATTACTTTGCTGCCTTTTTTCTGATAATTTTTTATGATTCTTTCTTTATCTTCAGGCATTAATTGCGCATGAACATCTTTAATTCCCAATTCTTTAGCTACTGCTTGTGCTACTTCATGATTATCTCCTGTAAGCATAACTGGTGTGATGTTTTTCGCTATTAAATCTGCGACCATTTGTTTTGAACTTTCTTTGATTTGATCTCCTAAGGCGATAATGCCAATCACTTGTTGTTCATAAATTAAATAACTAATAGAGTTACCTTGCTGAGCAAGTTCTTTAAATTGTTTTTTATTATACTTCAAATCCTTTTTATCTAAATATGAGGCATTTACAATTTTAATTTCTTTACCATCAACACTGCCTTCTAATCCCACACCTGAAATATTATTAACATCTTCAGGATATGAATAAGAAATGTTTTCTTCTTTTGCATATTCGACAATTCCAACAGCGAGCGGATGTTCAGAGCTGCTTTCTAATGAAGCAAACAAACTTAATATTTCTTTATGACTAAATTCGTCAGTAAAACTTTCATAATGGTTAACTGAAAAATTTCCTTCAGTTAATGTACCTGTTTTATCCATCATAATATAATCGATGTGTTGTGCGATTTCTACAGATTCTCTATTTTTTATAATTAATCCATTATGTGCACCTATAGAAGTAGAACGTGCTGTAACTAAGGGTATAGCTAAACCTAAAGCGTGCGGACAAGCAATGACCAATACAGTTACTAAGCGTTCAAGCGCAAAATCAATATCGTTTTGTATCAGCATCCAAACAATAAACGCAATTAATCCACTAATTACTGCAAAATAAAATAAGTATCCTGCGACTTTATCAGAAAGAAGTTCAGCATCTGATTTATCATTTTGAGCTTGGCTTACTAACCCCATAACTTGAGATAAATAGCCATCTTCTCCAGTTGCAGTTACTTTAACTTGAATTGTACCAGAACCATTCATTGAACCACCGATAACATTATCGTTCTTGTTTTTTAGAACTTTTTTAGATTCTCCAGTAACTAATGATTCATCAATCGATGTTTTACCATCAACAATTACTCCGTCTGTTGGAATACTTTCACCTGCTTTGATTTCTACTATATCACCATTATGAATATCCGAGATTTTAAGTTTTTGACGTTGACCATCCTCAGTTACCTTAACTGCAGTATTGGGGAGTAGTTCGGCCATTTTTTTAAGGGCACTACTAGCACTGCCTACTGCGTTCATCTCAATCCAGTGGCCTAATAACATAATTATAATTAAAGTTGCTAACTCCCAGAAAAAATCCATTGTATGCGACGATGAATCACTAAAGTTATTCATGTAAAATGCATATAAACTATAGAAATAAGCTACTGAAATACCAAGTGCTACTAATGTCATCATGCCTGGTTTTTTAGAAGCGATTTCATCCTTAGCGCCTGATAAGAAGGGCATACCACCATAAAAGAATAAAATGGTCGATAGAATTAAAACAATCCAGTCTGATCCAGAAAAAGTAACTTGAAATGGTAATTGAATACCCATCATAGGTGATAAAATAATAATCGGTATCGTGAAAATTAAAGAAATAAAGAATTTACGCTTAAAATTCCCATGATGATGCATGTGATGATTGTGACCGTTATCAGTCGTATGCTCATGGTGTTTATGTTGTCCATTTTTATGTGTATGTTCATGACTAGACAAAATAATACCTCCTAAATATATTGATATAGTAAATACAACTTTAGTATAACATATACGGTATAGGGGTATGGAGTATATGCAATTATGTTTCTTTTTCGCTAAGCAATCATCCACTCAGAATTACGTTTCAATCAATAGCAATTATGTTCATTCAAAGAGCGTTTGCTTATTTTGTTATGAGCTATATAGGTTCATATAACGCTAAGTAGTAGATAGTTAAAGAAATAAAACATCCACTCCGATATGAAGTGGATGCATCTTATGATTTATTTTCTTTTTCTGTTGTATTGATCTCTGGATGATTGATCTCATCAACACTTTTTTGGCTGAAACGATAGATTTTTACCATTGCTGGTTTGGATAATGCCAAGAATGATAAAAATGTTGCTAAGAATGAAAAGTGTGTCACGTTTAGTACGAATAACATCGGCACAAAGATTAAGACAAAAAGTGCAATGAATAATATCAATGGCAGTATTTTGATTAATATATTTTTAACTGTACCTTTAGTTAGGCGAGTCAGTATGAACAGGATTATCCCGATTAGAAATAAGGGGATAATGATTGTAGTCAAAGTTGCGACATAAGCTTCAGCATATCTATTCCAATCAAGATGAATAATGTAATACATAGAAGAATCAGTTGGAATATCTAGTCTGAATAAGTTACTACCGTAATTTTTGTATAAATAGTAGACGATAAGTAGTAATAATATAATTGAGCCGCAATATTTCATGATAGTACGTGGCATTTTATTGGATGATTGGCGCAAAACAATTCCCTCATTTCAAGCAATTTCTATTATTATCTTATAACTCTATATTGAATACAATAGAAATAGAGAAATAGATACGACTTTTATACGAGGTGCATGATGAATACGCGTGGTACAATAGTGGTAAGAGTAATATAAGAAAAACTTTAACATTATTTCGAAATAAGGTGATAGACATGAAACGCTCAGATAGAAATCAACCTGATTATGACCGCTATAATCGAGACCCACGTGACTCAAGAGATGGACACGATCCAAGATATCGTGATACACGTGAAGAAGAGTACCGCAGACGTTCTGATGAAGATGGTCGTTATTATAATGAACGTGATTACAGACGTGAACGTATGTTGGAAGATGAGAATCGTAAAAATAGTAAATGGAAAAAAGGTTTGGCCGCGATTGTAGTTATCTTATTGATTGTTGTAGCAATATTTATAGTTAGAAATATGATGCAGCCAAAAGATAGCACAGAAACCGCAAATCAAAATGCGCAAACACAACAAACACAACCTAATAGCTCACAAACTCAAAAACCAGTGACAAATAACTATAAAGAAATCATTCGTGAGAAAGAAACAGTCATTAAAGAAAAAATTGAAAGTGCTAAAAACAACATTCAAAATGGTCAAAATAGCCAGAATGCGATTGAATCTGCACAAAATGAAGTTAACCAATTAAAAGATAAAGCTTCAAATGCGACAGATCAAAATGTCACTGACCAATATCAAAATGCGGTTGATAAATTAAAACAAGCAAACCAAGCGCAACAAAATGGTGAAAATCAATCTAAAGTAGACAGTTTATTAAATGATATCGATAGTAAACTACAAACGATTAAAGATAAACTAAGTCAACTGTTCAATTAAATATGAAAGAAATGAGAGGGTGCAACGCGCATCCTCTTTTTTCAATTCGAAAATTAAGGGAAACTACTTGAATTTTGTTATGATAGATAGGTAGAGATTATGGGAGGAAGATAGTATGGATTTTTGGTTAAAACAAAGCGCAGAGCGTGTTCCTGAAAATATCGCATTAGACGATGGAGCAACAAAACTTACATACGCGAGCGTGTATCAATCAGCAAAACAATATGCATATGTATTTAAACAACTGAATCAAAAGAGAATTGCATTTTATATAGATAATCGTATAGATGCGGCTTTAATGATTTATGGTGCATGGTTTGCTGGTATAGAAGCAGTCATGATTAATACACGACTTACATACAAAGAAATTAAAGCGCAACTTAAATCTGTACACACAGATACAATCATTGCCACATTACCATTAGAATTAGATGATTTTACCATTATAAATTGGAGTGAAGTTGAACAACGTCGCTCAACACAAACTTATGAGACTGAACTGGATTTAAACCGTATCGCTTCGATTATGTTTACTTCAGGAACGACAGGTCCGCAAAAGGCAGTACCCCAAACTTTTAATAACCATTTAGCAAGTGCGAATGGATGCAGAGAAAGCTTAGGTTTTGATAGTAATACGAAATGGTTATCTGTCTTGCCGATTTATCACATTTCAGGTTTAAGTGTGTTACTGCGCAGTATCATTGAAGGTTTTACAGTCAGATTAATGCAGAAATTTGAAACAAAAACGGTATTAAAAGCGATTCAAAGTGAACAGATTACCCACATTTCACTCGTGCCGCAAACTTTAGGTTGGATGATGGACGCAGGTTTAACACAACCTTATCAACTTCAAAAAATACTGCTTGGCGGTGCGAAATTATCTGATGATTTAATTCATAACGCCTTGAAAGCGGATTTACCGATTTATAATTCATTTGGTATGACAGAAACGTGTTCACAATTTTTAACCGCTTCTCCATCCATGCTTAAACAAAATCCTAACACAGTAGGGAAACCGAGCCCAAACGTTCAAGTTAAGATTATCAATCCAAACCATGAAGGACATGGAGAACTCTTATTAAAAGGTGACAACGTTATGGAAGGTTATCTATATCCTGAAAATCTGACAGATGTATTTGAAGATGGCTACTTTAAAACAGGTGATATCGCAAGTGTAGATATGGATGGCTTTGTGATGGTTTATGACCGCAGAAAAGATTTGATTATCAGCGGTGGAGAAAACATTTATCCTTATGAAATCGAAACAGTTGTGAAACGTTTTGACGGTATTACAGATGCAATGTGTTATGCCAAAGATGATAATACTTGGGGACAAGTGCCGGCATTATATTATACGAGTGAAAAAGATATAAATCATGACGCATTAGATACCTTTTTAAAAGAGGAATTAGCGAAATATAAAGTGCCGAAATACTATCAACAAGTGACAATATTGCCTTATACATCTACAGGTAAATTAAAACGTGGAAAGCTAGAGGAATAAGCATGCGTTTTGAATCGATTCTATTTTATACGTATGAAGCAGCATTTAAGCATCAGATTAAAACGCCTAAAGTCACTCTAGAAACAAGAAAAGTCTTAGTGATCGGATTGAAAAATGAGCACGGACAAACTTATTTCGGCGAATGTAATGCCTTTGAAACAGATTGGTATGATAAAGAGACAATAGAGAGTGTGTATGAAACATTGAAACAATGGTTTAATACAGTCCTCAAAGATAAAGAGATAGAAACCTTTGATGAAGCTAAAGTATTGTTGAACCACTTGAATCACGCACCTGCAGCGAGAAGTACTGTTGCGATGGCGTTATATCAAGTTTTCCATCATCTTCCTTCATTCGAGGTTCAGTATGGTGCAACGATAAGTGGTTTATCAACTGAAAATTATCAGCAACTATTAGAAACAAAACCAAAGCGTATTAAATTAAAGTGGTCGCCAAAAGTTATTGCTGACATCGAACAGCTACAAAATTTACCAATTAAACCATGGATCGCATTAGATGCGAATGAATCTTTAACGAATCAAGATATAGCGACTTTAAAAAAAGTTCAAAACCTTGAAGATATCTTGTATATCGAGGAGCCTTTTAAGGATTTAGAAATGTTGAAAACCTTATCTCCAAAAGTTATCCTACCTGTAGCAATAGATGAGAAAGCAAGAGATGTCTCAAGCATTTTAACCTTGATTGAACAATATCCGATTGATACAGTGATTTTAAAGCCTTTCAGACTTGGCGGCATAGATAAAATATTAGATGCGATAGACAGCTTGCATCGACAAAACATTAAAGTAGTGATCGGCGGTATGTATGAATATGGATTAAGCCGCTATTTTACTGCTTATCTAAGTCAGTATGCTGACTATCCAGGGGATGTAACGCCTTATGGCTATTATTTTGATCAGGAGTTTACACAAGAAAACGGCATATTAAAAAGGGGACACTTATACTTTGCGCCCCCTGAAATTGATGCGGATCAATTAAAAATTTATTCATGATGATGGTGATGATGACAATGTTGATGCTTGTCATGCTTTAATGGCACTGGGTCAAATCCACCTTTATGAAGCGGATGACATTTTGAAATGCGTTTGATACCAAGCCATGTTCCTTTGATTGGGCCATGGATTTCAATAGCTTCTTTTGTATAGTTTGAACATGTAGGGTAGAAGCGGCATGTAGGAGGTGTCAACGGTGAAATAAAATGTTGATATATCCATATTAAGCCGAGTAAGAGCTTCTTCAAATTAATCCCTCCAACTGATTTGTCTCAATTCGTAACGAATCTATTTTAGCATATATAATAAAAGGATGTGATAGAACGTGATTATACATGATCAATTTGATAAAGAAATTCGGTTGAATTTTACACAACCACAAGATAAACCAAATGGGGAACACGTTCTTGCGATCGCATTTCTCAATGATAGTTATCTTTTAACTAGACATAAAAAAAGAGGGATAGAATTTCCAGGTGGGAAAATAGAACAGGGTGAAAGTAGCGAATCAGCAATTGTTCGTGAAGTCTATGAAGAAACTGGCGGGATTGTTGCTGAGATGACGTATGTTGCGCAATATACCGTATATCACCCAGAAGGGACGAAATGGTTTACGAAAGATGTCTTTGCGGTGCAAGTAGACACTTTAGAAAGTAAAAACGATTATTTAGAAACAGCAGGCCCTGTGACGTGTAAACATTTAGATGAAATTTCGGATGAAGAAAAGAGTTTCTTATTAGAAGACGAAGCGATATTAAAATGTGTAGAAAGAGTGATAGAACTTGGACTTTATCAAAAGAAAGAGGATGCCGATTGATCTCACAACGCATCGTGGTGAAGAAGTAACTTACCTTGTAGATGATTTACGAGTCAAAGGACTTATGATTACACCTAAACAGTCTGTAAAGCGCATTGTAGTCTATTTACGTGGCGGTAAAGGAAAAGTAGGGCGTGTCAGAACTGGACGTCTATTACAGTTTGCGAATGATCATACGTTAGTTTTCGGACCTTACTATCGCGGTAACAATGGCAGTGAAGGCAGAGATGAATTCAGTGGTGATGATTTGCATGATGTGACACAAGCGATCCGTATATTAAAAATATTATATCCAGAAGCTTTTGTGCATATAATTGGTTTCTCTCGAGGTGGATTACAAGGATTATTAACATTCCAAGATTTACCAGCAGACAGCTATATTACTTGGGGCGGTGTATCTGACTTGCATTTGATGTATGAAGAGCGAGTGGATTTAAGAGGGATGTTACGTCGTATGGTAGGGCATCCTAAAAAAGATTTAGCTGCTTATCAAGAAAGAGAAGCTTTACAATATATTGACGCAAATAGTCCACCGATTTTAATTATTCATGGCGGTGAAGATATTCAAGTTGGTATTCATCAAGCTTATTATTTAGAAAATTACTTGAAAAAAATCGGACATCGTTATCAAACGTATTATCAACCTAAGGAAGGACATATTCCGAGACCGAAAGCATTAAAACAAGTATTACAAGTGATACATCAATGGATGGACGATGTTGAAGCAAAAAAGATATAAAAATTCCGAGAAAGGGGTGACCTCTCTCGGAATTCTTTATTTCTATATTTAATTAGGCTTGGAATCCGCCTTTTTCAGCGATTTCATCGTTTTCTTCACCGAATTTCTTAAAGTTTTCAACGAAACGTGATTTCAAGTCTTCAGCTTGTTCACGGTATGCGTCTTTATCACTCCAAGCGTTGATTGGTTGTAGAATTGAATTTGGTACGTCTTCAATTTCAGTTGGAATACTTAAACCGAATGCTTCATCTTTTTCGAATGCAGCATCTTTTAAGTCGCCTTTAATCGCAGCGTCTACCATGCGACGTGTATATTTAAGGCTGATACGACGACCTACGCCGTATTTTCCACCAGTCCAGCCTGTATTCACTAAGTAAACATCCACATCGTGTTTATCGATTAATTCACCTAATAATTCTGCATAAACTTTAGGGTTTAATGGCAAGAACGGTGCACCGAAGCAAGTTGAGAATGAAGGAACTGGTTCAGTAATACCACGTTCAGTACCTGCAAGCTTAGATGTGAAACCACTTAAGAAGTGATACAGTGCTTGTGCTTTGTTTAATTTAGAGATTGGCGGTAACACACCAAATGCATCTGCAGTAAGGAAGATGATTGTATTTGGGTGTGCAGCTTTAGATGGTTTAGCAATGTTTTTAATGTAATCAATCGGATAAGCAGCACGTGTATTTTCAGTGTGCTCGTTATCATCGAAATCAACTGAACCATCATCAGCAACGACTACGTTTTCTAAAATTGTACCGTAGCGGATTGCGTTGAAAATTTCAGGTTCTTTCGTTTTTGAAAGGTTGATTGCTTTAGCGTAGCAGCCGCCTTCAATGTTGAAAATACCATTTTGGTTCCAACCGTGTTCATCATCTCCGATTAATTTACGGTCAGGTGCTGCAGATAATGTTGTTTTACCAGTTCCTGATAAACCGAAGAATAAAGCAACATCACCTTTTTCGCCAACGTTGGCTGAGCAATGCATACTCATGATGTCTTGTTGTGGTAATAAATAGTTCATGACTGAGAAAATACCTTTTTTCATTTCACCCGCATATTCAGTTCCCCCGATTAAGATAACGCGGTGTTTGAATGAAACAATCACGAATGTTTCTGATTTTGTACCATCTACTTCAGGATTAGCTTTGAAGTGTGGTGCTGAAACAATTGTGAAGTTTGGTTTGATTTTTTGAGCTTCTTCTTTTGAAGAAGGGCGGATGAACATATTTTTCGCGAATAAATTATGCCATGCCATTTCGTTCACTACTGTTAAACGTAGTTGTGTATCTTCGTCGCTGCCTGCATAACCATTGAAGACATAAAGTTCATCTTTTTGATCTAAATAGTCTAAAACTTTGTCGTAAAGTCTTAAGAATGTATCTTCTTCAATAGGTTGGTTGATTGAACCCCAGTCAATCGTATCTCTATAAGAAGGTTCATTTACAATAAATTTGTCTTTAGGTGAACGTCCAGTGTATTGACCTGTCAGTGCATTGATAGCCCCAAGCTCTGTCAGTTCCCCTTCGTTGTTGTCCAGAATCTTGTTGTACAATTGTGTAGTTGTGAGTTGGAAAAGTGATGAAGACTTTCCAATCAAATGATCCAACTTATTACGGTTAGTTTGTGCATCTACTGCCATTTTAAAAACCCCTCCAGCGCGTAAGTATTGTTAATAATTGTAAGCCTTTACATTTTCATAGTATAACATAATATGCCGATTATTCCATAACAGATTTAAGATTTTAGACATATAGAATTGACAAGCCTAAAGAGTTTGGGTAGTATTGTGATTAACGGATTCTCTTATCCTGAGTGGCGGAGGGACATGGACCCAAAGAAGCCCAGCAACCTCTCCTTATCGGAGAAAGGTGCCAAACCGTTTGCAAATGTCATTAAAGATGTTTGAACGATAAGAGCGAAAGGACGTTTAAGGGCTTTCTCTCTATGTTTATATAGTTTGAAAGTCCTTTTTTATTTGAGCTCGTAGATAGAGAATTTTCGTAATCAAAATTAAAAGGAGTCAGTTATGTCGAATAATAGAAAATTGTTTACGTCAGAATCTGTTACAGAAGGGCATCCTGATAAAATAGCGGACCAAATTTCAGACGCTATTCTGGATGAATTATTAAAGAAAGATCCGGATGCAAGAGTAGCTTGCGAAACAGTAGTCACTACGGGAATGGCTATGATTGTCGGAGAAATTTCTACAGCAACTTATGTTGATTTTCCTAAGGTTGTCCGTGATACAGTAGCAGAAATCGGTTATACGAGAGCGAAATATGGTTATGATAGCCAAACAATGGCTGTGATGTCAGCAATTGATGAGCAATCACCAGATATCGCACAAGCAGTAGACACTGCTTTAGAATATAGAAATGAAATTACGGAAGAGGAAATTGAAAGTACAGGTGCAGGTGACCAAGGTTTAATGTTTGGTTATGCGACGAATGAAACAGATACGTATATGCCGACACCTATTTACTTCTCACACCAACTTGCGAAACGTTTATCAGATGTCAGAAAAGATGGTACATTAACTTACTTAAGACCAGACGGTAAAGTACAAGTTACTGTTGAGTATGATGAAAATGATAAACCAGCACGTATTGATACGATTGTTATTTCAACACAACATGCTGAAGATGCTTCATTAGATCAAATTCAACGTGATATCAGAACACATGTGATTGATCCAATCGTACCAGCTGAGCTATTAGATGAAGAAACTAAATTCTTCATTAACCCGACAGGTCGTTTTGTGATTGGCGGACCTCAAGGTGACGCTGGTTTAACAGGACGTAAGATTATTGTAGATACTTATGGTGGTCTTGCACGTCATGGCGGTGGTTGCTTCAGTGGTAAAGATCCTACAAAAGTAGACCGTTCAGCAGCATATGCAGCACGTTATGTGGCTAAAAATATTGTTGCAGCAGGATTAGCAGATAAATGTGAAGTACAACTTGCATACGCTATCGGTGTAGCAGAACCTGTATCTATTTCAATTGATACATTTGGAACTGGTAAAGTTTCTGAAGGACAATTGGTAGAAGCGGTAAGAGCTAACTTTGACTTGCGTCCAGCAGGTATCATTAAAATGTTAGACTTAAAACGTCCTATTTATAAACAAACAGCAGCTTATGGTCACTTTGGCCGTACGGATGTTGCTTTACCATGGGAACGTGTAGATAAAGTAGATGCATTAAAAGAAGCTGTTCAAGCATAACTATACAGTTTTTGAATTTGTGACATTTTATTATCGATACATTCGATATTTTCCTTTATAATTGGGAGTAAGATATGTAAAGGAGCGGAATATGTTATGCGACCATTAGAAATTGGTTTGATTGCAGCAATTGTCGTCGCTGTTATCTTCTTTGTCTTATTCTTAGTTGTCTTAAACAGTAAGAAAAAGGCTAAGTTGAAAGCAGAGGAACAATATGAGGCAAAAGAAAGAAGTATAAAAGAAAATTATGAAGACGAGCTTGAAAAAGAACGCGTCGAACATAAAAAAGCGGTCACAAAACAACGCGCTGATTTCGATGAAACAGTGACAGCAAAAGATCGTGAAATCGATGCGCTGAAGCTCTTCTCGAAAAATCATAGTGAGTATGTGACAGACATGCGTTTAATCGGTATCAGAGATCGTTTGGTTAAAGAAAAACGTATTCGACCAGAAGATATGCATATTATGGCGAATATCTTCTTACCTAAAAATGATTTTAATGCGATTGATCGTATCAGTCATTTAGTCTTAACACGTACAGGCTTATACATTATCGATTCTCAATTACTTAAAGGACATGTTTATAATGGCATCAGTCAAGAACAATTCGGTACATTACCAACCATTGAACAAGTCTTTGATGTGTTGGATTTAGATAAACGTCATCCTCAAACATTAGTGTTAGATGAAAATGATGATAAGCAATCAGCTTCATTTGTAAACTACTCAAATCAATTAAAAGAAGTTGAGCACTTAGCAGATACATTGAAGCGCGAATTGAATTTGAAATATACACCAATGGCATTACTTTATTTCAATCCTAAAAATGAAGGTGCAGTGACAATTTCAAATTACGCACAAACAACAAATACTAAAGTACTAGTTGGACCAGAACAATTAGATGAATACTTTAATAAATTCGTTTTCCATGGACGTATTCAATATAATGTTGAAGACTTACAACGTGTTATGGAAGAAATTGAATCATTTAATTAATACAATATGCACTGTTGACTGTAATTTTACAGTTAGCAGTGCATTTTTAATTCAAAATGTTTTACAGTTTTATTCATTGTGCATAGCATAAAGGTAAAGCAACAATGCAAGGAGAGAGAAAATGAATACATTTACGCTATATAATGGACAAACGATGCCACAATTGGGACTTGGCACATATAGAATTGAAAATAGTGATGAATTAGCACAACGTGTATCATTTGCGATAGAACACGGTTATCGCAGTATAGATACAGCTGCACGCTATGGAAATGAAGAAAAAGTAGGAGAAGGCATTAAAAAGGGTATTCAAGCCGCTGGCATACACCGCTCAGATTTATTCATTACCTCAAAACTATGGTTAGATGATTACGGCAGAATGAATGTAGAAGAAGCTTATCAACGAACTTTAGATAAACTTGATTTAGATTATTTAGATTTATATTTAATGCATTGGCCTGGCTCTAATGAAGAAGAAATGATTGATACATGGAAAGGCATGGAAGATTTATTAAAACAAAATAAAGTTAAAAATATTGGTGTCAGCAACTTTCAACCGCATCATTTAGAAAGTTTGTTGTCACATGCATCGATTAAACCAGTGATTAATCAAATAGAATTTCATCCTTATTTAACACAAAATGATTTAAGGTTGTATCTTAAAGCGCAACGTATTCAAGCAGAAGCTTGGTCACCATTTATGAACGGCGACATCTTAAAAGATGAAACAATTCAAGCTATCGCTGACGAAGTAGAGAAGTCACCTGCGCAAGTTGTATTGAGATGGCATATTCAACATGATGTTATTGTGATTCCTAAATCCATTACACCTTCACGCATTAAAGAAAATATCAACGTGTTTGACTTTGAGCTATCCGACGACCAAATGAAACGTATAGATCTATTAAATCAAAATAAAAGTATAGACGCAGGTGTACCATCTTATAAATCATATTAATCAAAAAGAAACGTTACCCTTTACAGTGAGTTGTAAAAGATAACGCTTCTTTTATGCGATAACATAACCGATTAGGCATGCGATAAAGCATAATCCATATTGTAAAAAGCTATACGCAATAAAAAGCATACGTTGTGACTTAGTGGTCAACATATTGGTTAATTCCAGTGATAGGGTAGAGAATGTAGTTAATCCACCTAAAAATCCTACAATAATCAATGGAGACAACCAAGCTTGTGCAATTGCGATACCTGATAGCAAGCTGATTAAGAAACTGCCTACTAAGTTGACAATAAGCGTTGCTATTGGCAGCTGAGTAGATAGTTTTGAACAGCTATTTGTGACAGCTGCACGGACTACAGCGCCTAAACCGCCACCAAGCATTACTAATAAAAGGTTACTCATGACTTAAGGCACCTCCAGCTTTACTACCGATATAGCATACTGCTAAACCAAGAATATAGCTTGAAATCGCGTAGACAAAAAGTAAAATATATTGCTGATGTTCAAACATTTTTGCCAGTTCAAATTGAAATGTAGAGAACGTGGTTAATGCACCTAAAAATCCAGTTGTAATTCCTTTTTTGAGTAAAGGATTAGATTTAAAAGTTTGAATTACCAAGACGGAGACTAAACCCATAAAAAAGGCACCCGCTAAGTTAGCAATAAAAGTTCCGATTGGGAATCCTTGGCCATGATTTAATTGTGAAAAGATAAATCGCAGCAAGGCACCTAGTGCGCCTCCTACGAACACATATAAATACTGCAAAATATCGCCTCGTTACATTTTTAATATATAAATAATGCTACTGTTATAGTGGGTTGTCAATTAAAATTTAATCATACCAAATGAGATTAAAGAAGTAACGATATGAATAACAATCACTATAAATAAGATGATAGGTAACATTTTACTGGCTTTACGAATCCAATCTGTACGTTCTTTTGAATGTTTAATAGATTTATCTGCTAAAATGATCGCAATAATTAGGATAATTGCATTAACAACACTGCTTGTAATTATTTTTTTCGCAATTGAATGAAACTGCTCGTTTAACAGTGGATTATACATGTTAAAGTTAAAACTGATGATAATAAGGATTATAGTAAGGTAAAAATAAAGTTTTGACCGTGACATGATGACCTCCGTTTCTGTACATTCTTTTATAATATCATAAAATTTTAGAGGGTTGTGGTTTCTTTTTTAAACCTTTGTTAACAATTCTGCTGTGAGTTAATCAATCGCGATTTAAACGGGGGAATGTTATAATCAAGTTACTTTAGACAGCATTGAAAGTTAACAGTAATAAGGAGGCACTTATTTTATGGTAAAAGCAGATTTGAATGTAGAAGTATTTGCGGATGGTGCAGATATTGAAGAAATGAAAAAAGCTTACAAAAATAACGAGGTAGACGGATTCACAACAAACCCGAGCTTAATGGCTAAAGCAGGTGTTACAGATTATAAAGCATTCGCTGAGGAAGCTGTGAAAGAAATTCCAGATGCTTCAATTTCATTTGAAGTATTTGCGGATGATTTAGAAACAATGGAAAAAGAAGCGGAAATTTTAAAACAATATGGTAAAAATGTTTTCGTTAAAATTCCAATTGTGAATACAAAAGGTGAGTCTACAATTCCTTTAATTAAAAGATTATCAGCTGACGGCGTACAATTAAACGTAACTGCAGTATACACTTTAGAACAAGTTAAAGAAATTACAGATGCAGTCACAGAAGGTGTTCCAACTTATGTTTCTGTCTTTGCAGGACGTATTGCGGACACTGGTGTGGATCCATTACCACTAATGAAAGAATCTGTAGAAGTAACACATTCTAAAAAAGGTGTAAAATTATTGTGGGCAAGTTGCCGTGAATTATTTAATGTCATTCAAGCAGATGAAATTGGTGCAGATATTATCACATGCCCAGCAGGCGTTATCAGCAAAATTCCAAATATCGGCAGAGATATCAATGAATTATCAGTAGATACTGTTGAAGGATTTGCAAAAGATATTCAAAAATCAGGACTTTCAATTCTATAATTAAATGAGAAATCTAGTATCATGATAATTGATTCTAGTATAAAATAAAGGCAGAAATAATCTTTACCAAGGTATCAGTCCTTATCGTAAAGTTATTTCTGCCTCTTTTTAAAATTTTTACCGGGCAGGTGTATAGATGTCGTGAAAAAAGAGCAATTTGAAACAAAAGTAAAAAAGCAACTTTGGTTCCTAAATAAGAAAGAAAAAGATCAGTTGAGCCAAGTTTTAAAGGATTTAGAAAACAATCAGACTGATACATTAACTTATAAACAGCCTATCAAGTTTTCAAATCAATTTTTAAGAACGCATATCTTTAAAAAGCGTCATCAAGGGACAGCGTCACTATTCTTAATTATTGTTGGGATGCTACTTATCAATGCATTATTACTAGGTTTATTTTTATTTGGTTTACTAACGAGTTTAAGTGTCGTTCAATATTTTGTAAATCCACAAGTCGATTTATCACTTGTACAATTAGCATTAATTCTAATAGGTGGCATTATATCGCTGATCGTCGCAAGTATTTTAATGAAAATCGTTACAGCATTCTTTACAAAAAAGTTGTTAGAAAATCGCTTTAATCAGCGTCATGAAAAGTCATAAAATGTAAGAAGATACATTCTAACCACTTACGATGCACAAACGAGTAATGGGCGTTTACGACTAAATGCACACCATTTTTAAAGATCAGTCTTGTCGTATAGCGTTCTTGTTTTAGACCTATGATTTCCAAACCATTTACAAAATGTTGGATAGGTGCACGTTTATTCTGTATAGGGAATAAAATGGTTTGTTGATTCACGATTAATGGCAAGTGTTTACGAATATTGAGCATTTGTTTCAATTCATATGATGCATATTTAGATTGAGGTGATTCACGTCTTAATATTGCATTCATATAAGATTTTAATGGCACTTTCGTTAAACCATGAAACATGTTGTAAACACATTCTATTTGGAAAGTGTGATGAGGGTAGGAAGTGAAATATAAAATTCTTGGACGTTCACAAACAACCATTATGACATCTCTCCTTTAAGAAAGTGTTTTAAAGGTGCAAGTTTATGGCGAACTTGCATTTGATACTTTCTGATTGTAGTCGCTGACTTCTTCATCAAAGTTTGTATTTCGAACTGTTTATAACCACATAATTTTAAATTCAACCACATGCGTTCATAGTCATTAAGCAGCAAGTAATATTTAGATGCGATCAACTGCGTGAGATAATTGTAATCTGAGTAATCACTTGTATCTTTAATATCAGAGATGATTGCTTGATTACTCTCTTCTAAAACTTTACTTTTCTTTCTAAATAAATCGATGAGATAGTAGTTCAGCCTTTGAAATAAATAACCGCTCATGCTATTATGAATGGACGTATCAAATTGTCGTAATAATGACCACATTTTGATGGATAAAAGTTGGGCATATTCGTCAATATCATACTTAATATTATATCTTTTTAATAAAGCATAAATGATACCCTGGTGTCGGATGATTAATGTCTCTATGTTCATCACTCCACACTTTCAATCTTTGTACATAACATATTATTTCTGGTTGGTTTGAGTTTAACGAAGCGGATTAATTCTTTCATTTGCTAAATGTACAAAATAGGTGTTAAATAGAAGGGTAGAATTAAATAATTTAACAAAATAAATTGTAGTTTTCGACATAATAAGCATGATTAAACATAATTTACTAATAGATGGGAGGATTCCATGGATTACGCACACTTGAATTTAGAACACTTTTTCGCACGCCATGATGAATTGGATATGATTAAAGATAGTTCAGATTTTGTAATGATTAATAATATGACAAATGAAATGATGTATCGTGATGGCAAAATTGAAGGTACAATCGATTTGAACCGTTACTACTATAAGAATAGATCAGAAGCAGCTAGTTTTATAATTATGGAGTACAAACGTCCGGAATAATTAAAAACGAAAGCTAGTATTCGCCTGTTTATTACAGAAATGTCTGTAGATAAATAGGCTGTTTTTTATTTGAAGGATGTTATTTTGCACGAATCATGTACTGAGGTTATAGAAATGTTATTGAAAGAATACAGCAATATTACATTCTGACTTCAAGCACGTTCTATGGAATAAGATATGATAGAATGGTGGTTGGATAACTCTAAATTGTGATACACTGCAAAAAGTGTTAAGATTTAGAATCAAAACGAAATAATTTTTTTAAGTGTTATAAAACCGTAGGAACTATGGGGATAGCTCGGTAGGAAATAAATCAGTCATCATGAATGCGCCGAGAAGCTTCAACACCGTGTTACATAGTGTTAAGCAGTTCACTTTAACTTGACCTAAGAGGTGTAATTATGACGAAACACAAGAAAGGCTCTATCTTCGCAATTATAGGGCTGCTTGTTATTTTGGCTGTGACAGGTTATATTTTCTTTTCTATGATTTCCGACCAAATATTGTTTAAACATGTTAAAAAAGAAGAAACAGTTGAACATTTGGACGTAACTCTGAATCAAGCAGCTAAAAAACAAATTAATAACTATACAAGCCAACAAGTTTCCGACAAAAATGATAGATGGCATGATGCTACAGGAACAGAGATCAAGAAAGCCATGGACAGTGAAAAATTTATCGATGATAAAACTCAAAAGTATCAATTCTTAGATTTATCTAAATATCAAGGTATCGATAAAAATAGAATCAAGCGTATGCTTGCTGACAGACCTACATTATTAGCACATACTGAAGACTTTATTCATGCAGCTAAAAAACGACAAGTAAATGAAGTATACTTAATTTCACATGCTATCTTGGAAACAGGTGCTGTAAAAAGTGAATTATCAAAAGGTGTAGAAATTGATGGTAAAAAATACTACAACTTCTATGGTGTCGGCGCATTAGATGAAGACCCGATTAAAACGGGTGCTGAATATGCGAAAAAACATGGTTGGGATACACCAGAAAAAGCGATTGATGGTGGTGCAGAATTTATTCATAAGCACTTCTTATCAAATCCAGATCAAAATACGTTATATAGTATGAGATGGAATCCTAAGAATCCTGGTGAACACCAATATGCAACAGATATCAAATGGGCAGAAAGCAACGCATCACTTATTGCAGATTTCTATAAAAAGATTAATACTGAAGGTAAATACTACAAGTTATTTGTTTATAAAGATGACAAAGAACATCAATAATAATTCAATATAATATATAGTTTAAAGCGAAATGATTAAATGAATGTGATTTAATTGTTTCGCTTTATTTTTGTTTGTTGCATAATAGAAGGTGAAGCAATAAACAGGGTAGTTATGTAGGAAGAGTAGGAGGTTATTTGTATGCGTGTTGCAATAATCGGAATGGGCACTGCAGGTGTCAGTATTTTAAGACAATTAGAACAACACCCATATTTCAAAGAACTAGACATTGATGTTTATGACAATGCTAAAAATATGGGACAAGGTGTACCATTTCAAAATGACAGCTCACAATTACTAATTAATTTACCAAGTAAGGATATGTCATTAAATTCTAAAGATCAGGAAGAATTCTATCGTTGGTATCAACAACAAAATGATTTTAAATTTGAGAATGCGACTTATTTACCAAGATTTGTCTTTGGACATTATATGAAAAGTTATCTCGATAAATTTAATGACATGTATGACAATATTCATATTATTACTGAAAAAGCGACTGAAATGTACTTGGAAAAAGGTTTTGAAAAAGATGCGCATATTCAATACTTTATTTGTACCAATCATGAACAAGAGGCATGTCGTCAATATGACTATGTCTTTTTGACAGTCGGTACGATGGCGTATCATGACCCATACCAGTTAAAAGGATTAAAAGGATTTATTAAATCACCTTATCCCACATATGAAACATTAAATACAGTGGAAGATACGGATGATATCGCAGTAATCGGAACAGGTTTATCTAGTCTTGATGTTATTCGTTATGTTGTGAAGCATCATCCTAACTTGCCATTGACGGCTGTGAGTCGACGTGGAGAGTTGCCAAGTGTCAGAGGGGAAATGCCAGAAATTACATTAAAGTATCTAACTAAAGAAAACTTTAATCAGATTATTAAATCTCATTTTGGTGTAGTTCCACTAGAGACTGCTATTCATCTCTTTAAGCAAGAGTGTGAGGATTTGAATATCCCACTTCAACAGCTTATCAATCGAAAAGTCGGCGACCCAATTAAAGATTTAAAATATGATTTAGCTCACCCAGAAATATTAGGTGTATTCCAAAGTTTATTAGAAACGATAAAAGAAAATATGAACTGGATTTGGAATAGTTTAAGCATTGAAGATCAAAGGGAGTTTATGAAACGCTACATGCCGATTTTAAAAGCGAATTCCAACCCAATGCCGCCACGCACAGCACGTTTGCTTATAGAAGAGATAGAAGCGGGACACTTGTTAATCAAAAAAGATTTAGAAAAAGTTGTACAAGAAAATGATACCTTTGTTTTCAAATATAAAGATTCAAACGAAACTGAACAATATAATGTTGTGATTAATGCGACTGGACCTAGAACACAATTAAAAGATTTAGATGAAGATGACGGCTTTTTAATTGATATTGCGAATAGACAAATTGTGCAAGCGCATCCGATGGGCGGCATTCAAATTGTGCCTGAAACAAATCAAGTCATCAGCCCGAGATACGGAACACTGCCACACTTAATTGCGATTGGTCAGATTACCAACGGCATCAACCAAGCACGAAATGGTGTCAATATGATTGTGCGTCAATCTGTACAAGCGGTTAATAGTTTATATGAATTTCATTCGGAGAATAGATAATCATTAAGTAATAATTATTGTCAGTTAAATTAAAATAAGCTATGATAAATATATGAGCAAAGTATTGCTCGTTCGATTCAGAAACAATTTCATAATATTCTTTCGGGGCAGGGTGCAATTCCCAACCGGCAGTAAAAACATAAGCCTGCGACCTGTACTCTATTTTAGAGTATGGCTGATCTAGTGTGAATCTAGAGCCGACAGTGAAAGTCTGGATGGGAGAAAGAATCAAGACGTCATTAAATATGATTTAAAACGCGTATTTAAGTGAAGTCTAGTTTGTGTTAGCAATTTTTAACATGGGTGGACTCTGTTTAAATACGGTGATGATACATTTTTCCGTTGCCTCTTTAGTTAGGTGACGGAATTTTTTTATTTTAATGAGGTGATTGTTTGAATCGATTTTTACAAAATGCGATTGCATTAGCAAAAATGGCTGAAGGCCAAACGGGTGTGAACCCTGCCGTTGGTTCTGTCGTGGTTAAAGATGGCAGAATTGTCGGTTTGGGTGCGCATTTAAAACAAGGTGAACGACATGCGGAAGTACAAGCCTTAGATATGGCAGGTGCAGATGCAGAAGGCGCAACGATTTATGTTTCGCTTGAACCTTGCACACACTTTGGTTCTACACCGCCTTGCGTCAATAAAATCATTGAAGCAGGTATTTCAAAAGTTGTATATGCGATGAAAGATATAACTTTAGATTCACCTGGTGATGAGATTTTAACTGAAGCAGGTATAGAAGTGGAATATCAGCATGATGCACAAGCAGAAGCTATGTATACAGATTTTTTCAAAGCTAAACAAGCACAGATACCTGAAGTAACTTTAAAGGTTAGTGTCAGTTTAGATGGAAAGCAAGCGACAGATAACGGTCAAAGTAAGTGGATTACAAATCCAGGTGTGAAACAGGATGTGTTTAAACATCGAGCAAGACATGATGCTATTCTAATCGGTGCAGGTACTGTACAAGCTGACAATCCGAGTTTAACGGTAAGGTTAGAAGGAGAAAGACAGCCTGTACGTGTGGTGTTAGCGAGAAGCGGTCATTTGGATTTCACACAAACTTTATTTACTGATCAACTGACACCTGTGCTTGTGTATACAGAAAATACACAATTAAAAACAAAAGAGCATGGGTCTAATATTCAAATCATTGTATTAGATGATTGTTCTATTGAAACTATTTTAAAAGATTTATATCAAAGAGGTAACGGCTCAGTCTATGTAGAAGCCGGACCTAAAGTGACTTCACAATTTCTCCAATCACAGTGTGTCCAAACACTGATTATTTACTACGCCCCGAAAGTAATTGGAGGTTCTGGCAAGTATCAGTTTTATCAAACTGACAATGTACTTCCTTTAGAACAAACTCCTCAATTTGAAATTGACCATTCTGAAATCATCGATCAAAATATCAAAGTTGTATTAAGAAAGAAGTGATTTCATGTTTACCGGTATTGTAGAAGAAATCGGTACGGTTGATCGCCTTGTGACAGAACAAAATGTCATAAAACTCTCGATAGCATGTGAAACAATTTTAGAAGATATGCATATCGGCGATTCAATCAGTGTCAATGGTGCATGTTTAACAGTAACTTCCTTTAATCAGAAATCCTTTGATGTGAATGTTATCAAAGGTACAGAAAATAAAACGTATCTCAATCAACTGACTAAAGGCAGCTCGGTCAATCTTGAACGCGCTATGCCGAGTCAGGGCAGATTTGGCGGCCATTTTGTGTTAGGTCATGTCGATGAAGTCGGAAAAGTCCTAAAAATCAGACCGTCATCTAATTCTAATATCATGACCATACAATGTCCTAAATCTATTACTGACCAAATGGTTCAACAAGGTTCAATCACGGTTGATGGAACAAGTTTAACGATTTTCAGATTAGCAGAAGGCCAATTTGATATTCATTTAATTCCAGAAACAAAACGCGCAACGATTTTAGGTCAAAAGCGTGTCGGTGATACCGTGCATTTGGAAGCGGATATGTTATTTAAATATGTACAAAAAGCAATTTCAAATCAAAATACTGAATTAACGCCAGATAAATTAGCGCAATTCGGTTTCTAAGAGGAGTGTTCAGAAATGCAATTTGATGATATCGAAAGTGCAGTTGAAGCACTAAAACAAGGTGAAAGTATTATTGTTGTGGATAATGAAGACCGAGAAAATGAAGGGGACTTAGTAGCTGTAACGGAATTGATGAATGAAAATACAGTCAATTTTATGGCGCGAGAAGCACGTGGTTTAATTTGTGCACCTCTAGCTCCTTCTATCGCACGCTCATTAAATTTAGAGCCGATGGTTAAAGATAACAGCGATGCATTTGGTACAGCATTTACTGAAAGTATTGATCATATCGATACTACGACAGGTATCAGCGCTGCTGAGAGAATGCTGACAGCTAAAGCTTTGATTAATGATGAGAGTACAAGTGCAGATTTTAATCGACCAGGTCATTTATTTCCATTGATTGCTAGAATCGGCGGGGTTCTAGTACGTCCAGGACATACGGAAGCGGCTGTAGATTTAGCAAGTATGACAGGCTCAAAACCAGCAGGTCTCATTTGTGAAATCATGAATGAAGACGGCACAATGGCTAAAGGTGAGCAACTCCAAGCATTTAAAGAAAAACATCAATTAAAAATGATTACCATTGAATCTTTGATTCATTACCGTAAATTGCATGAACAGCACATGCATGCAAAAGCTAAAGTAAAACTACCTACAGATTTCGGTACATTTGATATGTATGGATTTGAATCAGATTATTCACATGATGAAATTGTAGCAATTGTTAAAGGTGACATTCAAAACGTAGAAAATGTACGTATTCATTCATCTTGTCTGACAGGTGATATTTTCCATAGTCAACGTTGCGACTGTGGTGCTCAATTAGAAGCAGCAATGAAATACATCGATGAACACAACGGTATGGTGATTTACTTACCACAAGAAGGTCGAGGCATTGGCTTAATTAATAAACTGAAAGCCTATGAACTGATTGAACAAGGTCACGATACAGTCACTGCGAATTTAGCATTAGGTTTTGAAGAAGATTTACGAGATTATTATCATGCTGCTGAAATTTTAAAACACTTCGGCATTGAAAAAGTGAACTTGTTAAGTAATAACCCAGAAAAATTCAAAGGGTTAAAACATTATGGTATTGAAGTTGAAAAGCGAATTGAACTGATTGTACCTGAATGTAGTCACAATCATGATTATATGCAAACGAAAAAAGAAAAAATGGGACACATGATTTAATAAATTTTAACGATATTATTGGAGGAATTAACATGAACTTTGAAGGTAAACTATTAGGTAAAGATTTAAAAATCGGTATTGTTGTGAGTCGTTTTAATGATTTTATTACAGGTCGCTTATTAGAAGGGGCTAAAGATGTATTAGTCCGTCATGAAGTAGAAAATGATAACATTGATGTAGCATATGTACCAGGTGCATTTGAAATTCCACTAGCTGCTAAAAAATTAGCAGAAACAAATAAGTATGATGCAGTGATTACATTGGGTTGTGTCATTCGCGGAGCAACATCTCATTATGATTATGTATGTAATGAAGTTGCAAAAGGCGTATCAAAAGTGAGTGATACAGCAGGCTTGCCAGTAATCTTCGGTGTACTAACAACTGAGACAATTGAACAAGCAATCGAACGAGCAGGTACAAAAGCGGGCAATAAAGGTGCAGAATCAGCAATGGCTGCAATTGAAATGGCAAACTTATTAAAATCAATTCAATAAGTGTTTTTGAATTAAAAATAACAGACAAAAGGCAAGGCCGATAGTGGTCTTGCCTTTTTCATGAATACAGTATTTACTTGCGTTTCTTTAAGCCTTTGAGACCGAAACTTAAACCAATAATTGCGGCAATTGCGCCAGCGCCTACAGCAAGTGTTTTAGGTTTCACAAATTCTTTGACAGCTAAATTTAAATTTTGCGGACGTTCAGCTAAACGTCGCATAAAGTATCCGAACCAATCTTCGCCAAATGGAACATAGATACAGAAATGATAACCGTCTTCGGCAATTTCATAAGCTAACTCTGAACGGAAACCATACAACATTTGAAATTCGAAATTATCACGATCTATGTTGTTCTCTTTAACGAATTTTTTAACATGATCAATGATTTTGTGGTCATGTGTAGCGATAGATGTAAAATTCTTCGCACTTTTCAGTCTTTTTTCGATAAGCTTAATGTAATTCTCATCGATGTCATCTTTAGTTTGGTAGGCGATAGACGCATTTTCTTTATAAGCACCTTTGACTAAACGTAATCGAATGTGCGGGTAATCTTCAATCATATTGTCGGCTGAATATAAATAAGCTTGAACTACTGTTCCGATGTTATCATAATCTTTTGATAATTCATCCAATACATAGAGGATATTTGATAAGCCTGCATATTTCTCGGTATCAATATTGATATGAATATTACCAAGTGACTTTGCTTTTTCTACAATTTCTCTTAAGTTCTGTTCTGCCAAATCTACATCGAACTCTGCGCCTAATTGACTGATTTTAAGAGAAATATGTGCGTCTAAATTGTTGTCGTAAATTGCTTGTAGTACAGTTAAAATAATTTTCTTTTCTTTAATACTTTGTTCTTTTGAATCTACAAATTCACCAAGACAATCGACAGTCACCGTAATCCCCTTATCATTAAGTGTTTGGATTGTCTTAATAACTTCATCAATCGAGTTACCAACAACTACTTTACTGGCACCTAACATAGGTCCGTATTTTCGTGCTGCTTGGTTCAAAAAAGTGTTATTTGATAAACTGATAAAAAAATCTTTGACTAATGGCATGTAAATTCCTCCCATACAACTCTGTTAAAAATAGTGTATCATGTTTCATAAATGTATAAAAACGTTAACAATATACAAATATACTTATTTATTTATAAATAACACGAATAGTAAATTATGTAATTGATATGAGAAAAGAACACAATACTAAAAAGGTTATCCTTAATTCCGTTGAGTATATATGTCAGTTCTAAATAGATTTTAATCGGTTCGTTTTGATACAATAATAGTAATTAATTCAGTAGAAGGGTAGTCGTTGATATGTGGAAGTGGGAAACAGAAAGTGAAGCAAAAGGTGTCATAGTTATTGCTCATAATATATTAGAACATACAGGCAGATATGCCTATGTGATTACATCACTCAGACGAAATGGATATCATGTGATTATGGGTGATTTGCCTGGACAAGGCCAAACTTCAAGATCTAATAAAGGTCAAATCGACAACTTTGAAGTCTATCACGAACATATCTTGGAATGGTTGAGAATAGCGAGTGAATATAAATTACCTACATTTTTAATGGGTGTCGGCTTAGGCGGTTTGATTACATTAAATTTAATGGAAAGAACTGAGTTGCCGATTGAAGGTATTATTTTACTTTCGCCATTAGTTGCGTTTAAGACAAATGCTAAAACACGCAAAAATCTATTTACATCTAATATTGGTGCAGGCGTTAAAGATATGCGCTTTAATGTAGGCATTGAACCAGAGCATTTAACAAGAAATGAAGAAGTTATAAGAGAAACTAAAGAAGATGGTTTGATGCTGACAAAAGTATCTTACCATTGGTATAAAGAAGTTGTTCATGTCATGAAAAAGACTTTAGAACATTTAGAAGACATCCAAAGTATCCCAATGTGCTTAATGTATGGGAAAGAAGATCAAATTTTAGACACCGATGCGATTGTAGAAATCAAAAAACGTGTAAAAACAGACGAACTTTATTATAAAGCATGGGAAGGACTCTACCATGAAATTCATAATGAACCAGAGCGTCCGTTAGTCATGCGTTATATCCTTAGTTATTTAAATAACAAAGTCAATGCATTAGGTTTTATACCAAATGACATTGATGATCAAATTGAAATTTAATCAAAAAGGCGCTGTAATAACCTTTACCATTACAGCGTCTTTTGTATTGTCGGTAAATGTTTACAATGTGTAAAATTTCCAAGCATTTCGCATTGATTTTATAGGCTGAAATTGGTATCTTGTATATGTGAAATAAATCACATAGAAGCGATTCTAAATTGGAGAGGGTAAGTAATATGAGTAATGTAAAAGCGAATAAAGTAGTTTTAGTAGGCGATGGTGCAGTAGGTTCTAGTTATGCATTCGCTATGGTAGCACAAGGTGTTGCTGATCAATTAGTAATTATTGATTTAGTAGAAGAAAAAGTAAAAGGCGATGTACTAGACTTAAACCATGGTATGCCTTATGGTGAATCACCATCTATCGTTACAGCAGGTTCATATGCTGATTGTTCAGATGCTGATTTAGTTGTTATCACTGCAGGTGCACCCCAAAAACCTGGTGAAACACGCTTAGATTTAGTAGAAAAAAATACTAAAATCTTCAAATCAATTGTGGGTCAAATTATGGACAGCGGTTTTGATGGTATTTTCTTAATTGCTGCTAACCCAGTAGATGTGCTTACTTATGTCACTAAAAAAGTTTCTGGTTTACCAAAAGAACGTGTTATCGGTTCTGGTACAATTCTAGATACAGCACGTTTCAAATATGAATTAGGTGCAGAATTCGGTGTAGCACCTGAAAGTGTTAATGCTAGCATTATTGGTGAACATGGTGATTCAGAATTAGCAGTATGGTCACAAGCAAGTATTGCAGGTCAAAATTTATATGATATTTTAAATGGTGATCCTGAACGTGCAAAACGTATTGAAGAAATCTTCTTAAATACACGTGATGCAGCTTATGACATCATTAAAGCTAAAGGCGCAACTTATTATGGTATCGCAATGGGCTTATTACACATTTCTAAAGCCATTTTACGTAACCAAAATCTTGTATTAACAGTTTCAAGTTACTTAGAAGGTGAATACGGTCATAAAGATGTTTACATCGGTGTACCGACACTTGTAAACCGTGCAGGTGCAGTGAAAATTTATGAAACACCTTTAAATGAAAGAGAAACTAAAGAGTTTAGCCACTCTGTAGAAGTATTAAAAGAAACAACTAAAAGTGTAGATAAATTATTTAACTAAGTTTAAATACAACAAGAGCAGCTATCGCATTATGCGGTAACTGCTCTTATTTTTATACTCAGATATTATCTTTTTTCAATCGCGCAAATATAAGGTGGATTATTTTGTTGGTTAATAAAACCGTATTGTAAGACATGTGCTTTTTGTTGATCGAATTGTTGAAGATATTCAAAGACAACATTGCTTTCTATTCGACCTTCAGGATGGCCAGGGTAAACCACAATTACAATAATACCTTCTGGTGCTAACATTTCAAAAAGTGACTCAATGGCTTGTATAGTAGTTTCAGAAGTCGTCACAATATGTTTATCACCTTTAGGCAAGTATCCTAAATTAAAGATTGCCGCATCAATCGGCAAATCTTCTTGTTTGATGTAGCGTGATACATGTTCATGTCCATCTAAGATCAAAGTAGTGTTGTTATAATCTTTTACTTTCTCTCGTGCTGCTTTGATAGCCGCTTCCTGTATATCAAACCCATACACATGCCCCTTTGGAACATGCAGGGCTAAAAATAATGTGTCATGTCCATTGCCGCACGTAGCATCTACTACTGTGCTAGCTTCATTGATGTGAGAGATAATTAATGACTTCGCAAATGGTAAAATACGTTCTACTTTCATGATTGTTCTACTTTCTCTACAGGTTGATAATGTTCACCTTGTGCGGAATGACGACGTGCTAATTCTGCATCAATCGCATTCAGCACTTCCCACTTATTAACACTCCACATTGGTCCAACCATTAAATCAATTGGGCCATCACCTGTAATACGATGAATAATCATTTCAGGTGGTAAGATTTCTAATTGATCACAAACTAAGTTGACATATTCTTCTTGTGACATAAAATTCAACATGCCTTTTTCATATTGCTTTACCATCGGTGTGCCTTTAAGTAAGTGTAATAGATGGATTTTGATACCTTGAACATCCATTTGTGCGACAGTTTTTGCTGTTTCCATCATCATGTCATAATCTTCACCAGGCAAACCATTAATAATGTGGGTACACACGTTAATATTATGTTTTCTCAATTTAGCAACACCATCATAATATGTCTGCATATCATGTGCACGGTTGATTAAATCGGAAGTTTCTTGATGTACGGTTTGTAATCCTAATTCCACCCATAAATACGTACGTTTATTTAAATCCGCTAAGTATTCAACCACATCGTCAGGAAGACAGTCAGGTCTTGTTCCAATGGATAAGCCGACAACACCAGGTTCTTTCAACACAGGTTCAAATTTTTCTTTTAACACTTCGACAGGTGCGTGTGTATTTGTAAAGGCTTGGAAATAAGCAATATATTTACCTTCATGCCATTTTTCATGCATGCGTTCTTTAATTTCTTTAAATTGTACATCAATCGGATCTGCACGATTTCCCGCAAAGTCACCACTTCCTGCAGCTGAGCAGAATGTGCAACCGCCATGTGCAACAGTGCCGTCTCGGTTTGGGCAATCAAAGCCTCCATCTAATGCGACTTTAAATATCTTTTGTCCGAATCTATTTTTTAAATGGTAATTCCATGTATGATAACGTTTATCTTCAAATGCATACGTAAAATATCGACCCATATGACATTTTCCTTTCTTAAATTAATCCATTGTAAGATTTTACCATAAATTGAAGGGACATGTTGAGGAGAAAATCCGAATTAGGTCTTTTATTCATTTGAAAATTATAGTAAGATGATTTGGTTGCAAAATTCAAAATTCAATTCAATATAAATCCTAAACACGTTTCGCTTACAGTTATTTGTCTCTGTTTGCGAAATTTTTATTGGTAAAAATACAGAACGTTTTTGCCTGAGAAAAAGATAAAAAGAATAGAAAGCGGGTGGAACAGTATGAATATGCCTAAATCCATTTGGTGGTTAGTTATTGGTATGGCCATCAATATTATGGGTGCTAGTTTTTTATGGCCTTTAAATACGATTTATATGAGTCAGGAATTAGGGAAGAGTTTGACGACTGCCGGAATGGTTTTAATGATCAACTCTTTAGGTATGGTTGTCGGGAACTTATTAGGTGGCTTTTTCTTTGATAAGCTCGGTGGTTTTATTACGATTATGAGCGGTGCAGTGATTTGTTTATGTGCAACGACATTATTGAATTTCTATCATGGATGGCCTTTATATGCGGTATGGTTAGTCATGTTAGGATTTGGGGGCGGTATCATTATCCCGGCAATTTATGCGATGGCAGGTGCAGTTTGGCCGAATGGTGGACGCCAAACCTTTAATGCTATCTATTTAGCACAAAACTTAGGTGTCGCATTTGGTGCTGCTATTGCTGGGTATGTAGCTGAACTCAGCTTTAATTACATTTTCATCGCAAACTTGTTAATGTATGTCGCATTCTTTATCGTGGCAGTGACACAATTTAATTTACAATATCGCGGTAAAGTTAAAATACCCGATGCAAACCAATGGGCACAAAAGAAATATCGCAAACGTTTTGTAGCTTTGTTATTACTTTGTGTTATGTTTTCAATTTGTTGGATTGCATATATTCAATGGGAAAGCACTATCGCTTCATTCACTCAAGAAATGAATATTTCATTGTCTCAATACAGTGTTCTATGGACAATTAACGGTATTATGATCTTAGTAGCCCAACCTTTAATTTATCCGGTTATTCGCTTACTTAGAGGTAATTTGAAAAAACAGATGTTTGTCGGAATTTGCGTATTCATCGTGTCATTCTTTGTGACAAGCTTTGCGGAGCAATTTTCAGTATTTGTGATTGGGATGATCATTTTAACGCTTGGTGAAATGTTCGTATGGCCAGCCGTTCCAACTATTGCGAATCAATTAGCGCCTGAAGGTAAACAAGGTGCTTATCAAGGTATTGTTAATTCAGCAGCGACGGTCGGTAAAGCATTCGGACCTTTAATCGGCGGTATTTTAGTTGACAGTTTCAATATGCAAGCCATGTTCTTAACGATGATGGGCTTATTGTTTATTTCGATGTTTTTCTTATTTATATATGATAAACGTTTATCACCAGATGAATTTGATGTTTAAACAAGGTATACGTGGTATATCTTGTTTTTTCTTTTTATGGATAAGCAGAGACGTAGAAAATCTTCATTAATATATCAATGAGAATAGAAGCGGTGACTAGGAATTTAAGACTTGCATTAAGAGTTAGAATAAAATATAGTTATAAGTGTATATGGAGTAGTAATTTAATGGACTTATCAAGAGAGCTGGTGTTCGGTGCAAACCAGTTAAGTCATTTAAATGAACTTACCAACGATTATATTAAGAATAATACAGCTCGAGCTATTATGTATGAGGTGCGTAGAAGATACGAATGAAGGTGGTACCGCGGCACAATGTCGTCCTTCATAAGCAAAGCATAATAGTTTGAGTTGTATTTTTTTATTAGGAGGAAAGCAAAGTGAGTTTTAATCATCAAGAAATTGAGAAGAAATGGCAAGATTATTGGGCAGAACACAAAACGTTCAAAACGAATGATAACTTGGGTCAAAAGAAATTTTATGCTTTAGATATGTTCCCGTATCCATCAGGTGCTGGACTTCATGTTGGGCACCCTGAAGGTTATACAGCAACAGATATTATTTCACGTTACAAACGTATGCAAGGGTACAACGTGTTACATCCTATGGGATGGGATGCTTTCGGTTTACCGGCAGAACAATATGCGTTGAATACAGGTAATGATCCACGTGAATTCACTAAAAAGAATATTCAAACGTTTAAACGCCAAATTCAAGAATTAGGTTTCAGTTATGACTGGGATAGAGAATTAAGCACAACAGATCCTGACTATTATAAATGGACACAATGGGTATTCATCCAACTGTTCAATAAAGGTTTAGCTTATGTTGATGAAGTAGCTGTGAACTGGTGTCCTGAGCTTAAAGCGGTTTTATCTAACGAAGAAGTTGTAGATGGCGTTTCAGAACGTGGTGGTTTCCCAGTATATCGTCGTCCTATGCGTCAATGGGTACTTCGTATTACAGAATATGCAGACCGTTTATTAGAAGACTTAGAAGATTTAGATTGGCCTGAATCAATTAAAGATATGCAACGTAACTGGATTGGTCGTTCTGAAGGGGCAAAAGTTACGTTTGAAGTTGAAAATCATGGCGGTAAAATTGATGTGTTTACGACACGTCCGGACACTATTTATGGTGCGACTTTCGCAGTATTAAGTCCAGAACATGAGTTAGTCTCTCAAATTACAACAGAAGATCATAAAGCAGAAGTGGAAAAATACCAAAAAGATGCTTCTATGAAATCTGATTTGGAACGTACAGATTTAGCAAAAGACAAAACAGGTGTATTCACTGGTGCTTATGCGATTAATCCATTATCTGGTGAAAAATTACCAATCTGGATTGCGGACTATGTCTTATCATCTTATGGTACAGGAGCTGTGATGGCTGTTCCTGCGCATGATGAACGTGACTATGAATTCGCACAAAAATTTGATTTGCCAATCAAAGAAGTTATTGAAGGCGGAGATATTTCAGAAGCGGCATACACAGGCGATGGTCCACATGTAAATTCTGGTGCTTTAGATGGCTTGCATAATGCTGAAGCCATTACAAAAGCAATTGAATTGTTAGAAGAAAAAGGTGCCGGCGAGAAAAAAGTCAATTATAAACTTCGTGACTGGTTATTCAGCCGTCAACGTTATTGGGGTGAACCTATTCCAATTATTCATTGGGAAGATGGCACTATGACAACTGTTCCGACTGATGAATTACCATTATTATTACCAGAAACTGATTCTATCGAACCTTCTGGTACTGGTGAATCTCCACTTGCGAATATTGATGAATTCGTAAACGTTGTAGATCCAGAAACTGGTATGAAGGGTCGTCGTGAAACGAATACGATGCCACAATGGGCAGGCAGTTGCTGGTACTACTTACGCTATATTGATCCGCATAACGATGAAATGTTAGCAGATCCAGAAAAATTAAAACATTGGTTACCGGTTGATTTATATATCGGTGGTGTAGAACACGCTGTACTTCACTTACTCTATGCAAGATTCTGGCATAAAGTACTTTATGATTTAGGCGTTGTACCAACGAAAGAACCATTCCAAAAATTATTCAACCAAGGTATGATCTTAGGTGAAGGTAACGAAAAAATGAGTAAATCTCGTGGTAACGTTGTAAACCCTGATGATATCATCCGTTCTCACGGTGCTGATACATTACGTTTATACGAAATGTTTATGGGACCTTTAGATGCGGCAATCGCATGGAGTGAAAAAGGTTTAGATGGTTCAAGACGTTTCTTAGACCGTGTTTGGAGATTGTTTGTGAATGAAGATGGCTCATTATCTTCTAAAATTGTAGATACAGATGATAAGTCACTTCAAAAAGTTTATAACCAAACTGTTAAAAAGGTGACAGAAGACTTTGATACATTGAACTTCAACACAGCAATCAGTCAATTGATGGTCTTCATCAATGAAGGTTATAAAGCTGATCAATTATACAAACCATATGTTGAAGGTTTCGTTAAAATGTTATCACCAATTGCATCACACTTAGGTGAAGAACTATGGGCTAAATTAGGTCATAATGAGACAATCAGTTACCAACCTTGGCCAGATTTCGATGAAGCATTGTTAGTAGATGACGAAGTTGAAATCGTTGTCCAAGTTAATGGCAAAGTAAGAGCAAAAGTCTTCATTCCAAAAGATGCGTCAAAAGAAGAAATGGAAGATATTGCGTTACACAATGAGAATGTTAAATTAGATATAGGGGATAAAGACATCAAGAAAGTCATCGCAGTTCCGCAAAAATTAGTTAATATTGTAGCTAAATAATAAAGGAGGATGATTAAGTTATGGAATCAATCACAACTGATGAATTGAAAAAGAAAATGTTCGATAATGAACCAATTCATATCGTTGATGTCCGAGAAAACGAAGAAACAGCGAAAGGTATTATTCCAGGAGCAACAACTATTCCAATGAATGAAATTCCTGATAACCTTAATGAATTCAATGAGAACGATACGTATTACATTATCTGTGCTGCAGGTGTTCGCAGTGCGAATGTAGTGAATTACTTGAAAGAACAAAACCCTAATATTCATGCGGTTAATGTAGAAGGCGGTATGAAAGCTTGGGGCGATGAAGGTTTAGAAATTAATAGTATCTAAATTGAATGATAATAGCCGAAACTGGTCGTAAAATTACGATGCAGTTTCGGCTATTTTTCATTTTGTTGATTAAATTAAATGGAAAACTATTCAAACTGTCCGGCATTGATACCTGATACACGGCCTGTAACCAATGCGCTTGTAATATTGTAACCGCCAGTATAACCATGAATATCTAAAACTTCACCGCATAAAAATAGGCCAGGTGTAATTTTTGACATCATTGTATGCGGTTCAATTTCTTTAATAGAAACACCGCCACCTGTCACAAATGCTTTTTCAATAGGTAACGTACCATTCACTGTAAATGTAAAACCTTTGAACAGTTGTGCAAGCGTTAGGATTTGTTGGTTGGAAATATGATGACCTGTAGTGTCTTCAGCTACACCAGCTTGTTCTAGTATAAAGTTGAGATAGCGTTCTTCTATAATCCCACGCAGACTGTTTTTAACAAGTTTATCTGGTGTTTCTTTAATTAAAGATTTGATACGCGCTTGAACCTCATTTTCTTTTTCGTCAGGGAACACATCTAATTGCATTTGAATGTCTTGTTTCTTTTGAGATTTTTGTTCTTTGTAGACGAATTGGCTGCATCGTAATGCGGCTGGACCACTGATTCCAAAATGAGTGAAAATCATATCCATTTGATGTGTGATACGCGGTTTGCCATTTTTTCTAAGCACTGATAATGCGACATCTTTTAAACTCAATCCTTTTAGAGTCTTCCGGATAATAAAAGGTGCTTTAGAAGTAATTGGGACTTCAGTAGGGAAGAGTTCAGTTATTGTATGACCGAGAGACTCAGCAAACGTATAGCCATCTCCAGTTGATCCTGTTTGCGGAACACTTGTCCCACCCGTCGCAATAACAACGGTCTTACTATGATAAACTGGATCATTTTGATCTGTCACAATAAAATGGCCGTCCTCATCTAGCTTAATATGTTTGACTGCAGTTTCTTCTTTAATTTCAACATTATTATTTTTGAGTTCTTGAACTAAAGTATCTACGACGTCTTGAGCACGGTTAGAAACCGGGAACATTCTGCCGTGATCTTCTTCTTTAAGTTTCACACCGCGAGATTCGAAGAACTCAATAATGGATTCGTTATCAAAGACTGAAAAAGGACTGTATAAGAATTTTCCGTTACCTGGAATGTGGCGAATAATTTCATCATAGGGCAGTCGATTTGTGACATTACATCGTCCGCCGCCTGAAATTTTTAATTTCCTGCCGAGTCCTTTTTTCTTTTCTATTAATAATACTTTTTGTTTGTTTTGACTTGCGGCTGCTGCAGACATTAAACCACTGGGTCCGCCGCCGATAATAATCGATTGATACATATAATCGGTACGCGCTGAAATGTATATGCGCGTCTGCCTCCTTTAAATTTGATTTCTGTATAGTATTTAGGTTATTGTGAAAGCTTAGGTGAGTCATTTGCTTGTTTTGCAGTGCCTGCGATATATTTCTCTGACACTGTTGTGAAATTATTTATATAATCTTTCCTGTTAACACTATTTTAAGCTATAATACTAATGAAAAAAAGTAACTGCTGACAATTGTTGGTAGTAGGATAAGATTAAAATTATTTTCAGATAGGAAGATTGTAATGAATGAAAGTCAAGAATTAGTAAGAGGGACCTTTCTTCTAACGGTAAGTATTTTAATAACTAAAATACTAGGTGTGCTATTTATCATTCCGTTTTATGCCATTATCGGCGGAGAAGAAAACTTGGCCCCGTTCAACTATGCATATGCACCTTATAATATTGCGATTGCGGTAGCAACTGCTGGTGTGCCATTGGCCGCATCAAAATATGTTGCGAAATATAATGCAATCGGTGCATATCATGTCAGTCAAAAGTTATATCGATCAAGTTTTATCGTTATGTCAATCAGCGGTGTTATCGGTTTTATTATTTTATATGCATTATCACCATTGATTGCCAATGTGACACTTGCGCATAAATCAAACATAGAGGGCGGCTGGACTGTCGAAGACATCACGTGGATTATTCGTATTATCAGTACAGTTGTTATCTTCATTCCGTTACTTGCAACTTGGCGAGGTGTGTTCCAAGGATTTAAATCTATGGGACCTACAGCTGTTTCTGAAGTAACTGAACAAGTTGCACGTATTATTTTCATTTTAGGCGGCAGTTATGTCGTGTTAAATGTGATGGGTGGATCAGTATTGATGGCGAATGGTGTCGCTACGTTCGCGGCAGCAATCGGTGCTATCGTCGGTATCTTTACGCTATGGTATTACTGGCGTAAGCGTAAACCGCATATTGATAAAATGGTAGCGTCTGATACCACTGGTTTAGATGTACCATATTCAAAAATGTATAAGGAAATTATTTCTTATAGTATCCCGTTTGTCATTGTGAGTTTGAACTTCCCATTATTCAATATTGTAGACCAATTAACACATAACAATGCGTTAGGTATGGCAGGAGTACCGCAACAATTGCATGACTACTTCTTTACAATCTTGAATATGACAACAAATAAAATTGTGATGATACCAACATCTTTAGCTGCTGGTTTCGCGATTAGTTTAATCCCTTATATCACTAAAACTTATGAGTCAGGGGAATTATCAGAAATGCATCGTCAAATCAGAACATCATTAGGTGTATTGATGTTCATCACTGTTCCAGCAAGTTTAGGTATTATGGCTTTAGCAGCACCGTTATATACAGTGTTCTATAGCAGTAACTTTGACGGAAGTCGTTTATTATTCTTCTACGCACCCGTCGCGATGCTGATTTCTTTATTAAGTATTACAGCATCAATGCTGCAAGGAATTGATAAACAGAAATTGACAGTGTTTGTTATATTAGCAGCAGTCGTCGTTAAGGTTGTCTTGAACTTCCCATTAATTGTCGCATTCCATACAGCAGGTGCGGTATTAAGTACAGGTATCGCATTATTGTTTGCGAACATATGTAACTTTTATATTTTGAAAAAGTATGCTAAGTTTACATTTACAGAAACTTGGATACAGTTTGCGAAAATCTTTATCTATGGCTTTATCATGATGCTTTGTGTTGAAGCAGCATATTGGGTAATGCAACTGATTGTGTCACCGCAAACTAAAATCGGAAGTCTGATTATCTTAATTGTGGGGGTTGTTATAGGCATGGTTGTTTATGGCGGTATCACGCTGAAAACAAGACTTGCTGACCAATTTTTAGGTGAATTGCCAAGCAAGTTACGTAGAAAGTTGAGAATCTCATAATGCGATTGGATAAATTTTTATCGAACATGGGTGTCGGAACACGCAGTGAGGTAAAACAATTGCTTAAACAGAACGCTGTTGAAGTGAATAACAAAAAAGAAAAACAAAGCAAACGACAAATTGATCCGAATTCAGATATCATTACAGTCAATGGAGAACAAATAACTTATATTGATAAGATTTATCTGATGCTCAATAAACCTGAAGGCTATGTGTCTGCTGTAGAGGATGCAGAACACTTAACGGTTATCGGATTAATTGAAGACTACCAATATTTAGACATATTTCCGGTAGGTCGTCTTGATAAAGATACTGAAGGCTTATTATTGATTACGAATGATGGGCAATTTAATCATGATGTAATGAGTCCGAATAAACACGTATCGAAAGTATATCGTGTTGAAGCAGCACTGCCTGTAACAGAGGAAGATGTACAAAAGTTTGAACAAGGTATTGAATTATCAGATGGACCGGTTAAACCTGCAAAGCTTGAACTAACGGAAAATCCAAGGATTGTGTACGTTACAATTCAAGAAGGACGTTACCATCAAGTAAAAAGGATGTTTCACGCAATTGAAAATGAGGTAACTAAATTAAAGCGAGTTCAAATCGGAAGCTTAAAACTAGATGATAATCTGTCAAAAGGTGCATATCGTACTTTGACGGAAGCAGAATTAGAACTAGTGAAAAACTAATTTCTTAAAGGACAAGGTGATTATTATGGCAAAATCAAGTAACTTTTTTAAAGCAGTACTAGGTATTGGTGCAGCAACTGCAGCAGTATTATTATCAAGAAAAGAAAGCAGAGATCGTCTAAAACAAGAGTATGATAAATACAAAGAAAATCCAGAATCATACAAAGAAAATGCTAAAGAATTAGCGAACCAAGTTGCATCTAAAGCAACTGAAACGTTCAACGAAGTAAAACAAGATCCTAAAGGCTATGCTGAAAAAGTAAAACAAGACCCTAAAGGTTTCTTACAAGAGTAAAAAGCTCGCTTCTCTAATTCAGAAGATGCAGCATCACCAACTTTAGATGATGTTAAACAATCTGATGAAGCACAAAATAATATCAGAATTGTGACTGAAGAAGACTTAAAACAAAATGACAATAAAGGTTCAAACGATACTAAATAATAGCAATTGAACCTTCAGTACCTTAGCGAATAGCTAAGGTATTTTTTTATTTAAAAATTTCATTCTGAGATGACTGTGATGACAACATTTTGAGATTAAGTCAGAAAATTAAGTAGGTTCCCACTGTTGTTTAAGAATCAGTTAGGGTAAAATATAGAGTGAACTAAAATTTGAGAAGGAAGTTGATCACGAATGTGGAAAGAAAAAGTGCAAGAATACCAAGATCAAATTATTGCTGATTTAAACGGCTTACTTTCAATTGAAAGTGTCAGAGATGATAGCAAAGCTACACCTGATGCACCGCTAGGTCCAGGTCCTAGAGCTGCGCTTGATTATATGTATCAAATTGCAGAACGTGACGGATTTAATGTCCACGATGTCGATCATGTTGCAGGAAGAATTGAAGCAGGTAAAGGTGAAGACTTATTCGGCATTCTTTGTCATGTTGACGTGGTACCTGCAGGTGAAGGTTGGGATACACCACCGTTTGAACCGACTGTAACTGAAGATGCAATTATTGCACGTGGTACATTGGATGATAAAGGTCCAACAATTGCTGCGTACTATGCGGTTAAAATCTTAAATGAAATGAATGTAGACTGGAAAAAACGTGTACACATTATCATTGGTACAGATGAAGAATCAGACTGGACTTGTGTAGATCGTTATTTCAAAACAGAAGAAATGCCTGAACTAGGCTTTGCACCTGATGCAGAATTCCCTGCAATCCATGGTGAAAAAGGTATTACAACATTCGATATTGAATTAGCTGGTGAAGCAAAAGATTCTACTGATACAAATTCAGAAGTTACACTTTTATCATTTGAATCTGGACAACGCTATAACATGGTTCCAGATGAAGCAGTTGCACATCTCAAAGTTAAAAATAACAATTCAGAAGTAACAGAACGTTACCAACAATATCTAGAAGCACATGAACTTGTAGGTAACAGTGAATTAGAAGACGATAAGCTGGTTTTACGATTAAAAGGTAAAGCGGTTCATGGTATGGACCCATCTATCGGTTTAAATGCCGGTTTGTTCTTACTCCACTTCTTACGTGGATTAGAATTAGATACTCAAGCAGCTAAATTCGTTGATTTAAGTGAACGTTACTTATTCGAATCTCACTTCGGTGAAAAAATGGGTATGAAATTCCATACTGATAAAATGGGAGACTTAACAACAAATATCGGTATTATTTCATATACATTGCCTGAAGGCGGAAGATTCGGTGTGAACTTACGTTATCCAGAGGGATTTGAATTTGATGAAGCAATTGAAGGATTCAAGCATGAAGTGAATGATTTAGGATTCGAACTTAAACTTGGGAAAGTTCAACGTCCGCACAATGTAGATAAAGAAGATCCATTTGTACAATCATTAGTTCAAGCTTATCGTAATCAAACAGGTGACATGACTGAGCCTTATACAATTGGCGGAGGTACTTATGCACGTAATCTAGATAAAGGCGTAGCATTCGGAGCAATGTTCAGCGACTCAGAGGATTTAATGCATCAAAGAAATGAATATATTACGAAAAAACAACTTTTCAATGCTACTAGCATTTATTTAGAAGCGCTATACGCATTATGTGTGGAGGAATGAGTATGACAAACAAGGTATTTTTGAACGGCCAATTTGTAGATGAACAGGATGCAAATGTACCATACAATGACAGAGGTTATAACTTTGGTGACGGTATTTACGAATACATTCGTATTTATGACAATACATTATTTACTGCAAAAGAACACTTTGAAAGATTTTTACGAAGTGCGTCAGAATTAAATATTGATTTAGATGAAACAATAGAATCACTAACTGACAAAGTAAAAAAACTTGCAGAAGTAAATAATGTTGAAAATGGTGGGGTGTATATCCAAGTTACTCGTGGTGCAGCACCAAGAGATCATGCATTCCCTGGACCAGATGTTAAACCTCAGATGATGGCATTTACAAGAAGCTACGGCAGACCTGTGGAAAAACTAGAAAATGGTATCAATGCTGTTACTGTAGAAGATATTCGTTGGTTAAGATGTGATATCAAAAGCTTAAATTTATTAGGCAACGTGCTTGCGAAAGAATACGCTGTGAAATATAACGCTGATGAAGCAATCCAACATCGTGGCGAAACAGTTACTGAAGGAGCTTCAAGTAACGTTTACGCAATTAAAGACGGTGTTGTTTATACACATCCTACGAATAATTATATTTTGAATGGTATTACGAGACGAGTTATTAAAGCAGTTGCTGAAGAACAAGAAATCCCATTTAAAGAAGAAACGTTTACAGTGGATTTCTTAAAACAAGCAGATGAAATTATTGTTTCTAGTACGTCTGTTGAAGTGATGCCTGTAATTAAATTGGATGGTGAAGCGGTCGGCAATGGTGAAGTCGGTCCAATTACTCGCCAATTACAAAAAGGCTTCGAACAAAAAATTGAGGAAAGTCATTAATTGCATGATTTTCTCCAACTTACCTTGAAAATGTGTTATAATTTTATTTTGTCGCTACTGAAAATTTAATTATTTTCAATAGCTTTCTAGAAAGTAAAATGTGTCTTTTTGTTTCTCATTTTTGGTTGAAAACCAAGGTTAAAAATTATAAAATTAACAATGAGTGCTAAGGACGTAAAAGTATTAAACTTTTTAAAGAAATATAAAATATGGCTCTTGAAATACACTTCTAGAGCCATTTTCTAATTGAAAGCGAGGTGAACGTGTTGGAGCAGTTCTATCAGTTAGGATGGACTTTAGATTCTGCTGGAGGCGCATCCGGAGAGGCTTATATGGCCGAACAAGATGGTCAAAAGCTATTTTTGAAAAGAAATTCTAATCCATTTATAGCGGCATTATCAGCTGAAGGTATTGTCCCTAAATTAGTTTGGACAAAACGAATAGAAACAGGGGAAGTTGTCACAGCGCAACATTGGAAAAATGGCAGAGAATTGACTTTCGAAGAAATGACTCAGACAAGAGTGGCTAAGTTATTGAAAAAAATTCATAGCTCAAAAACATTATTGACCATGTTGAAAAGAATGGAAATGGAACCTATTACACCAGATATTCTATACAATAAAATCAATACCTCGCTTTCCAGACAGGTACTGACGCACCATGTAGTCAGAAAAGCCTTGACGTATCTTGAAGAGCATAAACCTCATTTGGACCCTCGCTTTTATACAGTCGTTCATGGAGATGTAAATCATAATAATTGGTTGCTATCTGATCGTGATGAACTTTATTTAGTCGACTGGGAAGGTGCAATGTTAGCAGATCCTGCCATCGATATCGGAATGCTGCTTTACAATTACGTTCCTCAAAATGAGTGGTCAGAATGGCTTGAAAAATATGGTTGCAAAGAATCATTAGATTTAAGTAAAAGAATGAAATGGTATACCGTTATTCAAGCGATTGGTCTTGTAGAGTGGTCTGAAGAACAGAAACGTTATAAAGATATGAATATATGGCTGAAATTTTTAAATGAAGTGATGAACAGCAACGTATTTATTTGAGGAGAATAAGCAAATGAGATTAAGAAATAAACCTTGGGCAGAGGATTATTTGCGCAAACATAATACAGTTGTAGATATGGATGGAACGCATGCTGGCAAGATGTCAGCATGGTTCGATAAATCACAACCGATTTATATTGAAGTCGGTTCTGGAATGGGGCAGTTTATTACAGAACTCGCTGCACAACATCCTGAAGTCAACTTTGTCTCTTTAGAAAGAGATAAAAACGTGATGATTCGTGTGTTAGATAAAGTGTTGGAAAAGGATTTGCAGAATATCAAACTAATTTGTAATGATGCAATGGAATTAACTGATTACTTTAAACCTGGCGAAATTGATCGTGTTTATTTAAATTTTTCTGATCCATGGCCGAAAAAACGACATGCGAAGCGAAGACTAACGTATCACACGTTCCTTGCATTATATAAAACGATTTTGAAAGAAGATGGAGAAATCCATTTCAAGACTGATAATCGAGGATTATTTGCTTATAGTTTAGAAAGTATGTCTCAGTTTGGTATGTATTTTACTAAGATTAATCTTAATCTTCATGATGAAGATGATGAGGATAATATTGAAACTGAATATGAAAGAAAGTTTGCGGATAAAGGTTCACGTATTTACCGAATGGAAGCAAAGTTTCATCATTAATCACTGCATTCAATAGAATGCAGTTTTTTTGCGTTTCTAAAGTTTGAAAATATGTCTATATCAACCTATACTTAGTTATATATCTGAACGTTAGGGTGAGGCTTTTGAAACTAGGAAAATTTAAAATCCATGATTTGAACGGTGGTATGACGCACATGGACGGAGGCACGATGTTCGGTCCGGTTCCGAAACCCTTATGGGATAGAAAAATACCAGCAAATGAAAAGAACCAAGTACCCATGAGTGTATCTCCGATTTTAGTTCAAACAGAAGAACACAATATCTTGATTGATACAGGTTTAGGTGAAGGCAAGCTTACTGAAAAACAAAAACGTAACTTTGGTGTTGAAAATGAAGGATTAATTGAAGAAGGGCTGCAAAAGCTCGGTTTAACATCAGAGGACATTGATATTGTCTTGATGACCCATATGCATTATGATCACGCTTCAGGTTTATCTGATGTAGAAGGTCATGCGAAATTCCCTAATGCAGTTCATTATATACAACAAGATGAATGGCATGAATTTTTAGCACCTAATCTACGCAGTAAAGCAACATATTGGCCTGAACTTAATCTCGGTGATTATCAAAAGCGTTTAATTTTATTTGAAGATGAGATTGAGGTTGTGCCAGGTGTTCATATGTATCATTCGGGTGGCCATAGTTTTGGACATAGTATAATTACTATTGAAAGTGATGAAGAAAAAGCAGTCCATATGGCAGATATTTTTCCTTCACATGCGCATATGAACCCATTATGGGTAACATCATATGATGATTATCCAATGCAATCAATCAGAGAGAAAGAAAGATGGCTGCCTTGGTTGATTATGCAGGATTATTGGTTCTTGTTTTATCATGATGCGTCATACTTTGCGCTTAAATTTGATAAAGAAGATCATTCTATCAAAGCAGAAATAAAAAGAAATCAATAACTTAAAACAAATGCAACAAAAAAACAATGTCTCCGTTATACGGAAACATTGTTAGAATAAGTATGCATACCAATATCATTAAACTTCTTTTATGTTAATGATTTTACCATTTGTCGCATCGGCGATAAATTCATAATTACTGATTTTGCCGTGGTTTTTAGTTGTAACACCGCCACGGTATATTTCATAATGAATATCGTCTTGTTCGAATGGTTGAGGTTCTGAGACAATGTATGACCCTGTCACGTTCATAAAGTAGCTTTTCACTTCTTCAATTAACTTTTGCGGGTTATACTTTTTAGTGCCTAAAAATGTGAGGTAAGCTAGTAAACTACTCAATAAAACTGTGATTGGTAATACTATCAATAACAAAATTTTTCTTCGAGACATCTCAATTTATACCTCCACTTACGTTATAACAATATTCTACCATAACATTAGGAGGATAATGAATTATTAAGGAGCGATGAACAGTGGAAATTGCGAAAAATGAAACATTACAACATATTAAAGCTTTAACAGAATTTCATGGTGCACCAGGTTTTGAACAAGATTTAAGAGCGTACATAAAAAAAGAAATGGAACCATACGCTGACGAGTTCATCTATAACCGTATGGGTGGATTTTACGCGGTAAAAAAATCTAAAAAAGAAAATGCGAAAAAAGTGATGGTAGCAGCACATATGGATGAAGTCGGTTTTATGATTACTGACATTACATCAAATGGTATGCTGCACTTTACGAACTTAGGCGGCGTTGCTGCAGATATATGGCAAGGTCAACGTTTAAAAGTCAAAACAAGACAACAAGAAATTATTACAGGTGTTGTTGCAAGCATTCCTAAACATTTCAGAACAGGTAATGAAGGTCGACCGCAAATTAAAGATTTAATGTTAGACATCGGTAGTGACTCTGCAGATGAAGTCAGAGCACGTGGTGTAGAGATTGGAGATTCAATTGTTCCTGATACCTCTTTAATTCAATTATCTGAACATCGTTTTGCGGGTAAAGCATGGGATAATCGTTATGGTTGTTTATTAGCGATTGAAATTTTAAAATTATTTAAAGACAAAGAACTAGATGTTGATTTATATGTAGGTGCAAATGTCCAAGAAGAGGTCGGTTTAAGAGGTGCACGTGCAGCTGCAGAACAAATTGATCCAGATGTAACATTTGTAGTCGATTGTTCACCAGCTAACGATATGAAAGGTGTACAACAACTTTCTGGTAAACTGGGAGCAGGAACATTAATCCGTATTAAAGATGGTACCATGATTCTTAAACCAGCATTCAGAGATTATTTATTAGAACAAGCACAACAACATGATATTAATACACAATATTATATTTCACCAGGCGGCACTGATGGAGGAGAGATTCACAAAGCGAACATAGGTATCCCAACTGCAGTCATTGGTGTTTGTGCACGCTATATTCATAGCTCCGATTCAGTATTTGATATCAGAGACTATTATTCAGCAAGAGCATTACTTGAAGCATCTATTTTAGGATTAGATGATGAAACCATTGCACATTTACAATATTCATAAATAAGAAGAAAGAAGTGGATAAATATGAAACAATTAGAATCAGTAGAAGCGTTTGAACAACTTAAACAAGGTAAAACTGTATTTATGTTTACAGCAGATTGGTGCGTAGATTGTCGTTTTATCGCACCGAGACTTCCTGAATTAGAAGAAAAACATCCGGACTATACATTTGTGTCAGTAGATCGCGATAAATTTATTGATTTAGCAGCGGACTTAGGAATTATGGGGATTCCAAGCTTTTTAGTTTACGAGAACGGTGAACAAGTCGGAAGTTATGTCAGCAAAGATAGAAAAACGATTGAACAAATCAGCGAATTTATTACGAATATTTAAATAAAAATACCCTTAGGAAATTCACATTTTTTCTGTTCCTAAGGGTATTTTTACGGTAAACTATAAAAAGGTATGTAATTAGGAGTGTTAATATGAATGTCTTTCAAATGAGAGATAAACTAAAAGAACGTTTAAATCATTTAGATGTTAATTTTACATTTAATAGAGAAGAAGATACCTTGCGCATTGCACGTAAAGATAATGGTAAAGGTGTAACGATTAGATTAACACCCATCGTCGCGAAATATAACGATCAACAAGAAAAAATTGTTGATGAGATTGTTTACTATGTCAATGAAACAATTCAACAAATGAGTGATGATGCACTTCAACAAATGGACAATATCAAAGTGATGCCAGTGATGCGTGCAGCAAGTTTCGATAAGGAAACTAAAGAGGGGCATCCGTTCGTGATTGATGCACATACAGCAGAAACAAATATCTATTATGCATTAGATTTAGGAAAGTCTTATCGACTCATTGACGAATCAATGCTGAAACAATTGAATGTGACTGCACAACAAATTAAAGAAATGGCATTATTCAATATCAGAAAATTAGATAACCCATACAAAACAGATGAAGTTAAAGGCAATCTGTTCTATTTTATTAATACGAATGATGGGTACGATGCGAGTAGAATTTTAAACACGCCATTATTAAATCAATTTGAAGAAAACTGTGAAGGTGAAATGTTAGTAGCTGTTCCGCATCAAGATGTTTTAGTTGTGGCAGATATCAGAAATAAAACGGGTTACGATGTGATGGCTCATTTAACCATGGAATTCTTCACGAAAGGTCTTGTACCAATTACATCGCTATCATTCGGATACGATAATGGCCACTTAGAACCTATCTTTATCTTGGCTAAAAATAATAAAAACAAAAAAGATAAGAGTCCAAATGTGGTCCAAGAATTGAGCACAGTAAAAAATCAAAAGAAAAACGATAAGAAATAAGGAGAATAGATAATGAATTTATTTTACAACTTAAACGGCGTAGGAGATGTAGCATTCTTACAAGTAGAACCTGCTGAAGGAGAGTTCGACTATACAACACATGGTGACGTAGTGAGAATTACGTTAGATGGTAAAGCTGTAGGATATAATATCTTCAATGCTTCTAAGCATTTACCAATCGAAGGTAATGGACATATTAAACTTACACCAGAATTATTAGATGGTTTACAAAACGTTTTAAAAGAATCAGGTATTGACGATCAATTAGATTCTGACTTATCACCAAAATTTGTAGTAGGTTATGTTAAAACTAAAGAAAAACATCCAAATGCCGATAAATTAAGCATTTTACAAGTAGATGTTGGAAATGAAACATTACAAATTGTATGTGGTGCGCCAAATGTTGAAGCAGATCAAAAGGTTGTAGTCGCAAAAGTAGGCGCTGTAATGCCTAGCGGTATGGTTATTAAAGATGCTGAATTACGTGGTGTACCATCAAGCGGTATGGTTTGCTCAATGAAAGAATTAAATTTACCGAACGCACCGCAAGAAAAAGGGATTATGGTATTATCTGAGGATTACCAAACAGGACAACCATTTTTCGAAGAATAAAGTGATTGGAAGGAAGTGACATTATGAACTGGTTTGATAAATTGTTTAGTGATGAAGACGAAGAAGAAGTTTATCAAAGAAAATATAGTCAGCGCAGACAAAAATTAGAAGAAAAAGAACGTCGTCGTCATGCATTACTACCAGAAAATAATGATATTTACGAACGTCCAAAAGGTAATTTTAGATTTCCACTTCATGTGAATGATTCTGACCAACAAACAGAATCAGATTCAGAATCCAATCATTCTGAACCAACTTATGAGTCAGAAGAATTTGTTGAAACTTCTTCGTATCAAAAACCAGACCGTCGTCATAGAAGAAGACGTACGTTTTATGATGACGATACACCATCATTTCGTTCTTCACGCAACACACGTAAGCAATCAGAATCAAAAGAACGTGCTCCAGAACAAACGCATCAAAGAGAACATCAAAATAGACGTGTACAGAATTATTCGACACGCTATGATACGAAAGATATTTATTATAAAAGTGGTGAATTCAGAGCCGAAGAAGTACCTTCAGCTATTTTCGGTACGAAAAAACGTCATCCTTTAGAAAATGGTGTTATTCAACGTTCAGAGGGTGTTACTGAAAAACCTAAAAAGCAACAAGAAAAAATACCGACAGATCCATTAAATGGTTCACGTAAACAAGCTTCAAAAGCACATGAAGTTGAAACAAGAGAATCCGAAGACACAAAAAATGAAA
>NZ_PPRU01000025.1:0-89684 GCF_002902285.1 Staphylococcus simulans | reverse complement strand
GATTCACAACACCAAGTGAAACAAACACCTAATTATTCTAAAGCGGATAATACAATTAATATTAATAATATTTATGCTTCACAAATTGTTGAAGAAATTCGACGTGAACGCGAACGAAAAGTGTTACAACGCAAAAAATTCAAAGAAGCACTTCAACAAAAACGTGAACAAGAAGATGTCAGCTCAATTCAAAAGGCTATTGATGAAATGTATGCTGAACAAGCCAAACAGTATGTAGAAGATCCAGTCTTCCAAGAAAATGGCTTTGAAAAAGAAAAAGAAGCCAGAGCTGCTGAAGACCAAGAAGGCGAAGAAACACAACAACCTACCTCAGAACACATACAAACAGAAACGTCTGAAGAAACATCAACACAACCACAAAACGACTTTGACTATGAAGAAGTAGATTTAAACCAAGTTCAAGACATGCATCAATTAGACGAACAAGACGTTAAAGTTGTGGAAGATGCTCCTGAAGAAACACAACAACTTGAATCAGAATCACCTCAATCTGAGACAGAAAATCTAACAGAGTCTCCTGAACCTTTACCAGAAGTTTCTGAAGCACAATATACTGAAATTGAAGATGAAGAAGAACCAGTTGAAAGTGAACAGGAAGAAGTACCAGAAGAACCTGTAAATGGAACTGAAGTGCATGAAAGTACTGAAACCGAACAGGAATCAGAACCAGTACAAGAAACAACAGAAGAATCTGAAGATGAACAGGATGAACCACAAGAAGATAATTCTACGGAGGTTCAAGAACCTGTGTTAGCACCAGATAGTAATACATCTAAATCAGAGGCAACGAAAACTGATGAAACTAAAGAAGAAGTCACAGAAGAAAAAGCAAAATCGAGCCTTGAACCTCAATTGAAACCAGATCAACCAAAATCTGATGATGCAGAAAAAGAAGAGTCAAAAACAGAAATAAAAGAGGAACAAGAAGAATCATTTGAACAAGAAGAAACTACTGAAAAAGTTTCTACACCTGACTCTAATAATGAAGAACAAGAAGAAAATAAAGCAGAGGCAGAAGAAGTTAAAACTGAACAACCGAAAATTTCTCGTCCAATTCGTAAAGGTGCTAAGCCGTTCAATGTGATGATGACACCATCAGACAAACGTCGTATGATGGATGCACAAAAACGTAAAGCTGCACAAACATCAAAAACACAAACAAATGATTCTGCGGTTTCTTCAGAGCCTGAACAAAGCGTGGCTTCACAAACGACTGAAGTTTCGACTCATGACGACAGTGAACCACAATCATCACAACATGAAAATCAAAATTCTGATCAACCAAAAGCTGAACAAGGACATATCACAACAAACGTACAGACAGCAAAAACGACACAATCTAATGCACAAGAGGAAGTTAAGCAACCTGTAACTGCACAAAAGGAACCTGTTCAAGCACATCACGAAGGTATTCGAAAAGGACCTAATTTAAAACTGCCAAGTCTAGGTTTATTAGATGAACCAGAAGTACATGAAGTTGACCAAGAGTGGATAGATGAGAAAAAAGAAGAGCTGAATGATGCATTTTATTACTTCAATGTACCTGCAGAGGTTAAGAATGTTACAGAAGGACCTAGTGTGACACGTTTTGAATTATCTGTTGAAAAAGGGGTAAAAGTTTCTAGAATCACTGCATTACATGATGATTTGAAAATGGCTTTAGCCGCCAAAGATATTCGAATTGAGGCACCGATTCCAGGTACAAGTTTAGTAGGTATAGAAGTACCAAATATATCGCCAACAAAAGTGAACTTAAAATCTATTATTGAGAGTCCTCAATTTAAGAATGCAGAATCTAAATTAACAGTTGCGATGGGTAATCGCATCAATAATGAACCGTTATTAATGGATATTGCGAAAACGCCACACGCACTGATAGCAGGGGCTACGGGTTCAGGTAAATCTGTTTGTATTAACAGCATATTACTTTCACTATTATATAAAAATCATCCAGAAGAGTTGAAACTCTTGCTGATTGATCCGAAAATGGTAGAGTTAGCACCATACAATGGTTTACCGCATTTAGTATCACCTGTGATCACAGATGTCAAAGCAGCAACACAAAGCTTGAAGTGGGCTGTTGATGAAATGGAAAGACGTTATAAATTATTTGCGCAATATCATGTGCGAAATATTACAGCTTTCAATAAAAAAGCTTCATACGAGCAACGTTTGCCTAAAATTGTCATTGTAATCGACGAGCTTGCAGACTTAATGATGATGGCACCGCAAGATGTAGAGCAATCTATTGCGAGAATTGCACAAAAAGCACGTGCATGCGGTATTCATATGCTTGTAGCAACACAACGTCCATCTGTAAACGTTATTACAGGATTAATCAAAGCGAATATTCCAACTCGTATCGCATTTATGGTATCATCTAGTGTGGATTCAAGAACTATATTAGATAGCGGCGGTGCAGAACGCTTACTTGGTTACGGTGATATGTTGTATCTAGGTAATGGTATGAATAAACCAATTCGCGTTCAAGGCAGCTTTGTGTCTGATGAAGAAATCGATGCAGTTGTCGATTTTATTAAGGCACAACGTGAACCGGAATATTTATTTGAAGAAAAAGAATTGTTAAAACAAACAAAAGCACAACCTAAAGATGAGTTGTTTGATGATGTATGTCGATTTATGGTTGCAGAGGGCAATATCTCAACATCACTCATTCAGCGTCATTTCCAAATTGGTTACAATAGAGCTGCACGAATTGTTGACCAACTTGAAGCGTTGGGTTATATTTCAGGTTCGAACGGTTCGAAACCAAGAGAAGTTTATTTGACTGCAGCTGAAATAAATGAGGAATAAGAAAGAAGGAGTTTAAGTATGACACACTATCATTTTGTCGGTATTAAAGGCTCTGGTATGAGTTCATTGGCGCAAATTATGCATGATTTAGGCCATGAAGTTCAGGGCTCCGACATCGACCAATATGTGTTTACAGAAGATGCATTAAGAAATAAAGGGGTTAAAATTTTGCCATTTAACCCAGACAATATTCAAAAAGGCATGGTTGTTATTCAAGGAAACGCCTTTTCAGATGAACATGAAGAAATTGTCCGCGCAAAAGAATTAGGATTAGAAATTATTGATTATCCTACATTCTTAGGCCATGTCATTGAGCAGTATACGTCTGTAGCTGTGACAGGTGCACACGGCAAAACATCTACAACAGGCCTTTTATCACATGTAATGAATGGAGATAAAAGAACTTCTTTCTTAATTGGTGATGGCACAGGTTTAGGTATTCCTCAAAGTGAATATTTTGCGTTTGAAGCATGTGAATATAGACGTCACTTTTTAAGTTATCATCCGGATTATGCGATTATGACGAACATCGACTTTGATCATCCTGATTATTTTAAAGATATTGATGACGTTACAAGTGCGTTCCAAGAAATGGCGCATAATGTCAAAAAAGCAATTATCGCATGGGGTAAAGATGACCATTTAAGAAAAATTAAAGCAGATGTTCCTGTTTATTACTATGGATTAGAAAAAGATGAAGATATTTATGCTGATAACCTTCAAATTACAGAACATGGTACATCGTTTGACGTGTACATTGACGGTAAATTCTTCGACCATTTCTTATCACCGCAATACGGGGATCATAATATTTTAAATACACTTGCGGTTATTATGGTTTGTCATTTAGAAGGTCTTGATGTAAAAAATATTAAAGAAGCGTTAGAAACATTCGGCGGAGTGAAACGTAGATTTAATGAAACAAAAGTACATAATCAAGTAATTGTTGACGATTATGCCCACCATCCGCGCGAAATTAATGCTACAATTGAGACAGCACGTAAAAAATACCCACATAAAGAGGTTATCGCTGTCTTTCAACCGCATACGTATTCTAGAACAAAAGCGTTCTTGAATGAGTTTGCTGAAAGCTTGAATAAAGCAGACCGTGTCTTCTTATGTGATATTTTCGGATCTATCCGTGAACATGAAGGCAGTTTGACAATTCAAGATTTAATTGATCGCATTCCAGGTGCGCAATTAATCGGTGAAAAAAATGTAAATATATTGAAATCATATGAAGATGCTGTGATTTTATTTATGGGTGCAGGGGATATTCAAAAAGTTGAACGTGCCTATTTAGACAATCACGGAGTAATTAATGAATTTTAATATGTTTATGTTAAAATATGTATGGGTATTAAGTAAAAATAAGACATAAGCAATTTAGGAGGCGTTTTTAATGGACTGGATTTTACCTATAGCAGGTCTAATTGCAGCTATAGCATTTTTAGTATTAGTAATCGGAATTGTAGTTGTTCTTTTATCTGTTAAGAAAAACTTAGACTACGTGGCTAAGACTCTTGATGGAATTGAAGGACAAATTCAAGGGATTACAAGAGAATCAACAGATTTACTTCATAAAGCAAACCGCTTAACTGAAGATATTCAAGATAAAGTGGACCGCTTAAATTCTGTAGTTGATGGAGTAAAAGGTATCGGTGACTCTATCCAAGATTTAGATGGATCAGTGGACCGAGTAACTAACTCAATTGCACATAATATTTCTCAAAACGAAGATAAAATTTCACAAGTCATCCAATGGTCAAACGTTGCGATGGAAATTGCTGATAAATGGCAATACAGAAAACAACGTAGAGAAAGTGCAAACTACAGAGGATAATGGTTAAATGCAGTTCTAATTGGAACTGTGTACCTCATCTGTAGGCTACATTATCAATTATAAGACGTACTAACTGCACTTAAATGAGGTTGAATCAACTTTGTTTAAGTGCTTTTACTTTATAGGAGGCAAATACATGAGAAAGAACGACGAAGCTAGATTAGAAATTTACGAAGTTGAAGCTATGTCTGATACTGTCCGTAAAGATTTCGTTTATGGGTTCATCGCAGGAATATTTATTGGTACAGCAGGTGGTTTTGTGATTAATCAAGTGAAAAAACGTAAACAACTTGAAAAGCAAAATCAACCAGCAGAAGCAAAGAAACCATCAGTGAAAGAAAAAGTGTCTGCACAGACAGATGCGCTTAAAGCAAATGCACAAAGTCAAATTCAAGATATTAAAGATAAAGCACAACAGCTTAAATCTGATGTAAAACAAAAATTCAACAATGATGAACAAGAAACAGATCCAAAAGCATTACGAGCGCAACGTGAAGCAATTCGTAATGAAGCAGCAGCACATGATTTAGCAAATGTTTCTCCGCAAGCTCAAGATGTTCAAACAGACAACAATCCTTTAAAATCTTCACAACCAGATACAGTGCCTTTCCATGAATTTACAGCAACAGGAAATGCATTAGCAGCGAAAGAAAAAGCTAAATTAATTGAAAATGATAATACAGTAGCAGCTAAAGTAGCTGAACTATTTGAAGCTAAACCAGTAAAATCAAGTGGTTTTAAAACAGTTCCAGTATTAGTTACAGTTGCAGCTGCAGCAACAGCAGCAGGAAGCAAAAAAGCTGCGGATGCTAAAGCAGCAAAACCTGCAGATGCTGAAAAACGTACAGCACAAACACATGAGAAAGCTTCATTCAATAAAGGTGTTATTACGCATGATAAAGCAACTGCTAATCATTCAGAAGCACACAAAACACCAGAAGCATCAGGTAAAGTAGAATCTAAGACTGTTAATGATACAAAAACAACGAAAACAGAAACAACTAAAACAACAAACACACCTAAGAAAAATGCATCAACAACTAAGCAAACAGCGAAAGCTACTTCACCGAAAGATGCGACAAAAACTACAAAAACAACAACACAAAAACCAGCAGCAAAAGGAAACAAAACAACGACACAAAAAACAACAACAAAGACAACAAAATCAGCTGCAAACAAATCAACAAAGAAACCTAGTGTAACACCAGCGAATAAGAAAACAACGAATAACACTACAAAGACACAACCAAAAGGTGAAACAACTACGAAGAAAATTGAAAAGAAAACATTCAATGACTAATTGTACCTAAAAGAAATCAACCTTATTCTTTTTGAGGTTGATTTTCTTTTTTACTTTTGGTTAAATCTAGTTAAGGAATTGTGAGAAAATTAATAATAATCGAAACAATTTGATTTATTTCGCTTTTCCTCTTGATTAATGATAAAGTTCTTGCTAGAATAACTGTTAAATTCAATATTTTTATCGCTTTAAAGCGTGATAAATTGGATGCAAAAATTACATAGAGGTGACCAAATAATGAATAAGTTAGAACAGTACAGAAATGAAATTCAAGACATTAATGAAAAGATTTTAGACTTACTAGTAGAACGTGGTAAGTTAGCACAGAAAATAGGGGATGAAAAGCGTAAACAAGGTACTAAGGTTTATGATCCTGAACGTGAAAAAGTAATGTTGAATGCTTTAATCGAAAAAAATAATGGTCCATTTAACGATAATGTAATTAAACAATTATTCAAAGAAATATTTAAAGCATCCACTGACTTACAAAAATCTGATCGTGAAAAACATTTAATTGTTTCAAGAAAATTAAAAGCAGAAGATACAATTGTACGCTTTGACAATGGTGGAGTTATTGGTGATGGCAACAAGTCATTCATTTTCGGTCCATGTTCAGTAGAATCACAAGAACAAGTCGATGCAGTTGCTCAAGACTTACAAAGTAAAGGATTAAAATTCATCCGTGGCGGTGCTTTCAAACCACGTACTTCTCCTTATGACTTCCAAGGTCTAGGATTAGAAGGATTGAAAATTCTTAAAAACGTTAAAGATAAATATAATTTAAATGTTGTAAGTGAAATCGTAACACCAGCTGATTTAGAATTGGCAGATGATTACCTAGATGTGTTCCAAATTGGTGCACGTAACATGCAAAACTTCGAATTATTAAAAGAAGCAGGACGTACAAACAAACCAATTTTATTAAAACGTGGTTTATCTGCGACAATTGAAGAGTTCATTTTCGCAGCAGAATATATCGCATCACAAGGTAACCAAAATATTATCTTATGTGAACGTGGTATCAGAACATACGAAAAAGCAACACGTAATACTTTAGATATCTCAGCAGTACCGATCCTTAAACAAGGTACACACTTACCAGTAATGGTAGACGTAACACATAGTACAGGAAGAAAAGATATTATGCTTCCAACAGCTAAAGCAGCTTTAGCAGTAGGTGCAGATGGTGTTATGGCAGAAGTACATCCTGATCCAGCTGTTGCATTAAGTGATAGCGGACAACAAATGGATATTGAACAATTCAACAAATTCTATGATGAACTAAAACCACTTGCTGATATGTACGATAGCAAGCAATTACGCTAATATATAGTTAATTGAAAGCCTTTTAAATTAAAGTATTCAAACCTTTGATTTAAAGGGCTTTTTTGTGTTTTGCAAAACATCATATGTGTGACAAAACAGTGACAGCAGAAAGTTTTGTTTTGAGATTGTGACAAATTATGGTACACTTTGAAAATGTTGTGAAAACTTACTATAATAGTGTTTGAAACGCTTTCAGAAAGGGTGATATTATGACCGTTACTATTTATGATGTTGCAAGAGAAGCGCGTGTTTCCATGGCAACTGTTTCTCGTGTGGTAAATGGCAACCAAAATGTCAAACCAGAAACTAGAGATAAAGTAAATGCAGTCATCAAAAAGCTTAACTACAGACCTAATGCTGTTGCACGAGGGTTAGCAAGTAAAAAAACAACAACAGTCGGGGTAATTATTCCAGATATCTCGAATGTATACTATTCTCAACTCGCAAGAGGGTTAGAAGATATTGCAACGATGTATAAATATCATTCAATTATTTCTAACTCTGACAATGATTTAGAAAAAGCTAAAGAAATTTTTAACAATCTGCTCAGCAAACAAGTAGATGGTATTATTTTCTTAGGCGGAACACTCGATGCAGAATTGGAAAGTTTAATTGAAAACTCTTCTGTACCTGTTGTAGTTTCAGGAACAAGTGATGATGATAATACAGTTGCTTCTGTAAATATCTACTATAAACAAGCTGCTGAAGAAGTGACTAATCATTTAATCAATTCTGGCGCAAAACGCTTTGCCTTTGTTGGCGGCAATAACTCTGAAAAAGCAGAAAACGATGTATTATCTAGTTTAAGAGATACACTAGCATCACATGGTTTATCTTTAGAAGATAATCTGACTTTCAGAGGTAAAGAAACATATCGCGATGGTATTAAAGCTTTTGAAGATATTAAAGCGTATCAACCAGATGCAATTTTATCTATCAGTGATGAACAAGCTATTGGTATTGTCCATGCGGCTGAAGATGCGAATATCAACATTCCATCTGATTTACAAATTGTAAGCTTTAATAATACACGTTTAGTTGAAATGGTACGTCCGCAACTATCAAGTGTCATTCAACCGCTTTATGACATCGGTGCAGTAGGTATGCGTTTACTTACTAAATATATGAATAATGAAACGATTGAAGATTCAACGGTCATTTTACCATATCGTATAGAGTATCGCGGTACAACAAAATAAGATGTATAAATTTAAAAGTCTGAAAGAAAGTCACATTACTTTCCTCCAGACTTTTTTATTTTCCTTCATTTAATCAGAACCAACTCGCAACCTGGTTCGCATGTTTTAAGTTCTTAGCAGTAATTTCTGCAGTACGTGGAATTTCCATATAATCTAGACGTTTATCCTCCCAAGTCGTTGGCAAATCAGTCGGCGCATAAGTTCGCCATTTTTCTACCCATTCTTTCGGTAAATCTCCATGTTGAATCGGCACATCCATCAAACTCAAGAAGACATGACTCCAAGCTCTTGGAACAACGCGCCAAATGTTATATCCACCGCCACCGAACATCATGACTTTCCCATCTGTATATTCATCTGCCAACGCTTTAATATAATAGGGAATAGCATAGAGTGAATCTAAAGTACAATTCATATGAGTAAGTGGATTGAGATAGTGAATATCAACACCATGTACACTTAAAATAATATCAGGTTTGAATGATTTAACAACAGGTGTGACAGTGCGTTTAAAACAATCAATATATGAATCATCTTCTGTATAAGGTTCAAGCGGAACATTGACAGAATAACTGAAACCTTGTTCTTTGCCGCGTTCTGTATAATGACCTGAACCTGGAAATAAAAATTTACCCGTTTCATGAATGGAATAATTCAGAATTTCATTTTGTGTATAGAAGCTCCATTGCACACCGTCCCCATGATGTGCATCTGTATCTATAATCATCACTTTCATGTTATAGCGTTCAGATAAGTATTTAGCGGTAATGGCGATATCATTGTAAATACAGAAGCCATTTGCGCGGCCTGGCAATGCATGATGTAATCCACCGCCTAAATGACACCCGTTTTTAACTTCTCCTTGTACAATCATATCAGCAAGTTTTAAAGCACCGTCTACAATACGTGCACTATGTTGATGCATATGTTTAAACTGTGATGTATCTTCGTTCGCAAAACCATATTTTTTGGATTCTACCTCACTTAAAATTCCACGAGAAGCGTGTTTAATCGCATTTACGTAGTCATAAGAATGTATAAGTGTTAATTCTTCATCTGTGGCGATTCTCGGTGTAATAATTTGACTTGAACTCAGTAATCCTGCATCGATTAACAGTTCAGTCGTCAATTTTAAGCGCATTTGATTAAAAGGATGTTCATTACTGAACCGATAGCGCATTAATTGATTTGAATAAACATACCCCGTTTGTTTTTTGTTTTGACTCATAAAATCTCCCCTTTAGTAGAAGAAGCGGTTCATAAAACGTATATCATCAAACGCCTCCATCTGGTCTAATGTGATACGTGCACCGATTCTTGCCATTAAACAGTTTGCTGGATGTCCTGTAATTTCAGGATCATCAGTTGCGAAAATCTCTAAACCCCCATGAGACATCAACTTTTGCATTAATTTTTTATATTCGTAGACATCTAATTTAGAGTTTTTCAAATCCCAGTGCCAATAATACTCAGTTGTTAACACAATATAATCTTCAAATTCATCTTCACTTAAGCTCGTTTTAATGAGTTCATTACCTAATCCTGTACCGCGATGCGGTAAGGCTATTTCAACGGCACCAAGCTCAATTAAATAGGGCAGGTTGCCTGTAGACCAACGTTCTAATGGATCAGGATAATGATAAGTGACATATCCGACAATGGTGTTTTCATGTCGTAAGACGTAAATACGACCTTCTGGTAATTCACTAATTTCTTGAATCGCTTCAAATTGTTCGATAGGTCTTCTAAATGCATCCAAACCATCATCGTAATCCATTTGTTCAAGTTGTTTACGTGGTACAGGACCTTCAATAACATAAGTTGTATCGTGACGTGTGTATGTTTGTTTTACATACGTTTTGACATGTTCCATCTTGCCACATCCTTTTTCATATTCTCCTAAGATGAGAGTGCTCAAATTTACTTTTTCACTAAAATGATATGTTTCCACGTATTAATTTAATTATAATGGTTTTAACATCAATTTACACACAAATCAGAATTATCGCAATTATTTTTGAAAATTTACTATGATTTTTGTATAATGGTTTTTGAAAGCGATTTCAAACAAAGGGGGCAATTCAAATGAAAGTTGATATTTATAAAGGGGGAGAAGGTAATTATAACCTTCAAAACTATGACGAAACGTATCAGAACTTTGATTGGAAAGACGTAGAAAAAGCTTTTTCATGGTATGAAACAGGAAAGATCAATATGGCATATGAATGTATTGATCGTCACGTAGATAATGGCCTTGGGGATAAAGTGGCCTTAAACTACAAAGATGCCAAACGTAAAGAAAGTTATACTTATAAAGAAATGCAGCAATTATCGAATAAAGCCGCAAACGTACTAAAAGATAAAGCACAAGTAGAAAAAGGGGATCGTGTCTTTATCTTTATGCCAAGAACACCAGAGTTATACTTTGCGTTCTTCGGTATTTTAAAAATTGGTGCAATTGTCGGACCATTATTTGAAGCGTTTATGGAAAAAGCAGTTGCTGACCGTTTAGATAATAGTGATGCGAAAGTAATTGTAACAACGAAAGATTTAGTAGATCGAATTCCAAAAGACGACTTACCAAACTTAGAGAAAATTGTCATCGTCGATAATGATGGGGTAGACGATGAATACGTAGATTTTCAACAAGAAATGGAAGATGCTAGCGATTCATTTGATATCGAATGGTTAGATCGTGAAGACGGTTTGATTTTACATTATACTTCTGGCTCTACAGGACAACCTAAAGGTGTGTTACATGTTCAAGATGCCATGATTGTACACTATATTTCAGGTAAATATGTTCTTGATTTACAAGAAGACGATATTTATTGGTGTACAGCAGACCCAGGTTGGGTAACTGGTACTTCATACGGTATTTTCGCACCTTGGCTAAACGGTGTGACAAACTGTATTGCTGGGGGACGTTTCTCTCCTGAAGCATGGTATGGCATGATTGAAGAATTTAAAGTCACAATTTGGTATACAGCACCGACAGCGTTACGTATGTTAATGAGTGCAGGAGACGACGTTGTGAAGAAATACGATTTATCATCATTAAGAGAAGTGTATTCTGTAGGTGAACCATTAAACCCAGAAGTAATTAAATGGGCAAAAGAAGTATTAGAACACACTGTTTTAGATACTTGGTGGATGACAGAAACAGGCGGTCATATGATTGTCAACTATCCTTCTATGGATGTAAAACTAGGTTCTATGGGTAAACCATTACCTGGTATTGAAGCGGCTATTGTGGATGACCAAGGTAATGAGTTACCACCGAATCGAATGGGTAACTTAGCCATTAAAAAAGGCTGGCCATCCATGATGCGTAAAATTTGGAAAAACCAAGAAAAGTATGATTCATACTTTATTGGTGATTGGTATGTATCAGGAGATTCAGCATATCAAGATGAAGATGGATACTTCTGGTTCCAAGGTCGTGTTGATGATGTGATTATGACTGCTGGTGAACGTGTCGGACCATTCGAAGTGGAATCTAAATTAGTGGAACATCCTGCAGTCGCAGAAGCAGGTGTTATTGGTAAACCAGACCCAGTACGTGGTGAAATTATTAAAGCATTCGTTGCTTTAAATCATGGCTATGAACCAGATGATGAATTGAAAGAAGATATCAGAACATTCGTCAAACACGGTTTATCTGCGCACGCTGCACCAAGAGAAATTGAATTCAAAGATAAATTACCGAAAACACGTTCAGGTAAAATTATGAGACGTGTATTAAAAGCTTGGGAACTTGATCTTCCTGAAGGTGATTTAAGTACAATGGAAGACTAATTGTATATAAAAAACTAACAATAAAATAGGTTGATCATATGAGCGATATCAAAATAAAATCAATGTTTTGGTATCGCTTTCATTATTGCAAAATAAAGGTTTTACATAAAATTTTATCATCTATTTTTGTAATATTACCATAAAAGTAAGAATACTTAAAAATTAATGATGAATATGTTCGACAATAAATGTATATTTCGATATGATGAATGATGTAAAAGGTTTTAAAAACAGTTGAAGCAAGTCTCTATTTACTGCATTTATCTAAACGTATTTTAAAAGCGTTGAGGGCATAAAAGTACGTGGTAAATAAAGTGAACGGATGGTTGCTGAGACTGTAATTCAATTACTAAATAAGGGGCTGAATGAATTGAGTCATTTATCAGATTTGGATATCGCGAATCAAGCTACATTACAACCAATTAAAGACATTGCAGAAAAGATTGGTATTTCGGAAGATGCTTTAGAACCATATGGTCACTATAAAGCTAAAATTGACATTAACCAATTAAAAGACAATGGGGACAAAGGGAAAGTTGTTCTTGTTACTGCAATGAGTCCAACACCAGCTGGTGAAGGTAAATCAACTGTAACTGTTGGTTTAGCAGATGCCTTCCATGAATTAGGAGATAATGTCATTATGGCATTACGTGAGCCAGCATTAGGTCCAGTATTCGGTATTAAAGGTGGCGCAACTGGCGGCGGTTACGCACAAGTATTACCAATGGAAGATATCAACTTACACTTCAACGGTGACTTCCATGCGATTACAACAGCAAACAACGCGTTATCAGCATTTATTGATAACCACATCCATCAAGGTAATGCGTTAGGCATTGACCAACGTCGTATCGAATGGAAACGTGTGTTAGACATGAACGACCGTGCGTTAAGACAAGTTGTTGTAGGTCTTGGTGGACCAACACAAGGTGTTCCGCGTGAAGATGGATTCAACATCACAGTAGCATCTGAAATTATGGCGATTCTTTGCCTAAGCACTGGCTTGAAAGACTTAAAAGAAAGTATCGCTAACATTACAGTTGCATATACACGTGATCGCAAACCAGTTACGGTTGCTGATTTAGAAGTTGAAGGAGCAATTGCGATGATTCTTAAAGACGCAATCAAAACTAACTTAGTGCAATCAATCGAAGGTACACCAGCATTAATTCACGGTGGGCCATTCGCAAATATTGCACATGGTTGTAACTCAATTCTTGCAACTGAAACAGCACGTAAACTAGCTGATGTTGTGGTGACTGAAGCTGGATTCGGTTCAGACTTAGGTGCTGAAAAATTCATGAACATCAAATCACGTAAAGCAGGATTCGAACCAAGTGCTGCTGTAGTTGTTGCGACAATCCGTGCATTGAAAATGCATGGCGGCGTAGCAAAAGATGACTTGAAAGAAGAAAATGTTCAAGCAGTTAAAGACGGTTTAGAAAACTTAGCACGTCATATCAAAAACATCCGTTCATTCGGTGTAGAACCAGTCGTAGCATTAAATGCATTCGTAGCAGATACAGATGCTGAAACTAAAGTAGTTGAAGACTGGGCAAAAGAAAACAATGTACGTATTGCCTTAACTGAAGTTTGGGAAAAAGGCGGCAAAGGCGGCATTGAATTAGCTGAACAAGTGAAAGAAGTATTAAATGAAAAACATGATTTCAAAAATACTTATGAACTTGATGAACCAATTGAACAAAAAATCGAAAAAATTGTTAAAAACATCTACGGCGGTAAAAAAGTAACATTTACAAGCAAAGCACAAAAACAATTGAAACAAATTAAAGAAAACGGTTGGGATAATTACCCAGTATGTATGGCTAAAACACAATATTCATTCTCAGATGACAAAGATTTATTAGGTGCGCCTGATGATTTCGAAATCACAATCAGAGAATTACAAGCTAAAACAGGTGCTGGCTTTATCGTTGCTTTAACAGGTGCGATTATGACAATGCCTGGCTTACCTAAGAAACCAGCTGCATTAAATATGGACGTTACAGAAGACGGCCATGCGAAAGGTTTATTCTAATTTAAGCTATAACTAAAACAGGCCCTGAAGTGTGAGTATATTACTCATGACTTCAGGGTCTTTTTGTCATTAAATGTGCTTCTATATTATATTTTTCTGCTTTTTCATACGTAGATTCAGAAATCAATCCTTCTACTCTCATACGCCATAGTACATAATGTTGGCGCTGTAAGCCGATTTCGAGTTCATCTTTAGGTTTAAGTGTGCCGTCTGCTTCATAAGGTGTGTAATAATAAGGACTTTGAACTAATCCGACAAGATAAGCCGCTTCCGGCAAATTCACATCACTTGGCGGTTTCCCGAATAAACTAAATGAAGCGGATCCAATACCTGTAATGTTGTCGCCATTATAATCACGTCCAAAAGGAACGATGTTCAAATACGTATATAAGATTTCTTCTTTAGTCATAATCCGTTCAAGTTTGAGTGCCAATACAATTTCATTTGCTTTACGGTTATAGGTCTTATCATTATTCAACACCTGATTCTTAATCACTTGTTGGGTAATGGTACTACCGCCTGAAGAGACCTCTGTTTCAAATATATCTTGATAAATAGCTCTCAGTAATGCCTTAGGTAAGATTCCATCATGTTTATAATACAGTGAATCTTCAGAAGCAATTAAAGCTTTAGGTATTAAAGCATTCACGCTTTTCGGTCCAACTAACAATGGGTTTTGTGATTCATCATATTGTGATAAGAAATCTTTTTTAGCATAATTGACTTGTTCATCACCAGGTACATTCAGTACAGCCTCACGTAATTCTGTATCTGTAATATTTTCTGACTGCGCTGTCATACTCATAAAGAAACCGACTAATAAACCGGTTGCTAAACTCAAAGTCAGCAAAATAATGATGAACAGCCAAACAAAAGAATATTTAATCCGCTTATACCATAGTTCAAAGATACGAAGCGGGGTAGAAGCTAAGGGTGCATTAAGTTTGAATGGTTTCATGTTTCGCCTCCGTTAATTAAACATAGTATAGCATAATTGAATTCAAGTTGACTTTTAAAAAACAGTTGATTATAATGAATACAAATTAATATGTTTTGGATAAGGAAAAGTAACTCATTTGATTGTTTTCAGAGAACTGGTGGATGCTGCGAACCAGTAACAACAAATCAGTGAATACACCTGTTGCCTTAATAAAAAGTATCCAACGTTTGACTTAATGAACGTATCATTAATGAAAGTAACCTTTTTAAGTATGGTGGTACCGTGCAATAGATGCGCCCTTACAGAATTTTTCTGTAAGGGTTTTTTTATTTTCCAAATTTCTAAAACACAGCAAACACAAAATATGAGGAGGAATATGATATGACAAATGAATTATTACAAGACTTAGAGTGGCGTGGCCTAGTTTATCAACAAACAGATGCTGAAGGTTTAAAAGCATTATTAGATAAAGAGCAAGTGACATTATACTGTGGTGTGGACCCAACTGCTGACAGTATGCATATCGGTCATTTATTACCATTATTAACTTTACGTCGTTTCCAAGAATACGGTCATAAACCGATTGTATTAATCGGCGGCGGTACAGGTATGATTGGAGACCCATCAGGCAGAACGGACGAACGTGTTTTACAAACAGAATCACAAGTTGAAGATAACGTACGTGGTATCGGTGCACAAATGGATAAAATCTTTAATTTCTCTGGTGAAGGTGCAGCACAACTTGTTAACAATAAAGATTGGTTAAGCCAAATTTCATTAATTGATTTCTTACGTGATTACGGTAAACATGTAGGCGTGAATTACATGTTAGGTAAAGACTCAGTACAATCACGTTTAGAAAAAGGTATTTCTTACACTGAATTCACATACATGATTTTACAAGCAATTGATTTCGGTCATTTAAACCGTGAATTTAACTGTAAAGTTCAAATCGGCGGCTCTGACCAATGGGGTAATATCACAAGTGGTATCGAATTAATGCGCCGTATGTACGGTCAAACAGAAGCGTTTGGTTTCACAATTCCATTAGTTACAAAAGCAGATGGTAAGAAATTCGGTAAATCCGAATCAGGTACAGTTTGGTTAGATGCTGAAAAAACAAGCCCATACGAACTTTACCAATTCTGGATCAATACATCTGACGAAGATGTTATCAAGTTCTTAAAATACTTTACGTTCTTAGATAAAGCAGAAATTGAACAATTAGAAGCATCTAAAAATGAAGCACCTCATAAACGTGAAGCGCAAAAAGCACTTGCTGAAAATGTTGTAAGCTTTATTCATGGTCAAGCTGCCTTAGATGATGCGATTCGTATTTCAGAAGCATTATTCAGCGGTAATTTAAAAGCTTTAAGCAGTCAAGAATTACGTGAAGGCTTTAAAGATGTACCACAAGCTGCAGTCGACCATGATACAACAAATATTGTTGATTTCATTGTAGAAGCGGGTATTTCTTCTTCTAAACGCCAAGCACGTGAAGATGTATCAAACGGTGCGATTTACATTAATGGTGAACGTCAACAGGATTTAAAATATGAAATTACTGACGAAGATAAAATTGATAATGAATTTACAATAGTACGTCGCGGTAAAAAGAAATACTTCATGGTGAAATACCAATAATATTATTATTTCAGAAATGAATATAAACAAATAAAACGCTTGAAGAGGAATGTCCTGCTTCAAGCGTTTTAATATATGTTCAAACGATTATTTTTTACCTAGACGTACATCTAGATCTTGTTTCTTGCCATCACGGATAACTTTAACTTTCAATGTATCGTCAGGCTTTTTATTTTCATATAAGTAAGATCTTAAATCACTATCATCTTTAATTGCTTTACCATCTGCTTCGATGATAATGTCTCCTTCTTTAAGTTCGCTGCTGCCTGAAGCTTTCGCCACATAGACACCATCATTACGATCAGTATCTAATTCACGTTTATAACGTTCAGGAATGTCGCTCATGTTGATTGTACCGATACCAATAGAAGGGCGTTCGACTTTACCATGTTTTACAAGTTGTTCGATTGTAATTTTCACTTCATTACTTGGAATCGCAAATCCGATACCTTCAACTTGTGCCATAGAAATTTTCATAGAGTTGATGCCGACAAGATCGCCATCTAAATTGACTAAAGCACCGCCTGAGTTACCAGGGTTGATTGCTGCATCGGTTTGTAGCACTGACACTTTATTATTACCGGCAGATGTTTGTGTTTCAATCGTACGTTCATTTGCAGAAATGATACCTGATGTCACAGTATTCGCAAATTCTAATCCTAATGGGTTACCAATCGCAAAAACGCTGTCTCCTGTTTTAACTTTTGATGAGTTTGCGAATTGGATAGCTTTAGTGCCCGGTGCATTTTCGATTTTTAATACCGCGATATCAGTTAATGCATCTTTGCCGACTAATTTAGCATCGACTTTTTTTGTATCATGTAATTGAACTTTGATTTCACTTGCACCATCCACCACATGATTGTTAGTAACGATATACGCACTGTCACCGGATTTTTGATAAATTACACCAGAACCGATACCCGCTTCTTGTGATTTACCAGCAGAGCCATTGAAGAAATCTTCTAAGCTTTGTGCTTTCTGCATATTGATTACACCAACAATAGAAGGTGAGACATCATTGATCATTTGATTAACAGATTTATACTTTGAACTTTTACCGTCTAAGACATTGCCGCCTTTACTATTTGAGGCTTCTTGTACAGTCGCACCGTCATTTGATGAATTCATCAATTTTGTGGCACCGAAGACAATTAAAGCGCCGACGATTCCCGAAAGTAAAGCGATGAGAATCACACGTAACCATGGGAACGAACGCTTAGGCGGTTGATAATTTTCGTTATAGTATTCAGTCATTGAATTCCTCCCAATATGTTTCTTTTTATTATTATCATATGTTTAGTACATAATTTCTACTATTTTGCTATGACAAACTTTATAAGATGATGACAGAATCAATAGAAGCTTGAAATAGGCTTGTTGCCAAGGGGCGGAAGTGATAGAATTTGTATAGTTAAATAAACAATTTAGTAGGTGACAGAATGTATAAATTTATCAGCAGTATTTTATATTGGATTATTGTCAAACTAAGTAAATCGCTTAAAGTTTATGGACGAGAAAATGTACCGCAACTAAATCGTTATGTGGTCACTTGCAACCATGAAAGTTATAACGAAGTGATTATGCTTGGTATGGCACTTTACCCAAATCAAATCCATTATATGGCTAAGAAAGAGTTATTTTATAACCCGGCTTTCGGCAACTTCTTAAAATCATTAAATGCTTTTCCAGTGGATCGTGAAAATCCGGGACCAAGTACTATTAAAACACCTGTGAATTTATTGAAGAAAAATAAAACAATCGGTATGTTCCCAGCAGGACATCGTACTTCTGAAGAAACACCATTAAAACGTGGTGCAGCTACGATTGCTATGATGGCAAAAGTACCTATTGTACCTGCAGCTTATGAAGGTCCAGATAAAATTATTGGTCTAGTAACAGGCAAAGCTAAAATTATTTTCGGTGAACCGATTGATACGAACGCTTTACCAGACCATTTAAAAAAACGTCATGAAAAAGTGGACTATATTACACAAGAATTAACTAAACGTACAAGAGCCTTACAACAAGAATTAAAACAGTTACCTAAATAATAACATGACATCAAAGTCAGATGATGGTAGAGAACGCAGCTCCTTCACCGCATCTGACTTTATTTTTATGTGTTTTCAATCATTTTATATAGAGAGAGAAGGATGAACAATGTATAACTTTTTACAACGTCTTGGACGCTCATTAATGCTTCCCGTTGCCGTCTTACCAGCAGCAGCTATTATTATTGGTATTGGAAATTTATTAAAGGCTTTAGAGGTTACACCAACTTTAGCTGAATTTATTTTCCAAAGCGGTATCGCAGTTTTAGAACAACTCGGCTTACTTTTCGCGATTGGTGTGGCACTAGGTATGGCCAAAAAGAACGATGGTTCTGTGGCACTTGCGGCAGTTGTTGGTTACTTTGTTGTGACGTCAGTATTAAAAACAGAAACTTTAGCAAAAATTTTAAGTGTAAAAGAAGATAGCTTAAACATCGGTTTTACCGCTATGAATAACCAAAATGTATTTATCGGCTTAATTATCGGTTTAATTGCGGCATTTTGTTACAACAAATTCAGTGGGACCGAATTACCGACTGCTTTGTCATTCTTTAGTGGTAAGCGTTTAGTACCTATTATGACAGCATTCTTATCGGTTATTTTGACGATTATTTTATTATTTGTATGGCCATTCGTGTATAGTGGTATTATTTCATTTGGTAAATGGATTATGGATTTCGGCGCATTCGGTGCATTCCTGTACGGATTTTTCAACCGTTTATTAATTCCAACTGGATTACACCACGCATTAAATTCAGTATTCTGGTTTGATTTAGCAGGTATTAATGATATTGCGAAATTCCAAACAGGAGAAGGTGCGGTTAAAGGTATCACAGGCAGATATATGGCTGGATTCTTCCCAGTGATGATGTTTGGTGTGCCAGCAGCTGCTCTTGCTATGTATCAAACAGCGGATTCTAAACAAAAGAAACGTGTTGCTGGTTTAATGCTCGCTGGTTCGATTTCAGCCTTCTTTGTAGGTGTAACTGAACCGATCGAATTCGCATTTATGTTTGCAGCTCCAGTATTATTTGTAATTCATGCATTGTTAACAGGTTTTTCTTTATTCATCGCTGCACTTTTCCATTGGACTGCAGGTTTCTCATTTAGTGCAGGACTGATTGACTTCTTATTATCATTAATCAATCCGGTTTCTAATCATCCATGGATGTTGATGGTACAGGGTGTTGTCTTCTTTGTAATTTATTATGTAGTGTTCAGAGTGGCTATTTCAGTCTTTAATTTAAATACTCCTGGTCGTGGAGATGAAAAGATTGCTGACCCTGTGGATGAAGAAGGTGTTTCAAGTGAGACGGGCAAAGGTGGCAAATATAGCGCAATGTCTACACAAATTATTTCTGGATTAGGTGGTAAAGAAAATATTACTTCACTAACGAACTGTGCTACACGTTTACGTTTAGAAGTAGCAAATATTGATCAAATCGATAAAGCGCAAATTAAACAATCCGGTGCTGCGGGTGTAACAACAAGCGGCCAACATAATGTTCAAGTCATTATCGGTACACAGGTTCAACAAGTCGCAGATGAAGTAGAAAGACAATTAGAATCAGAATAAAGTCATAAGAACGGAGACGCTTTAAGAAGAGTTGTCTCCGTTCTATTGCTTATTTATGTATAACTTTGTATAATATTAATTATTCTGAATTTTCCGAAGTAGGTGGAGAAATGAAAGCAGTATTATTTGATGTTGATGGTGTATTTTTAAGTGAAGAAAGATGTTTTGATGTTTCAGCATTAACGGTATACGAAATGCTGATGAGTCAGCACTTTTTAAAATTAATGCCGACTGTGACATTTAATTCTATTAATGACAGCGAAATCAACTTGATTCGCCAAGTTGTTTTTGATCAAGATAACATTTTAAATGCGATGAAATCTCGTGGTTTGAACTCCAACTGGGATATGTTGTTTATTGTGTTATCCATTCATTTGATAGATTTACTCAAAACGTTATCGAAAGAGGACAGGGAAGCCTTTTTAACAGCACATCCTTTTACAGATGTGACCATTCAAGAAGTAGGAGACTTGGTCGGTCGTCAACAAGTTGACTTTATGAAGCCGCTTTACTTTATCGAAAACGCAGAATCAGGTAAAACAAAAATTTACCGTGATTTACGCAACTATGCGGCAGAACAACTTGATACAAAACATACTGAGTTATTTGAAATCCGCAGTCCCTTATGGGAAATTGCACAAGAAGTATTCCAAGAATGGTATTTGGGTCATCGTTTATATCGAAAAGTTGAAGAAAAAATACCGAGAAGCGATTTTAAAACAGGTTATATTTATCATGAAGAAGAATTGGCTGAAGCGGATCAACTCAAAACATTATTAAGTGACTTAAAAGCAGCTGGCTATACGCTCGCAGTTGCGACAGGTCGACCAAGAACGGAAACGTTAGTGCCATTTGAAGATAAAGGCTTTTTAAAATACTTTGATGAGTCACACATTGTATCAGCGAGTGAAGTGTTAAAGGCAGAAGAAATGTTCCCTGAACTTAAACCATTAGGTAAACCGAACCCGTTTTGTTATGTTGCCGCATATAACGGTAATAATGAAGCGGATTATCAAAATTACGCCGAACAACAAGAACAGGTATTTGCTGGAGAAGAGATATACATAGTCGGTGACTCTCTTGCAGATTTATTCAGTGCACAAAAGACAGGTGCAACGTTTATCGGTACTTTAACCGGTTTAAAAGGTAAAAAAGCGAAAGAAGAATTAGAATCATATCACGCAGATTATATTGTGGATAATGTATTAGATATTCGTTCAATTTTATTGTAATGAAAAACCGGCAAACTTGGATATTATTTCCAGTTTGCCGGTATTTTTGTGATTATTATTTATTTAAGTCTACAAATTGAATAGATTCAAATCCATCGATTTGATGTAATGCAGCGATAACTTCGTCAGAAACAGGCATATCGACTGAGATAATCATCATCGCATTACCGCCTTGTGTAGTACGTCCTAAGTGCATAGAAGCGATGTTGATATCATATTCACCTAAAATTTGTCCAGTGCGTCCTACGATACCTGGACGGTCTTGGTGATGAATGACTAATTGATATTTTTCTGGTTTGAAATCAACAGGGTAGTCATTGATTTGAACGATACGTGGACCATAGCCGTTTAAGACAGTGGCACCGACTGTTACTTTACGATCACGGTTAATCATTGTTAATTCAATATAGTTGTTGAATGAACGTGATTTCGCATCTTTTTCCACATTATAAACAACGTTTTGTTCATTTAATAAGAAGAGGGCATTAACCAAGTTTACACGTTCAGCTAGATCTTGAGATAAAATTCCTTTAGCAATCGTACGTGTTAAAATATTTGTATCTTCTTTAACTAATTCACCGCTGAATTTAATTTTCAATTCACGTGGTGCTTTACCTAATAATTGGATACATACTTTGCCGACCATATCACATAAGTTCAAGTATTCTTGTAACTCATTATCTTCTTCGCCAAAAATCATTTTTGGTGCATTGACCGCATGTCGGACATTACCTGTGTGGAAGAATTCTTCTATTTCATTTGAAACAGAGACGGCCACTTTTTCTTGAGCTTCAACTGTTGAAGCACCTAAGTGCGGTGTTACAACAATTTTATCGTGTTTAGTTAAAGGTGAATCAGTTGCAGGTTCATGTTCAAATACGTCAATAGCAGCACGTGCAATTAAACCTTTATCTAAAGCATCAACTAAAGCTTGTTCATCAATAATACCGCCACGTGCAACGTTGATGATTTGTAAATTAGGTTTTGCTTGAGCAAAGAAATCAGCATTGATTAAACCTTTCGTTTTAGGTGTCAGTGGGGTATGGACTGTTACAAAATCAGCACGTTGTGCAATTTCATCAACTGAGGCACGCTCGATATCTATTTCTTTTGCTTTTTCAGCAGTTAAGTAAGGATCAAATGCGATAATTTTCATACCAAAACTTTTCGCACGTTTAGCGACACCTAGACCAATACGTCCTGTACCGATGATACCAAGTGTTTTATGATACAACTCTGTACCCTTAAATTGAGAACGATTCCATTTACCTTCTTTTAATGATTGGTTGGCTTCAGGTATTTGACGCGCCATCGCAAGTATCATTGCCATTGAATGTTCTGTTGCTGAAATAGTATTACCATCAGGGGCATTAATCACTAATACACCATGCTTTGTAGCTGCGTCTCTATCAATGTTATCGACACCGACACCTGCACGTGCAATGATTTTTAAATTTTCAGCAGCTTCAATGACTTCAGGTGTTACCTGTGTCTGGCTTCGTATGATTAAACCGTCATATGCTTTAATTTTTTCTATTAGTTCATCAGGAGAAAGTCCTGTATCAATATCTACTTCGAAATCTGGATCGTCTAATAAAGTTTGTAAACCATCTTTAGCGATGGGATCTGATACTAAAATTTTATACATAAGCTTTTACCACCTCTAAATATGCTGTAGTACCTTTGCCGATATATGTTTGATGACGTATTTCTGAAAGTACAATTTCTAATGCGCTGATGCATTGTAAAATGTCGGCAGTATCGATTTGACCTAAATGACCAATACGTAGAATTTGACCTTTTAATTTACCTTGACCGCCAGCAATTGTGATATTGAAACGGTCTAGTAATTCATTTTTAATCGTTGTGACTTCGCTTGGAGAATTTGGCACAAATGCGGTTACAGTTGGTGAAGCAAATTCATCTTTAACAAGTAATGGCAAGTCTAAAGCTTTTAATGCAGCTCTTAAACCATCTCTGATGACGTTATGGCGTTCTATTACGTTTTTAAAGCCTTGTTCTTCAATCCAATCTGCATAGGCAGCAACACCTTTATACAGACTCACATTCGGTGTAAATGGTGTTGAATTTTTTTCAGCAGAAGCAATATATTTATTGAAGTCTAAATAAAAACGAGGTGTTTTAACTTCTGCAAAACGTGCTTTAGCACGATCAGAATAAGCCGCAAATGCCAAGCCTGGTGGTAACATGATTGCTTTTTGACTTCCTGACACTAAGACATCAATGTAGTCACGTTTTAAGTTGACATCTACAGCCCCGACACAGCTTACACCGTCTACTACAAAGTATGTTTCTGGGAAGTTTTTGTGAATCGCTTTACCCAATTCATGAATAGGGTGAAGGACAGAAGTCGATGTTTCACAATATTGACTGTAAACGGCAGTTACAGGTTCTGGTAATGCTTTTAGATATTGAATAAATGCCTCAACGTCTACTGCTGCTCCCCAAGCTACTTCAAAGACATGTACATTTTTAAAATATGTTTGAGCGATTTGTTTATAACGATTACCAAAGTCACCAGAAACAATTACAGCCACATGGTCATTCGGATTTAACAGATTAACCATACTTGCTTCTAAAGCGCTTGTCCCACTGGAAGTAAAGATTAAAACGTCGTTTTCAGCCCCGAATACAGGTTTTAACCCTTTATATGCTTTTTCTGCAATTGCTTCAAATTCTTTTGTGCGATGACCAATCATCGGTTCTTGAATGACGCGTTGAATGCGTTCAGGAATCGGAGTTGGTCCAGGTGTCAATAACAATGGATGATGATACATATAGATTTCCCCCTAATGTAAGATTCATTAATCTTACCAAATATTCTGAAAATAATAAAGGCAATTTAAGTATACTTTTACTTAAAATTGATGATTTTATATCAAACTGATATTGTAAGCGTTTTAATATAAAGTAACAAGCAACCCAACCAAAGTTGGGTCACTGTTATAGAATGACTGCATCGATTTCAATCTCAACATTACCTCTGATTGAATTAGATATCATGCAGTTATTGTCAGCAATTTTTAAAAGTTTATCTAATCTTTTTTCAAGTGCTTCTTTTTGATGAACATCAACAGTAATTTTAGGATGATGCGTAATTTTCTCCATTTTGAATTTACCGTTGTTGAGAGAAGCGGTACCGACTGAAGATTGATTAATAGAAATATCAGTGAAATGCGCACGTTCTAGAGTTGCTGCTAATGAAATGATATAACAAGAAGAGGCAGCAGCAATTAACATTTCATCTGGATTTGTACCTTCGCCAACACCTCCAAGCGAGCTTGGAATAGAAATAGACTCGTTTAAAACATCGCCTTTAACAGTGCCAGTTTCATCTCTGCCGCCGCTCCATTGCGTTGTCACAATAAAATCATGTTCTGCCATATCTCTTTGACCTCCGTTTAAATTATGATAGATTGTTTTTACAATCATATTAAAAGGGTGAATAACATGGAAAAAGTCATTCCGAGTGAGGATTTTCAAATTATTGCACATCGTGGATTTTCATTAGACTATCCAGAAAATACGTTACTGGCTTATAAAGCAGCATTGAACGCTTCAGTAGATATGCTAGAAATAGATGTGCATTTAACTAAAGATCAACAACTCGTTGTTATCCATGATGATAAAATAGATCGAACTTCTAATGGAAGTGGGTATGTTAAAGATTATACGCGAGATGAATTAAAAAGCTATGATTTCGGTTCATGGAAAGATGCGACATTTATAGGCGCAAAGATTATGACATTTAAAGAAGTCGCAAAGTTAGTTGAACCACATGATACGACTTTACTGATTGAGATTAAGAAGCCAAGTAAATATCCAAATATAGAAGAACAATTATTAAAAGAAATAGAAGATGCCCATTTAGATGCAGATAAGGTCATTATCCAATCATTTGATGAAAGAAGTATAGAGAAAATTTCTAAACTTACACGAAAGTATTCTCTTGGTGTGTTGTTAAGTAAGAAAAAATATTTGTTTAAAATGCCGAATTTTAATAAATTAGCTAAATTTTGTGAGTATGCTAATCCTAATTATGAACTCGTTAACCAAAAGTTTATAGAAAGGGCACACTTGCATCACTTAAAAGTATTGCCTTATACAGTCAATGATATCAATGATATTAGAAAACTTATGATTGATGGGGTAGATGGCATCATTACAGATGGCCCAAATCATTATTTTGAATTAGATTGATTAATTAGAATACCACTTGTATAATTAAATTATCTAATTAACAGAAGGGAAGATAAGAGAAGAACGATTGAGAACTCATATCTGTTTTTCTCGAACAACGATGAAATTTAACCTCAAACCTATCCAAAGACTGGATAAAAAAGAGTTATTAAGCTGGGTAATCATCATTATAGGAGTTACTATCTATAGAGTAGTAAAACGAAAAAAAGCCAAAGCGCATCGTGCATAATAAAAGGATGTCTGATTTTACAGGCATCCTTTATTTTTTATTCATTTTTATGTCTGATATATTGAATCGTTCATTAATCATGTTATAAGCCCAAGGCAGATACTTTGTGAAACCATAAAAGAATCCAAATAACGCAAAAATCGCTTCACCATTATCTTGGGTAATTGATAATAAAATCAAAGTACTAACAAATACATACACGTTAACCACTAAAACGATAAACGCAAAACTTTTTATTACGTTATCTACTTCGTCATTTTTAAAATATTGATACGTCATAATAATAGCTGAAAGTACAAAAGAAATCGCAAGGGATAAAGATAATGCAAAGCCGAAGTTGGCTATAAAAGCATCAATGATCACTTTTAATATTGATTTTTCAAAATAACTTTTATCAAAGTATTCAGTAAAACTTGGTAAGAAGATGAAACCAGAAACAAGATAAACACCAGCTAGTATCATAATCAATCTATTATTTTTCAACCAGTTTTTCACGTTGCACATCTCCTTCTATTTAGTAATTATATTATGACGCAAACAACTGAATAATACTAGCGCTTATAAAAGGGAAGGGGAAAATTAACATAAAAAAATACTGCACCTTTTGAAAAGATGCAGTATCGAAATCTCGAAATTATTATTTACCTGAGTAGTACTCAACGATAAGTTGTTCGTTGATTTCAGCTGGTAATTCGCTACGTTCTGGAATACGTACGAAAGTACCTGATAATTTTTCTTCGTCGAATTCTAAGTATTCTGGTACGAAGTTGTTGATTTCAACTGATTCAAGGATGATGTCTAGTTTTTGAGATTTTTCTCTAACTGAGATCACTTGACCTGGTTTTAAAGTGTATGATGGGATATCAACGCGACCACCATCTACTTCGATGTGTCCGTGGTTTACTAATTGACGTGCTTGACGACGTGTACGTGCTAAACCTAAAGCATATACAACTGCGTCTAAACGACGAGCAAGTAAACGCATGAAGTTTTCACCGTGAACACCAGATTGTTTACCAGCGATATCGAATGTGTTACGGAATTGTCTTTCAGTGATTCCGTATAAGTAACGTAATTTTTGTTTTTCACGTAATTGAATCGCATATTCTGATAATTTTTTTCTTTGGTTTGGACCATGTTGACCTGGTGCGTAAGGGCGTTTTTCTAACTCTTTACCAGTACCGCTTAAAGAGATACCTAAACGACGAGATTTTTTCCAGTTTGAACCTGTAAATCGAGCCATGTTAAGACTCCTCCTTTTGTTTTTTGTAGTTGTTATGAAAAAACAAAGAAGAGTATTGTATGCTTAATAGGATATATTGTTTTGTGTGTCCTCGCCTCATAGCTCCGGTTACACGGCACGTCCGCGTTGGGAACAACATAGAGCCTATTAATATACAATTGCTACTTTCGTTATTTCACACAAAGAGTATTGTACCATTATGACGAATAAAGTCAAGGGTTTATCTATATTTCCATGCAAAACAATTATTTCACTGTTCGTGCAATTTGTTCTTCAAGAATTTTCATTAATGAGACTAGGCCTTCTTCATCAGTTTGAGTAAAGCGTCCTGTGATCGGTGCATCAATATCTAATAAACCGATGACTTCACCATCACGATGCAATGGAATGACAATTTCTGATCGGCTACGTGCATCACATGCGATGTGACCAGGGAATTGGTGAACATCTTCTACACGTTGAACGATATCTTTTTCAACAGATGTTCCGCAAACACCACTGCCGACTTGAATAGGTGTACAAGCAGGTCTGCCTTGGAAGGGCCCTAAAATGAGTTGTCCTGCTTCCATTAAATAAAAACCAATCCAATTAATATTATCTAAGTTTTCGTTTAAAAGGGCAGAAGTGTTACTTAGCAAAGTGATTAAATATTTTTCATCTGCATTTAAACCTTTCATTTGTTGTGCAATTGATTGGTAGTTTGTCGTCGTTTGTTTCATAAATAATGACCTCTTTTCTGTCTAGCATTTTCCATATTATAATATGGACATCTATAAGACTTCAATTTAAGGTGCTTAATCAGCAATTTGTATAAAGAAAATTAATATTTTATTTTAATGAGGCAAGAAATTACGCTATAATGAGAAGTGATTAAATAGGAGGAGAAAACAATGGCACTGTATATCATCTTAGCAATTATAATTATTGCACTTATAATTGTCGGTATCATGTTCTATCTCCGTTCTTCAAAACGTCAAGTGGTCGAAAAAACCGAAGAGCGCAAGATAGAGGTTGAGAAACTAACATTAGACGATCGTCTGAAAGAGTTGGACGATTTAACCCTTGAGGGTGAAACACAACTAGAATATGACCGCTTAAAGCGCGAATCATTAAAAAATACTAATGATAATTTAAGTCCGGTTGAAGAGAAAATTCATAATGCGGAAGAAAACTTTGATAAATTCAAATTTGCTGCAGCACAAGCTGAGTTAGACGATGCAAACGCATTAATGGATCGTTATGAAAGTCAACATGCAAAATTAACTGAAGAAGTTGAAAACATTTTAGCTTTGCATAAAGAAAGTGACCGCTTATTTGAAGAAAGCAAAGTTGCATACCGTGAAATGAAACGTGATGTTTTAGCAAACCGTCATCAATTCGGTGAAGCGGCAGCACCATTAGAAAAAGAAATTGAGTTGTTCGAACCAGAGCTTGTTAAGTATACTGAGTTAAAAGAAGAGGGGAACTACAAACAAGCTTATGAGCATATTAAAACGCTTAACGAAGACATCAATTACTTACAAAAAGATATGCAAGAAATTCCGGAATTAATCCGAGAAGCGCAAAAAGAACTTCCAGGTCAATTCCAAGACTTGAAATATGGTTGCAGAGACTTGAAAGTTGAAGGCTATGATTTAGACCATGTTAAAGTCGACAGTAACTTACAATCAATGAAAACAGAGTTGAGCTTTGTTGAACCGATGATCAGTCGTTTAGAACTTGAAGAAGCAAACGACAAATTAAACGCTATCAATGATCAACTTGATGAAATGTATGATTTAATCGAGCATGAAGTGAAATCGAAAAATAAAGTAGATGAAACGAAAGAAGTTATCACAAATGACTTGTTCCGTGCGAAAGATACAAATTATACATTACAAACGGAAATTGAATATGTACGTGAAAATTACTATATCAATGAGACAGACATTCAAAATGTACGTCAATTTGAAAATGAAATTCAAAACTTGATCTCAGTTTATGATGAAATTTTAAGAGAAATGTCAAAATCGACAGTACGTTACAGTGAAGTTCAAGACAATTTAGCGTATATCGAAGATCACGTTAAAGTGATTAATGAAAAACAAGAAAAACTTCAAAACCATTTAATTCAATTACGTGAAGATGAAGCTGAAGCAGAAGATAACTTGTTACGTGTGCAAAGTAAGAAAGAAGAAATTTATCGTAAGTTATTAGCTTCTAACTTAACAAGTGTTCCAGAACGCTTCATTATTATGAAAAACGAAATTGACCATGAAGTGCGTGAAATCAACAGTCAGTTTGATGAACGTCCAATCCATGTGAAGCATTTGAAAGATAAAGTTACAAAAGTTGTCTTACAAATGAATAATTTCGAAAATGAAGCAATGGATGTTTTAGTCAATGCAGTTCTTGCTGAAAAATTAATCCAGTATGGTAACCGTTATCGTAAAGATGACAGCAGCATTGATAAGAGCTTGAATGAAGCAGAACGTCTATTTAAAAATAATAGATACAAACGTGCGATTGAAATTGCAGAACAAGCTTTAGATTCATTAGATCCAGGGATTTCACAACGTATTGAAGATGAAGTTGTTTCACAAAGTCAAATTTAGTACTTTATACAAGAAGGCGAGAGCAGTATTTTGTTCTCGCCTTCTTTTTGCTTATTGAGAATTCATTGATTTGTGGTAAAATATTAAAATTGGAACAAAAGACTTAAAAAGATAGAATTCATTAAGTGGAAGTGACGAAAAGTGATTTATTTAGATAATGCAGCGACTACAAAACCTGCACAAGATGTGTTAGACACCTTTGTTAAAGTCAACCAAGATTTATATTTTAATCCGAATAGTCCACACCAAGCAGGTTTGCAAGCTGAACAATTGTTGAAACAAGCGAAGTTACAAATCAACCAAATTCTGAACTTAGAAGATAGATACGATATTATTTTTACAAGTGGTGCGACAGAATCCAATAATATGGCATTAAAAGGTGCTGCTTATAACCGAAAACCTTATGCTGATGAAATTATTGTTTCTGTTTTAGAACATCCATCAGTGTTAGAAGTGATGCGTCACTTAGAAGAAGAAGGGTTTAAATTACGTTATGTGAATGTGACAAAAGCAGGCACCATTGATTTAGAACACTTAAAATCATTGATGAATCCGAATGTTGGTCTTGTCACATGTATGCACGTTAATAATATTACTGGCCAAATTCAACCGATTGAAGCGATTGCGGAAATACTTGAAGCGTATCCAAAAGCACATTTTCATGTGGATGCTGTGCAAGCTATTGGAAAAACTTCTTTACACTTTAATGGTGTAGACAGTGTTAGTTTTAGCGGTCATAAGTTTAATGGCTTAAAGGGACAGGGTTTATTATTAGTACGTAATATTCATAATCTTGAACCTGTGATTCATGGCGGTGGCCAAGAATATGGTTTAAGAAGTGGAACAGTTAATTTACCGGTAGATATTGCGATTGTTAAAGCGTTGAAACATGCTGTAAGCGAACAAGAACAACTGAATTCAAGATTGACTGAATGGAATGAAGACTTACGAAACTTCTTTAAAGCGTATCCAGGGGTACATGTGAATTCACCACATCAAAGTGCACCACATATTCTAAATGTTGGATTTGATGGCGTGAAAGGGGAAGTATTAGTCAATGCTTTCTCAAAACAAGGTATCATGTTATCTACAACAAGTGCATGTTCATCAAAACATAGTCGTTTAAATGAAGTGTTACTAGCGATGGGGATCAGTGAATCAAGAATTGAAGGCAGTATTCGTATTTCTATGGGTGCAATAACGACTGAATCAGACATTGAAGGATTTAAAGAAGCGTTTAAAATTGTTTATGAAGAAATGAAGGAGTTGTTAAAGAAATGATCTATGATCATATTTTAGTGCGTTATGGTGAACTAACGCTTAAAGGTGCGAACCGAAAAATGTTTGTGAACCGTTTACGTTCAAATGTCAAACAGGCTTTAATGCCGCTTCAAGGCTACCATGTTAAAGCAAACCGAGACAGAATGTATATTGAAGTCACACCTGAAGCGGATATCGAAGAAATTATGCGTCGTATTAGCCAAGTATTTGGTGTGAAGTCCATCAGTCCTGTGATGAAGCTTGAAAAAGATTTAGAAGTAGTGAAAAAACAAGCAAGTGAATTTGCGAAAGCCTATGCAGACGGAGATTCATTCAAAATCGATGTGAAACGTGCGGACAAGCAATTTCCATATGATACGTATCAATTACAACGTATGCTTGGCAGGGCAGTGTTAGAAAACAATGAACAAGTCCATGTAAATGCTAAACAACCAGATCATGTCATTAAAACAGAAGTACGCTTAGATGCAATTTATATTTATGACCGTGTGATTGATGGCGTTGGCGGATTACCGGTTGGTACAGGCGGTAAAACATTATTAATGTTATCAGGCGGTATTGATTCACCAGTAGCAGGTATGGAAATCATGCGTCGTGGTGTAACAGTAGAAGCCATTCATTTCCATAGTCCGCCATTTACAAGTGAAAAAGCTAAAGAAAAAGTCATTGAACTAACGCGTATCTTAGCTGAACGTGTAGGGCCGATCAAATTGCACATCGTTCCATTTACAGAAGTTCAAAAACAAATTCATAAAGTAGTCCATGAACGCTATACTATGACATCTACAAGAAGAATGATGATGCGCATTGCTGATAAAGTAGTACATCAAATTGGCGCAGATGCGATTGTTAATGGTGAAAACTTAGGACAAGTTGCCAGCCAAACACTTAAAAGTATGTATGCGATTAACCATGTTACTTCAACGCCAGTCTTACGTCCATTATTAACTTTAGATAAAGAAGAAATTGTCATTAAAGCAAAACAATATGGTACGTTTGAAACATCAATTCAACCATTTGAAGATTGCTGTACAATTTTCACTCCTAAAAACCCGGTTACAGAACCTGATTTTGAAAAGGTAGAACGCTATGAAAGTGTATATGACTTTAGTGAAATGATTGATCGTGCTGTAGAAGGTATTGAAACTATTGAAGTCACTAAAAACTATCAAAGTCAAAAAGACAAAACAACAGAAGCGTTAATGGAAGATTTATTCTAAGTAATATGTGAGTAAAAAGGGGTAAACATCGTGGAATGGGATTTGACACTGATATTAATCATAATTGTATTTGGATTTTTAGCTGCGTTTATTGATGCAGTAGTTGGTGGCGGTGGTTTAATATCTACACCGGCTCTACTCGCCATAGGTCTCCCGCCAGCAACTGCACTTGGAACAAATAAACTAGCAAGTTCATTTGGTTCTTTAACCAGTGCGATTAAGTTTATACGTTCCGGCAAGGTCGATTTGAAAATTGTAGGCAAGCTCTTCCCATTTGTCTTTTTAGCGGCAGTGGGTGGTGCGAGCTTGGCTTCCTTTTTACCAGCTTCAGTCTTAAAGCCGCTTGTCATAATCATCTTAACGATTGTGATGATTTATACACTCGTGCGTAAAGATTGGGGCAGTATACGAACATATCAAAAGCTTTCAACTAAAAAAGCGATTCTCTTTACAAGTGTACTATTACTGATCGGTTTTTATGACGGCTTTTTAGGTGGAGGCACAGGCTCGTTCATGTTGTTCACTTTACTGATAGTCGGATTTGATTTCTTAAGTGCTGCTGGTAACGCGAAAGTCCTTAATTTCGCTTCAAATATCGGTGCATTATTGTTATTTATGTTGCTAGGCAAAGTTGATTACGGGATCGGTTTGATTATGGCTTTCAGTATGATTGTCGGTTCCTATGCAGGTGCGCAATTTGCACTGAGACAAGGTGTCGGTTATGTCAGAGTATTGTTTGTCATCGTAACGAGTGCATTAATTCTTAAAAATATCTATGATTATATGCATCAATGGTTTAATTAAAGTAAACTGCGTCTTAAACTGTACGCAGTTTACTTTTTGTTTATGACGATAAATCTTTCAATTCAAGGCATCTTCTACATGAAAAATAGTAAATAGTTCATTCAATCGAAGGATAAATATTGGAGTTGACGTGTTGATATCGGTATAATGGGGTAAAGAAAAAGTACTAACAAAATCTCAGGAGGTTGTTTATTAATATGGTACAAATTACATTCGGCGGAGATCCCGTTTCATTAGTAGGTAATGCAGTAGAAGAAGGGCAAGAAGCACCAGACTTCACAGTAGTAAACAATGATTTAGAAGAAGTTACACTTGCAGATTACGAAGGCAAGAAAAAACTAATCAGTGCAGTACCATCTATTGATACAGGGGTTTGTGATAAACAAACACGTAAATTCAACGAAGAAGCAGCATCAGAAGAAGGTGGCGTAGTGCTTACTATTTCTGAAGACTTACCGTTCGCTCAAAAAAGATGGTGTGCAGCAAGCGGTTTAGACAATGTTATTTTATTAAGTGACTACCAAAAACATTCATTTGGTAAAAACTTTGGCGTATTAATGGACGACTTACAATTATTAGCGCGTTCAGTATTCGTATTAGATAAAAATAACAAAGTTGTTTATAAAGAAATCGTGAATGAAGGAACAGACTTCCCTGATTTCGAATCTGCATTAAAAGCATATAGAGAATTAGACTAAAGTAAAGCAAGTATTTAAAGTAATTTTAAGTTAATAAATTTAGACCAGACTGCTCATAATTAGTGTAAGGATTTTAGATTCATTGATTATGAGCAGTCTTTTTAGGAAGGATTTTAAAATGGCTGAAGAACAAACAATTATGGAACGTTTGTTTCATGAATTAGATACTAAAACAAAAGAACTCAATAAAGAAAATGGTCAAAGTTTTATTGAGAACTTAGGGCTTGCGATGGAACAGATTTATCGTAATGACCGTGACTTATTAGAACAAGCAACACTAGCAGACCGACGTAAAGCTTTCCAATTTGCATATTTAAGCTTGTTGCAAGAACAAGATATTCAGGCAAATCACCAAATTACTCCTGACTCGATCGGCTTGATTCTTGGATTCTTAGTACAACAGTTTACACAAGATAAAAAAGAACTGAACATTGTTGATTTAACCAGCGGCAGTGGTCATTTAAGTGCAACTGTGCATGAAGTGTTAACAGAACAGACATTAATGCATCATCTTGTTGAAGTGGATCCAGTGTTATCTCGTGTCAGTGTACATCTAGCGAATTTCTTGGAAATTCCTTTTGATGTTTACCCACAAGATGCGATATTGCCTTTACCGTTTGAAGAAGCGGATGTCGTGATTGGAGATTTGCCTGTAGGTTATTATCCAGTAGATGATCGCAGTCATGAAATGAAATTGGGATTTGAAGAAGGACATAGTTATGCGCATTTCTTATTAATTGAACAAGCAATTGAAGCCTTAAGAGCTGCAGGTTTTGCATTTTTAATTGTGCCTAGCAATATTTTTGAAGGTGAACATGTAAAACAGCTCGAAAAATTCATTGCAACAGATACAGAAATGCAAGCATTCTTGAACTTACCGAAAACTTTGTTCAAAACTGAGCAATCTCGCAAATCAATCCTGATTTTACAGAAAAAAGAACGCGAGGTAACGCATGCTGTTGAAGTGTTGTTGGCTAATATACCAGATTTTAAATCTCCGCAACAGTTTCAAGGATTTTTAAAAGAATTGTCAGAATGGCTGCAACAAAATCATCACAAAAAATAAACTGTAATAATCTTGAAATTGAACTGTATTAATGGTTAAATAGATATGGTAAAAGAAAATGTAAATATTGGAGGCATAGTTTTATGTCAAAATTAGTGTTAGCAATTAACGCAGGTAGTTCATCACTGAAATTCCAACTTATAGAAATGCCTGAAGAAAAATTAATAAGTAAAGGTTTAATTGAGCGTATCGGCCTTAAAGGCTCAAAAATCACAGTAGAATTTAATGGTCAAAAGTATACTGATGAAAAAGAAATCAGCGACCACGTAAAAGCTGTTGATTTAATGTTGGATAGCTTGATTAACCACGGTATTATTCGTGACATCAATGACATTGATGGTACAGGACACCGTGTTGTTCATGGTGGGGAATTATTCCCTGAATCTGCGTTAGTTACAGACGAGGTAGAGAAACAAATTGAATCATTGACAGAATTAGCACCGCTTCACAATCCAGCAAACTTAATGGGTATTCGTGCATTCCGAAAATTATTGCCGAATATTCCACATGTTGCAGTGTTTGATACATCATTCCATCAAACAATGCCAGAACAAGCATATTTATACAGCTTGCCATTCCATTACTATAAAGACTATGGCATCCGTAAATATGGTTTCCACGGTACAAGCCATAAATATGTATCACAACGTGCTGCTGAAATTTTAAATCGTCCAATTGAAGAATTACGTATTATTTCTTGTCACATCGGTAACGGTGCTTCTATTGCAGCAATCGATGGCGGCGAATCAGTAGATACTTCAATGGGCTTCACACCATTAGCAGGTGTTACAATGGGTACACGCTCTGGTGATATTGACCCAGCATTAATTCCATATATTATGGAAAAAACAGGTAAAAACGCTGAAGAAGTGTTAGATATCCTAAATAAAGAATCAGGTTTATTAGGTATCTCAGGTACTTCAAGTGACTTACGTGACTTAGAACAAGATGCGGATGAAGGTAAAACACGTGCACAATTAGCACTAGATGTATTTGCTTCACGTATCCACAAATATATTGGTTCTTATACAGCGAAAATGCACGGTGTAGATGTTATTGTCTTCACTGCAGGTGTCGGTGAAAACTCTGACGAAGTGCGTGGCCGTGTATTAGAAGGTTTAGAATTCATGGGTGTTTATTGGGATCCTAAGAAAAACGAACAAATTCATGGTTCAGAAGGATTTATCAACTACCCACATTCACCAGTTAAAGTATTAGTTATTCCAACAAACGAAGAAGTAATGATTGCACGTGATGCAGTTAAATTCGGTAGTTTATAATTGATAAAATTCATCCAGTTAATAGGGGAAATAACCTTATTAACTGGATTTTTTATGCGTAATGATAATTTTTAAAGTAATAAAAAAACCGATCAGTTATTAACTGACCGGTCAAACACTCATAGTAAAAGCAAATTAATTATCTTGCTTGATATTGTTTACGTAATTCTTCAGTTGCTACTTGAGGTTCGAAATCTTCAGGCATTTCTTCTGTACGAACTACTAGAACATCACAAGGTGAATGACGAACAATAGCTTCTGAAACAGATCCTACGATAAAGCGTTCTACCGCATTCAAACCAGAAGTACCGCAAATAACTAAGTCTGCTTTGACTTCTTGTGCGATTTTTTTAGGAATGATTGCTTTAGGTGAACCAAACTCAAGGAGTGTTTCAACGTCTTCCACGCCTTCTTTTTGGGCAAAATCTTTATAACCTCTAAGTAATTCTTCAGCGAATTGTTTAGATTTTTCAGTGAACTGAACATCATAAACTTCGTATGAAGTATATGTTCTAGAGTCAATAACATTAGTGATGATAAGTTTAGCGTTGTTACGTTTCGCTACTTCCACCGCTTTATTGAATGCCCATTCAGCTTCTTGTGATCCATCTACTGCGATTAAAATATTTTTATAAGTTAACATCGTACATGACCTCCTTCTTCTATTCACTTATATTTTACCACATTGACAGAATATTAGAAATAAAAGTAGCGATTGAATTTTTATAATTGATTGAATTTTATGAATATCTTATCTTTCATGATAACTTAATCTTATCATCCTTTTCCAACCGTAATGATTGCGCTTTCAGCATATAAGCGTTAGGATAAGGATGGGAGGTGTACGGAATGAAAATAGGTATTCCAAAAGAGATAAAAAATAATGAAAACAGAGTAGGTTTATCACCAAGCGGTGTTCATGCTTTAGTTGAAGCAGGGCACACAGTTAAAGTAGAGAGCAGCGCAGGTGAAGGTTCATTCTTTACAGATGAGGATTATAAAGACGCAGGTGCAACAATTGTTGATGGACCTGGCGAAGCTTGGGATGTTGAAATGGTTATCAAGGTTAAAGAACCAATTGAACCAGAATACAAATATTTCAAGAAAGATTTAATCTTATTCACTTATCTACACTTAGCAAACGACGAAACATTAACAAAAGAACTTGTTGATAATGAAGTCGTTGCGATTGCATACGAAACGGTGCAATTACCAGATAGATCATTACCATTATTAACGCCAATGAGTGAAGTTGCAGGTAGAATGGCGACACAAATCGGTGCGCAATTCTTGCAAAAATTTTATGGCGGTATGGGCGTATTGCTAGGAGGAATTCCTGGTGTACCTAAAGGTAAAGTCACAATTATCGGTGGCGGCCAAGCAGGTACAAACGCAGCGAAAATCGCTTTAGGCTTAGGTGCCGACGTAACAATCTTAGACGTTAATCCAAAACGTTTACAAGAACTTGATGATTTATTCGGCGGACGTGTGCATACAGTTATGTCTAACCCGCTTAATATCGAACAAAATGTTACGCAAAGTGATTTAGTTGTCGGTGCGGTATTAATTCCAGGCGCTAAAGCACCAAAACTTGTAACTGAACAAATGGTTAAAGACATGAAAGACGGTGCTGTATTGGTAGATATCGCTATCGACCAAGGTGGTATCTTCGAAACATCTGACCACGTTACAACGCATGATGATCCAACTTATGTTAAACATGGTGTGGTTCACTATGCAGTAGCAAATATGCCAGGTGCGGTACCACGTACTTCTACAATTGGTTTAAACAATGCGACATTACCTTATGCGCTACAAATCGCAAACAAAGGTTATTTACAAGCATTGAAAGATAACCAACCATTATCTTTAGGATTGAATGTGTACGACGGTAAAGTTACAAATGAAGGTGTAGCTAACACGTTTGATCTTCCGTATACACCAGTAGATCAAGCATTAAATTAATTATTAATTTAATGGGATGTAAGGAGCGTATAAAGCTCTGAAAACATCAAAAATGACGCCATCTCATTGCTGTTTGGGGTATGAACAGCGATGGGGTGGCGTCTTTCTATACATAGAAATTTTTCAGCTCATAAAAAAGGTGGAGTATTCGTACTCCACCTTAAATCAATACTCTCTCATTATTTATCATAATGTGTTAAGACTTCATTTCCATCTTCAGTGACTAAGATGTCGTCTTCGATACGGACTCCCACTTCACCAGGAACATAAACACCAGGTTCAACTGTGACAACCATACCTGGAACAAATTGATTTGTGTTGAATCCAGCAACATCTTGATATTCATGTTCTTCTAAGCCTAAACCGTGACCAAGACGGTGTACGAAGTATTCACCATAACCAGCATCAGCAATAATACCGCGTGCTTTTCTGTCTACGTCACCAATAACTACGCCCGGTTTAATCATGTCAATTGCAGCTTTTTCAGCTTCTAATACAACATTATAAACAGATTGTGCTTTTTCGCTTGGGTTACCGAAAGCTACTGTTCGTGTCATATCTGAGCAATAGTTTTCATAAATAACACCTAAGTCGAATAAGACATATTCATCTTTTTGAAGTTGGCGATCACCAGGAATACCATGTGGTGAAGCAGCATGGTCACCAAATAAGACCATTGTATCGAAACTCATTGCACTGACACCGTATTTTGTTTGAATTTCATACTCAATATGACGTACCACTTGTTTTTCTGTTACGCCTTCTTCTAAGAAATCTACTCCGATTTCAATACATTTATCAGCAAGTCTTGCAGCTTCTTTGATTTTGTCAATTTCCTCAGGAGTTTTGACATTACGTAAATCTTTGATTGTTTGGTCAATTGAACCGAATGTTTCAACACCAAATCCTTCAATTAATTCTTTTTGACGTTTTAATGTCAGATGATCTTCTTCCACAAGAATTTTATCAAAGTTGTAATCTACAAGCTTAAATGGATCTTCACCATCAGCATTACCGACAACTTTACCAGTGAACGGAGAGGCTTTAACCTCTTCTACTTCTAATTTAGGGACAAATAAAACTTCTTCACCCTCAGCAGTAATTAGCAAGGCTAATAAACGTTCGTGGGGATCGCTTAAGTAGCCAGAAAAGTAGAATACGTTAAGCGGTGTCGTAATCCAAGCAGCCCCTGCATCTTGATTACGTATTTCATTAACAATTTCTTCTGTTTTCAAAATTCTTCAACCTCCATTCGTATGATTAACTTTATTTTAAGTCAAAGCGGTTCAGAATTCAAAAGGCAATGGTGTCATTTAGACTAAAGTGGAGTAAATGTTATACTAGAGTTAAGATTGAAGCATAAGGGGGCTTTTTAAAATGGAATTATCATTTCATGGACAATCAACAATCTATTTTGAAGCAAACGGCAAGAAAGTCATCGTAGATCCATTTATTACTGGTAATGATTTATCAGATTTAAATGCAGAAGATTTAGAGGTAGATTATATTATTTTAACGCATGGTCACGCAGACCACTTCGGTGATACTGTGAAAATTGCGCAAAAAAATAATGCGACAGTTGTCGGCCTTGCGGAAGTTGCAGATTATTTATCAACTGCACAAGGTGTAGAAAATGTACACCCAATGAATATCGGAGGTAAATGGGAATTTGACTTTGGAACAGTTAAGTATGTACAAGCGTTCCATAGTTCAAGTATCACAAATGAAAACGGTATTCCAGTTTATTTAGGTTCTTCAACTGGTTTGATTTTAGAAATTGAAGGCAAAACGATTTATCACTGCGGTGACACTGGCTTATTCAGTGATATGAAATTAATCGCAGATCGTCATCCAGTGGATGTATGCTTCGTACCAATCGGTGATAACTTCACAATGGGTATTGAAGATGCTAGCTACGCAATCAACGAGTTTATCAAACCGAAAATCACTGTGCCTGTGCATTACAACACATTCCCATATATTGAACAAGATCCTGAAGAATTCAAGAAATTGGTTAAAGAAGGCGAAGTACAAATCTTAAAACCAGGTGAAGCTGTAGAATTCTAATAACACAGATAATAAAAATGCTTGTACAACTCAATGTACAAGCATTTTTCATTATTTTACAATCAATACTGGGATATGAGCACGTTTTGCGACTTTATGGCTGACGCTGCCTAGCACAAATTTCTTTTGCTCTTGTGCTTTACGGTTACTTACTACTAAAATGTCATAATCACCACTGTTCGCAAACTTAACAAGTTCTTCTTTTGGATTACCGCGTACAATGATTTCATCGTATTCGATACCGTATTCATCAAGAATATCACGTGTTGGTTGTAATTCTTGACTACGCGCTTTTGTTAAATCGTTTAAATGTGTGCCGCCCTTAATAGATGCTTGTGCATCTTGTTCAGTGATCGCATTTAATAATGTGACAATTGTGCCTTCACCAGACAATTTTCTGATATTAGCTAATGCTTTTTTGTTTTCTAAATCAGTATCAACGCCGAGTAAAATATTTTTATACATTCTCAATCCCTCCTTAATACATATTCTAATAAAAATGTGTCAACTTTTCCAATTAAATTTATTGTCAACTTAACAAACCGTATTTAAATTACAAAATGTCAACTATTGAGTTAGGTACTCCACCTATAACATGTTAAAATTCAAGAGAGATTAACTTCGATTTTTAGACTGAATCAAGTTATAATTAATAAGAAGAGTAAGCAGAGAATGAGGGAAGTAAGTAATGACAAAACATGAACAGATTCTTGCACACATTGAATCACTCGCTGTGGGTCAGAAAATATCTGTCCGTAAAATAGCAAAAGATTTAGAGGTATCTGAAGGAACAGCTTACCGTGCAATTAAAGATGCTGAACAACTTGGACTCGTCGCTACCATAGATCGAGTCGGAACTGTGAGAATAGAAAAGAAAACTAGAGAAGAAATCGAACATTTAACGTTTGGTGAAATTGTTAAAATTATTGATGGTCAGGTACTTGCAGGTCGTAACGGTCTTCATAACACGCTGACTAAGTTTGCTATTGGTGCCATGAAATTAGAAAATGTGGTTAAATATCTGACTAAAAATACTTTGTTGATTGTCGGTAATAGGACGGATGTACAATTAGAAGCATTGAGACATGGCAGTGCAGTGTTGATTACAGGTGGTTTTAGTACAACACCTGAAATTAAACGTTATGCAGATCAACATGATTTGCCTATCTTATCGTCTAATTACGATTCATATTTAGTTGCGAATATGATTAACCGTGCGATGTATAATCAGATCATTCGTAAAGAAATTTTAATTGTTGAAGATATTGTTAAACCTGTCACTGAAGAGACTGTATTGAAAGAAACAATGAAAGTTGCAGATGTCAAAAGTCGTTCACAAGAGACAGGACATTCAAGATTTCCAGTTGTCGATGATGACTTTAAATTGGTCGGGATTGTGACAAGTAAAGATATTATTGCAAAAGATTCAGAAGAATATCTTTATAAAGTAATGACTAAACCGGTGTTAAATGTGCAAGTGTCTACAACTGTTGCGACATGTGCGCATATGATGATATGGGAAGGTATTGAATTGCTGCCGGTCACGACAATCAATAAGAAATTACTTGGCGTAGTATCACGTGAAGATGTTCTGCGTGCTATGCAATTATTAGGACGTCAACCGCAAGTAGGAGAGACCATCAATGATCAAGTCGGCAAGTACATTTCAATTAATAAAGATAAAATTACTGTAGATGTTGCACCCCAACTGACAAGCCAATACGGGACGTTAAGTAAAGGTGCTTTTGTCGCAATTATTGAAGAAACGATTCGCTATAAAATGCGTCAAATAAAAAAACAAGAAGTTATGATTGAAAGTTTAAGTATTATTTATATGAAGACAGTTTCTATTGAAACAGAACTTGAAATTAATTATGACATGTTAGATGTTGGGAGACACTTTGCTAAAATTGAGGTCAGCATGCGTGAAGGACAACAAGATGTAGCTAAAGCATTGATTATTTGTCAAATGCTAGAAAGCTGATGTACTGCATCAACAGATAATGAAGGAGTAATGATATGAATACATTTAATGAAATTATGAACCGAATTGAACAAGAAGATACAATTATTATCCATAGACATGTGCGACCAGATCCAGATGCCTATGGTTCTCAATTAGGTTTAAAATCTTATTTACAATTAAAATTTCCAGATAAAAATATCTATGCTGTAGGTGAAAGTGAGCCTTCTTTAGATTTTATGGGAACATTTGATGCAGTAAGTGATGATACTTACAAAGAAGCATTAGTCATCGTATGTGATACAGCTAATGCGCCTCGTATTGATGATCAACGTTTTGCTAATGGTAAAGGTTTAATCAAAATAGATCATCATCCTGCATTAGATCAATATGGCGAGTTAAATTATGTGAACACTGAAGCTTCATCAACAAGTGAAATCATCTTTGATATCATTGCGCATTTTAATGATACATCCATCATTCATGCAGAAACAGCACGCTTACTGTATTTAGGTATCGTTGGCGATACAGGTCGTTTCTTATTCAGCAATACAAGTGCGCATACAATGGAAGTTGGGGCACAACTTTTAAAATATCCATTTGACCACACTGCAGAATTGAATAAAATGGCTGAAAAAGATCCTAAACTTATGCCATTCCAAGGCTATGTGCTACAAAACTTTGAAATTAATGACAACGGCTTTGCGAAAGTTCAAATTACACAAGATGTTTTAAAACAATTTGATATTAAACCGAACGAAGCTTCTCAATTTGTAAATACAATTGCTGATTTACGCGGTTTAAAAATTTGGGTCTTTGCAGTTGATGAAGGCGAAGATATTCGTTGTCGTCTGCGTTCTAAAAAAGTTGTTATCAATGACGTTGCACAACAATTTGGAGGCGGCGGACACCCGAATGCATCTGGTGTTACAGTTTATAGTTGGGAAGAATTTGATCGTTTAGCAGAAGCCTTAAATCAAAAATTAATAGACTAACTGCACAATATTAAAAAGGGAGGGACAAAATTATGAAGGCACATCTAAATATCCACACTGCGTATGATTTGCTAGAATCTAGTCTACGTGTTTCTGACATTGTTGAAAAAGCAGTCGCAGAAGGCTATCAATCGTTGGCACTAACTGATAGAAATGTCTTGTATGCTGTCCCTCAATTTTATGATGCATGCAGACAAGCAGACATCAAACCCATTATCGGTATGACTGTAGATTTAAGTGATGGCTTAACAGAGTTAGAAACAGTATTATTAGCTAAAAATAATCAAGGATTAAAATCGTTATATCAACTTTCTTCAGCAATTAAAATACAAGATAAACGTACGATTTCTACAGAATGGCTAAAACATTACCAAAATGATTTAGTCATTATTTTTAAGCGTATCAATGCTGAACAAATGAATTTAGCGGAAATGTTTAATGAACACGCAGATGTATTCACGGATCATTTAAGCAGCGGTGCAGCAGAACAATTAGATTTAAATCAAGTGTGGATGCAAGAAGCAAAATATCTTGATGAAGCAGATGCTGAAACTGTCAGTGCATTGCAAGCAATTAAAAATAATAAAGCGTTAGACTTGGTAAATACAGGTAGCGAACAGCATGCCTATTTATATAGCCAAGCTGATATAGATAGCTTGAGTTTATCTCAAGACATTATTGATAATACAAATGACCTTGCTGATCAATGTAATATTACGATTGAATATCATCAATCACTGTTACCACAGTATGATACACCTGAAGGTACTTCATCTAAAGAATACTTATACCAATTATTAGATAATGCTATTAAACGTATGAACTTAGATACTCCTCAGTATAGAAAACGTTTAGATTATGAGTTCGATGTCATTACGAAAATGGGGTACGAAGATTATTTTCTAATTGTAAGCGATCTGATTCATTACGCGAAAACACAAGATGTCATGGTCGGTCCAGGTCGTGGTTCATCTGCAGGTTCTCTAATCAGTTACTTGTTGAATATCACAACGATTGACCCATTAAAATATAACTTATTATTTGAGCGATTTTTAAATCCCGAACGTGTCACAATGCCAGATATTGATATCGACTTTGAAGATACAAAACGTGAACGTGTGATTGAATATGTACAACAAAAATATGGAGATTACCATGTTTCAGGTATTGTGACATTCGGACATTTACAAGCGAAAGCAGTCGCAAGAGATGTAGGACGTATTATGGGGTTTGAAGAAAAAACACTCAGTGAAATTTCACATTTAATTCCGTCTAAATTAGGTATAACTTTAAATGAAGCTTATGACACACAAGCATTTAAAGACTTTGTGCATCGCAATCATAGGCATGAAATGTGGTTCAAACTCAGTAGGAAATTAGAAGGATTGCCGAGACATACATCAACGCATGCGGCAGGCATTATTATTAACGAACGCCCATTATATCAATATGTACCATTATTAATGGGAGATACGGGTCTATTAACACAGTGGACAATGACTGAAGACGAACGACTTGGTTTGTTGAAAATCGACTTTTTAGGTCTGAGAAATTTATCCATCATTCACCAAATCATCAATCAAGTAAAGAAAGATTTAAATATCGATATTGATATAGAATCTATTCCTTTTGATGATGAGAAAGTATTTAAAATGTTGTCATTAGGGGAAACAACCGGATTATTCCAATTAGAATCAGACGGTGTCAGAGATGCGTTAAGACGTTTACAGCCGCAACATTTTGAGGACATTGTCGCAATGACTTCTTTATATCGCCCAGGTCCAATGGAAGAAATACCGACATATATTGCTAGACGTCATGACCCATCTAAAGTGGCCTATCTCCATCCTGATTTAGAACCGATATTAAAATCCACATACGGTGTTATTATTTATCAAGAACAAATCATGCAGATTGCAAGTAAGTTCGCAGGGTTCAGTTATGGAGAAGCGGATATTTTACGTCGAGCAATGAGTAAAAAGAATCGGGCTGTGTTGGAAAATGAACGTCAACACTTTGTAGAAGGTGCCAGTCGAAATGGCTACTCAGAACAATTAAGTAAACAAATCTTTGATTTAATTCTTAAATTCGCAGATTATGGTTTCCCACGTGCTCATGCGGTGAGTTATTCTAAAGTCGCCTATACGATGGCGTATTTAAAAGTACATTATACTAATTATTTTTATGCCAATATTTTAACGAATGTGATTGGCAGTGAGAAAAAGACTGAACAGATGATTGCTGAAGCTAAAACGATGAACTTAAAGATTTTACCTCCAGACATCAACGAAAGTCATTGGTATTATAAAGCAGCTGAACAAGGTATTTATTTATCTTTAGGTACCATCAAAGGTGTCGGTTATCAAAGTGTTAAAGCCATTGTAGATGAGCGTTATCAAAATGGTCGATATAAAGATTTCTTTGATTTTACACGCCGTTTATCTGGGCGTGTTAAAACACGTAAGTTATTAGAAGCGCTCATATTAGTGGGAGCATTTGATCAATTCGGTGAAACACGTGCAACCTTATTAGGAACATTAGATGAGGTTTTAGATTCATCAAGTCAAGTCGAACAAGATGCTTTGATTTTTGACTTTGTGACACCGAAATTAGAGTACCAACAAAAAGAAGAGTTGCCTGATTTAGCATTAAGTAACTTTGAAAAAGAATACTTAGGATTTTATATTACAAAACATCCAATGGAAAAATTGTTTGATTCAAAACAGTTTTTAGGCATTTATAAATTAAACAATGCGAACAATCATCAACCTGTACTTGTACAAATGGACACACTGAGACGTATTCGTACAAAAAAAGGGCAACCGATGGCTTTTGCGACTTTAAATGATGGTGAGCACACGTTAGATGGTGTTATTTTCCCTGATACTTTTCAACGTTATGAAACACTTCTATTAGAAGAAAAACCGTTTATTGTAAAAGGGAAATTCGAAAATAGAAATCAAAAGCATCAATTAATTATTAATGAAATACAAGATTTAGATGCATATGAAAAAACGATGTTTGAAAAAGCAACACGTATTATACTCAGAAAAATTAATGTTGATGATTTAGAGTTTGATACTGAAACATCTGAAACACATCAACAACTTCCAATATATTTTTATGATGAACAGTCAAACCAAATGCGGCAAGTTGGAAGAATTGAACGTGATGTTGACACGATTGAAAGATTGGTTGAACAAATTGATCCTGAAAATATTCGCTTAATGTAATAGAAGTCTGTGACAATGGATTGCATTAGTTACAGACTTTTAAAACTTTTAAGCAATTCATTGACAAAATTAAGGAAATTAATAATTTAACCCATGAGAATCAGTGAAACAGTGACATCTGTGTTATAATCAGTACATAAAATTCAGAGTAGTACTAAAACCAAAAGTTTATTGTAAATTTTCGGTAAAAATAATAAAACAACTCAGTAATAGATTGAACATAATATGCGTGAATTTATTTCGATATTAAGATACAGAACAAAGGAGCGATTGGTTTGTCATTAAGAGACGATGCTTTAGAAATGCATAAAAGAAATCAAGGTAAATTTGATGTTACACCCAAAGTAAAAGTTACAAATAAAGAAGAATTAAGTTTAGCTTATTCTCCTGGTGTTGCAGAACCATGTAAAGAGATTTATGAGGATCCTCGTAAAGTCTATGATTATACATCTAAAGGCAATACTGTAGCTGTAGTAACAGATGGCACTGCAGTATTAGGATTAGGTAATATTGGTCCTGAAGCAAGTATTCCTGTAATGGAAGGTAAAGCAGTTCTATTCAAAAGCTTTGCTGGGGTAAGTGGTGTACCAATAGCTTTGAATACAACAGATACAGAAGAAATTATCAAAACAGTTAAATTATTAGAACCTAATTACGGCGGTATCAACTTAGAAGATATTTCTGCGCCGCGCTGTTTTGAAATTGAAAACCGATTAAAAAAAGAAACTAAAATTCCAGTCTTTCATGATGATCAGCATGGGACAGCAATCGTGACAATGGCTGGATTGATTAATGCTTTAAGAATTACAGATAAATCGCTATCAGATATCAAAGTGGTATTGAATGGTGCAGGCGCTGCAGGTATTGCGATTGTGAAATTATTATATTCATACGGTGTGCGCAATATGATTATGTGTGATTCTAAAGGTGCTATTTATAAAGGACGCCCGCATGGCATGAATGAAACCAAAGAATTTGTGGCAGAATGGACGAACAAGGATAAACAAGAAGGTAAGTTAGCTGATGTTATCCAAGGTGCTGATGTCTTTATCGGTGTTTCTGTTGCTAATGCATTATCTCAAGATATGGTAAAATCAATGAATAAAGACAGTATCATTTTTGCGATGGCAAATCCTAATCCAGAAATTAATCCAGATGACGCAAAAGCGGCTGGAGCAAGAGTAATTGGAACAGGCCGTTCAGATTATCCGAACCAAATTAATAACGTGTTAGCATTCCCAGGCATCTTCAGAGGGGCTTTAGATGTACGTGCAACACATATTAATGAGAAAATGAAACAAGCTGCTGTACAAGCTATCGCTAATTTAATTGGGCCGGATGAGTTGTCACCGGAATACTGTATTCCAGCACCATTTGATAAACGTGTAGCACCATCGGTTGCACGCAATGTAGCGAAAGCAGCTATGGAATCTGGAGTTGCTAGGGTTGAAGTTGACCCAGATGAAATATACAATAAAACGATGAGATTAACTGATATTAAATAGATTATTTTTACAATGTACTGTTATGTCTTTAAATTAACATAATAGTGATGTGGAGGTTGACCAATGTTTAAAGATTTTTTCAATCGAGGCAGTAAAAAGAAAAAATATGTAACTGTCCAAGATTCAAAACAGAATGACGTTCCATCAGGTATCATGACTAAATGTCCAAAATGTAAAAAAATCATGTATACAAAAGAACTATCTGAAAACCTCAATGTGTGTTTTAATTGCGATCATCACTTATCTTTGACTGCATATAAACGAATTGAAGCAATTTCAGATGAAGGAACATTTAAAGAGTTTGATAAAGGAATGACATCTGCCAATCCTTTAGACTTTCCTGGTTACGAAGAAAAAATTCAAAAAGATCAAAGCAAAACAGATTTGAATGAAGCGGTAGTAACTGGAACAGCCGAATTAGATGGTACAAAATACGGCGTTGCAGTTATGGATTCACGTTTCAGAATGGGGAGTATGGGTTCTGTTGTCGGTGAGAAAATCTGCCGTATTATAGATTATTGTACAGAACAACGTCTGCCGTTTATCCTTTTCTCTGCAAGTGGCGGTGCCAGAATGCAAGAAGGTATTATTTCATTAATGCAAATGGGTAAAACAAGCGTATCATTGAAACGTCATTCTGATGCTGGTTTATTATATATTTCTTATATTACACATCCTACAACAGGTGGTGTTTCTGCCAGCTTTGCATCAGTTGGTGATATCAACTTGTCAGAACCGCGTGCTTTAATCGGTTTTGCGGGTCGTCGTGTTATTGAACAAACAATTAATGAAAAATTACCGGATGATTTCCAAACAGCGGAATTCTTATTAGAACACGGCCAATTAGATAAAGTAGTTCATCGTAAAGATATGCGTGCTACTTTAAGTCAATTATTGAAAATGCATACAGGACAAGAGGTGAAAAAAGATGCTTGATTTTGAAAAGCCGTTATTTGATATAAAAAATAAAATAGATGCTTTGAAAGAATCACAAGAGAAAAATGATGTAGATTTGCAAGAGGAAATTGATATGTTAGAGGCTTCTCTAGAGCGTGAAACTGAAAAAATATACAAGCATCTTAAACCTTGGGACCGTGTTCAATTAGCTAGAATGCAAGAACGACCTACAACCTTAGATTATATTCCATACATCTTTGATGATTTCATGGAATTACATGGGGATAGAAATTTCAGAGATGATCCAGCAATGATAGGCGGCATTGGATATTTAAATGGTCAGCCAGTCACTGTAGTTGGTCAACAACGTGGTAAAGATACAAAAGATAATATTTACCGTAATTTTGGAATGGCTCATCCAGAAGGGTACCGTAAAGCGTTACGTTTAATGAAACAAGCTGAGAAGTTCAACAGACCTATCTTTACATTTATAGATACTAAAGGCGCATACCCTGGTAAATCTGCTGAAGAACGTGGTCAAAGTGAGTCTATTGCTAAAAACTTAATAGAAATGTCTAGCTTGAAAGTACCTGTCATCACTTTAGTTATTGGTGAAGGCGGAAGCGGCGGTGCTTTAGGTATTGGTATTGCAAATAGAGTGTTAATGCTTGAAAACAGTACGTATTCAGTGATTTCACCAGAAGGTGCAGCAGCGTTGTTATGGAAAGATAGCAACCTTTCAAAAATTGCTGCTGAAACAATGAAAATCACAGCACCTGATTTAAAAGAATTAGGTGTGATTGATGAAGTTATTACAGAACCACTTGGCGGCGCACATAAAGATATTGAACAACAAGCGCGCAGTATTAAACAGGCGTTTGTTTCTCATTTAGATGCGTTGAAAAAATTAGATGGTCCAGCGTTAGCTGACGATCGTTTTGATAAATTCCGTCAAATGGGTGAATATAAAGAACAATAAGGGAAAAGGATTCTATACTTCTTTTTTAGGGAAGAGTGTAGAATCCTTTTCATTTTGTATTTGAGAATTAATCCGGTTATGATGGTTAAAAATAGCAGAAATTGAAAAAATTAGACTGTAAAAATATGTCTATCGTATCCATATTAAATAAAAAGTGTGGCTATATTTCGAAAATAGAAATATAAAACGTTTACATTATGGATTGCATGGTATTTTTATGGATAACCACGCTATTTTATGGTATTTTTAATGTAAATCATACAAGTTAGGAAGGTCAGTTGTCATGAAAAAAATTGCAGTTTTGACTAGTGGTGGAGACGCTCCGGGAATGAACGCTGCTGTTCGAGCAGTTGTGCGTACTGCCATTTATAATGGGATTGAAGTTTACGGTGTGTACCAAGGCTACCTCGGATTGATAAATGATGATCTTAAAAAGCTTGAACTAGGATCAGTGGGAGATACAATTCAAAGAGGAGGTACATTCCTTTACTCTGCACGTTGCCCAGAATTTAAGGACAAAGAAGTACGTGCCAAAGCAATTGAAAATTTAAGAAGTCATGGTATTGATGGATTAGTTGTAATCGGCGGTGACGGAAGTTATCGTGGCGCTCAACGTATCAGTGAAGAATGCCCTGAAATTCAAACTATCGGTATTCCGGGAACAATCGATAATGATATTCCAGGTACAGACTTCACAATTGGTTTTGACACAGCACTCAATACAATTATTGATTCTGTCGATAAAATCAGAGACACTGCTTCAAGTCACGCGAGAACATTTATTATTGAAGTTATGGGCCGTGATTGTGGTGACCTTGCATTGTGGGCTGGTTTAGCTGTCGGTGCAGAAACAATCCTCGTTCCAGAAGTAAAAACAGATATCAAAGATATCGCAGAAAAAATAGAAGCCGGTATTAAAAGAGGTAAAAAACATTCTATCGTTATGGTAGCTGAAGGTGTTATGTCAGGACAAGATTGTGCAGAAGAATTAGCAAAATACATCCATGTAGATGGACGTGTATCTGTACTCGGTCATATCCAACGTGGTGGTAGCCCAACTGGACAAGACAGAGTGTTGGCATCAAGACTTGGCGGTCATGCCGTAGAATTATTAATTGAAGGTAAAACAGCATTGGGAGTTGGCATTAAACAAAATGAATTAACTCAAACACCATTTGATGATATCTTCAGTAATAAAGGTAGTAAGTTTAATTTTGATATGTATGAGTTAGCACAAGAATTATCAATTTAATGATAGATTTAGTGAAATTTTTAGGAGGCTTTTATAATGAGAAAAACTAAAATCGTTTGTACGATTGGACCTGCATCAGAATCTGAAGAAATGTTAGAAAAATTAATGAACGCTGGCATGAACGTTGCCCGTTTGAACTTCTCACACGGTGATCACGCTGAACACAAAGTTCGTATTGACCGCATCAGAGAAGTTGCACAACGTTTAGACAAAACTATTGCAATCATGCTTGATACAAAAGGACCTGAAATCAGAACACACAACATGAAAGACGGTGTGATTTTCTTAGAAAAAGGTAAAGAAGTTATCGTAAGCATGGAAGAAGTTTTAGGTACAGCTGAGAAATTTTCTGTAACATATGCAGATTTAATCAACGACATTGAAATTGGTTCTTACATTCTATTAGATGATGGTTTAGTAGAATTAGAAGTTAAAGAAATCAATAAAGATAAAGGCGAAGTTTTATGTGAAGTCCTCAACTCAGGTGAAATTAAAAATAAAAAAGGTGTTAACTTACCAAACGTTAAAGTTAACTTACCTGGTATTACTGATAAAGATGCTGATGATATCCGCTTCGGTATCGATCAAAACATCGACTTAATCGCAGCAAGCTTTGTACGTCGTCCAAGTGACGTATTAGATATCCGTAAAATTTTAGAAGAAGAACGTAATACTAACATTCAAATTCTTCCTAAAATCGAAAACCAAGAAGGTATCGACAACATTAAAGAAATCCTTGAAGTTTCTGATGGTTTAATGGTAGCTCGTGGTGACATGGGTGTTGAAATTCCACCTGAAAATGTACCTGTAATCCAAAAAGACCTTATCAGACAATGTAACAAATTAGGTAAACCAGTTATCACAGCAACTCAAATGTTAGACTCTATGCAACGTAACCCACGTGCAACAAGAGCCGAAGCAAGTGACGTAGCTAACGCTATCTATGATGGTACAGATGCAGTTATGTTATCTGGTGAAACTGCTGCAGGTTTATATCCTGAAGAAGCTGTTAAAGCAATGAGAAACATTGCAGTTGCAGCTGAAGCCGCTCAAAACTACAAAAAATTATTAAATGACCGTACTAAATTAGAAGAAACTAACTTAGTAAATGCAATTGGTGTTTCTGTAGCACATACTGCCCTTAACTTAAAAGTTAAAGCAATCGTTGCTGCAACTGAAAGTGGTTCAACTGCAAGAACTATCTCTAAATTCCGTCCACATTCAGACATTATCGCTGTAACACCAAACCCAGAAACAGCTCGTCAATTAGCATTAGTATGGGGCGTTTTCCCAGTTGTTAAAAAAGGACGCAAAACTACTGACGCATTACTTAACAATGCAGTAGCAACAGCAATCGAAACTGGCCGCGTTCAAAATGGTGATTTATTAATCATCACTGCTGGTGTTCCAACTGGTGAAAAAGGTACAACTAACATGATGAAATTACACTTAGTTGGTGACGAACTTGTTAAAGGTCAAGGTGTTGGACGTAATTCAGTAGTAGGTAACGCAGTAGTTGTTAATGAAGCTTCTGAATTAGAAGGCAGAGATCTTTCAAACTCAGTAATCGTTACTCATTCTACAGATGAAACATTCGTACCTTATGTAGAACAAGCTGCTGGTTTAGTTGCTGAAGAAGCTGGTATCACATCACCAAGTGCGATCATCGGTTTAGAACAAGGTATCCCAACAATCGTTGGTGCTAAAAACGCAACTAAATTAATCGCTGATGATGTTACAATCACAGTTGATGCAAACACTGGCCGTGTATATGACGGTTATGCAAACGTACTTTAATCATCTCTAAATTATCAATATTAAACTTTAATTAGACAAGCTGTCTGTTCCTCTGGAGCAGACAGTTTTTTATTTTGATTTGGGAAGTGAATGTATCACCTTATAATTCATGTAGCATTTAAAAGCAGTCTATGCATTGTTTTAAGCATGATATAACATCAGATATGTATTTATAATAAAGAGAGTGTTGTTAATCTATGGGGCTCATATAGGGGATAGAAGAGGATAGGATAGGTTTTAGACAAAGCAAAATGCGCTTACTCTAAAAGTGAGTAAACGCATTTTGTTAGGGTGCGTATTTTTAATTTTTATGATTGATGTTTCTTAAGTTGTTGTGTGTATCTCCAGTACATTAATCCTAAAAGGATAAACCAGATTGGAGATAAAAATACTGCAGTTCTTGTTACCGGGTTGACGAATAGCAATGCGAATACAAAGATGAAGAAAAATAAAATCATGTATCCTGAGAAACGTCCACCTGGCAATTTATAAATTGAATTTTTGTGTGCTTTTGGATTGCGTTTATGATAGTTAATATAAGCAACGATAATCAATGCCCAAACTACTAAGAATAAAACTGTTGATACTGTTGTTACATATGTGAATACTAATGTTGCATCTGGGAAAATATAGTTCAATAATGCTGCGATAAGTAATAATGCACATGAAACAAAGATTGCAATGTGCGGCACACCATTTTTATTTGTTTTGTTGAAAACAGGTGGTGCTTGTTCTTGTCTTGATAAACCGAATAACATACGGCTGTTTGAGAAAATACCACTGTTACAAGATGATGCAGCAGCTGTCAGTACAACAAAGTTGATGATACCTGCTGCGAAAGGTATTCCGACTAACGCGAACAATCTTACGAATGGACTGTCAGAAGGATCTACTTTATACCAAGGAATGATTGACATAATTACTGCAAGTGATCCTACATAGAATAGTAAGATACGTACAGGTACACTGTTGATTGCTTTAGGAATAATCTTTTCAGGGTCTTTTGTTTCACCAGCTGTTACACCAATCAACTCAATCCCTACGAATGAGAAGAGTGCCATTTGGAAAGACATGAAGAAACCTGATACACCTTTAGGGAAAATACCATGGTCATAAAGGTGTGTGATACTCGCATGACCGAATTTAGTTTCATAAGCAACGAATATCATACCTAATCCGACAACGATTAACACGATGATTGTCGTAACTTTGATAATTGCGAACCAGAATTCTAATTCTCCAAAAAGTTTTGCGCTTAATAAGTTGAATGCCATTAAAACAAGTACACAGACTAAAGCGCTGACCCAGTTAGGAATTTCAGGCCACCAGAAACTGACATACTTCGCTACGGCTGTAACTTCTGCCATCCCTGTGATAATCCAACATAACCAATATGTCCAACCTGTCACAAACCCAGCAAAGGGTCCGATATATTCATTTGTCACATCTGCGAATGATTTAAATTTTGTGTTTGTAATTAAGATTTCCCCTAAACCCCTCATAAACATAAACAACATTAAACCAATAATGATGTATGTTAATAAAATCGAAGGTCCCGTCATCGCAATCGTTTGTCCTGCCCCTAAGAACAATCCAGTACCGATCGCACCGCCAATTGCGATTAACTGTATGTGCCGATTGCTTAATTCTCTTTGTAAATTGTTTGACATAAATTAATTCAACTCCCTTTTTGCACCTTAATAATATTATGCACATATCCATAGAATATGACAAATGGTTTTTAAAAATATTGAGAATTTTCATGCAATTATCAATGAATTTAAGTTATGATGAATGATAATAAATTAAAAATAATCGGTTAATTTGCATGGGTTTTCGTTACTTAAAACTATAAAAATGTAATATAATACCAATAAAGGCAATGAGATATGGTCTGAACAGGTTGTTTTAGCTGTTTGAGCAATGTAACCGCTTTATACAAAGTTTCGAAATTGTTCACAAAACCGTTAATATTGGATATAATACTAAATGAAAGCCATTTCAATTTGTTATAGAAAAGGGGAAATTAATATGGCAGAATTGCATAAAGGTTTAGAAGGGGTAATTGCAGCTGAAACAAAGGTAAGCTCAATTATCGATAGCCAATTGACATATGCTGGTTATGACATCGATGATTTAGCAGAAAACGCATTATTTGAAGAAGTTGTATTCTTACTATGGAATTACAGACTTCCGACGAAAGACGAATTGAACAAGTTGCAAGAAAAATTATATGAGTATGCAAAACTAGACCAAAAAGTTTATGAGCATTTCGAAGATTATGCAACAGACGACGTTCATCCAATGACAGCATTAAGAACTTCAGTTTCTTATATTGCACACTTTGATGAAAATGCAGAGTCAGAAACGGATGAAGAAAAATTAGAACGTGCAATTAGAATCCAAGCAAAAATGGCATCACTTGTGACGTCATTTGAACGTGTAAGACAAGGAAAAGAGCCAGTTTATCCTAAACAAGGCTTATGCTATGCAGCTAACTTCTTATATATGTTACGTGGTGAAGAGCCAACAGACATTGAAGTTGAAGCATTTAACAAAGCATTGGTATTGCATGCTGACCATGAATTGAATGCATCAGCATTTACAGCACGTTGTGCAGTATCATCTTTATCAGATATGTATTCAGGTATTGTTGCAGCTGTAGGTTCATTAAAAGGGCCTTTACACGGCGGAGCAAACGAACGTGTTATGAACATGTTATCTGAAATTCATTCAGTGGATGAAGTTGAACCATATATTGATAATAAATTGAAAAACAAAGAGAAAATCATGGGCTTTGGACACCGTGTTTATAAAGACGGAGATCCACGTGCGAAATATTTAAAAACAATGAGTAAAAAAATTACGGATGAGACAGGTCAAAAACATTTATATGATATCTCAGTAGCGATTGAAGACTTAATGAAAGAACGTACAGGCATTATTGCTAACGTTGACTTCTATAGTGCGACTGTTTATCACAGCATGGATATTCCACATGATTTATTTACTCCAATTTTCGCAGTCAGTCGTTCTGCAGGTTGGTTAGCACATATTTTCGAACAATATAGAGATAATCGTATTATGAGACCACGTGCTCAATATATCGGTGAAACAAATCGTAAGTATTTACCAATTGAAGAGCGCTAATTTTTAACAGCGACATTCTTGAATCATTAATCACAAAATTTATATTAACGGAGGAATTTAGAATGGCACCAGAAAAAATTGTTAAACAAGAAGACGGTTTATTAGTACCGAATAATCCTATTATTCCATTTATCATCGGTGATGGTATTGGACCAGATATCTGGAGAGCAGCAAGCCGTGTATTAGATGCAGCGGTTGAAAAAGCTTATAATGGCGAGAAAAAAATCGAATGGAAAGAAATCTTAGCTGGTCAAAAAGCATATGATGAAACTGGCGAATGGTTACCACAAGAAACTTTAGATACGATTGAAGAGTATTTAATCGCAATCAAAGGACCTTTAACTACACCAATCGGTGGCGGTATTCGTTCATTAAACGTAGCATTACGTCAAACATTAGACTTATATGCTTGCTTACGTCCAGTACGTTGGTTCAAAGGTGTTCCATCTCCTGTTAAGCGTCCAGAAGACACTGACATGGTTATCTTCCGTGAAAATACTGAAGACATCTATGCAGGTATCGAATTTAAAGAAGGTACGCCAGAAGCTAAGAAATTAATCGATTTCTTACAAGATGAAATGGGTGCTAAAAACATTCGTTTCCCTGAAACTTCTGGTATCGGTGTAAAACCTGTATCTAAAGAAGGTACTGAACGTTTAGTACGCTCAGCTATCCAATATGCGATTGATAACAATCGTAAATCAGTTACATTAGTGCACAAAGGTAATATCATGAAATTTACTGAAGGTGCATTCAAACAATGGGGTTATGATTTAGCTGAAAGTGAATTCGGTGATAAAGTATTCACTTGGCAACAACATGATCGCTTAGTAGATGAAAAAGGTAAAGAAGAAGCGGACAAAATCCAAGATCAAGCAGTTGCAGATGGTAAAATCATTATCAAAGACTCAATTGCTGATATCTTCTTACAACAAATCTTAACGCGTCCTGCTGAGTATGATGTAGTAGCAACTATGAACTTAAATGGTGACTACATTTCTGACGCATTAGCAGCACAAGTCGGCGGTATCGGAATTGCACCTGGTGCGAACATCAACTATGATACTGGCCACGCTATCTTTGAAGCAACTCACGGTACTGCACCTAAATATGCAGACCAAGATAAAGTAAACCCATCATCAGAATTATTAAGTGCAGTATTAATGTTAGAACACTTAGGTTGGCAAGAAGCTGCTGACTTAATTACTGATTCAATTGAAAAAACAATTGCATCTAAAGTTGTAACGTATGACTTCGCACGTATGATGGATGGCGCTAAAGAAGTAAAAACTTCTGAGTTCGCTGACGAGTTAATCAAAAATCTATAAGACTTAATTGATTTCAAGCTATACTGCTCTGATAAGGGCGGTATAGCTTTATTTTTTTGAATGATTGAACTTGTTAAGTGAATGTTAAGTTTATGTAAAGATGTTTCGTAGTATGTTATCTTTTTGAAAATATAAGTTATAATTAAGATGAAAAATACACAGGGGGTAAGACTATGACACAAAAAATTTTAGTAGTCGATGATGAACAATCCATTGTAACTTTGCTGAAATACAATTTAGAAACAGCAGGTTATTTAGTAGAAGTTGCTTATGACGGTGAAGAAGCACTTCAAAAACTGAATGCCGTACAACCAGATTTAGTCGTATTAGACGTAATGTTGCCGAAGTTGGATGGCATTGAAGTTTGTAAAACGATTCGTTCAGACCGAAATCTTGTTCCTATCTTAATGTTGACTGCCAAAGATGACGAGTTTGATCGCGTATTAGGCTTGGAACTCGGTGCAGATGACTATATGACTAAGCCATTCTCACCAAGAGAAGTTGTAGCACGTGTAAAAGCTATTTTACGCAGATCTAAACAAGTTCACAGTCAAAAAGAAGAAGAAACAGATAGTGAAGATGTAATCATCGGTTCAATCAAAATCAGACCTGAATACTTTGAAGTATATAAAAATAATGAACTGTTAGAATTGACCCCTAAAGAATTTGAGTTACTTCTTTATTTAATCGAGCGCCAAGGTCGTGTTATTACAAGAGAGCACATGTTGAACTCTGTATGGAATTATGAATTTACTGGTGATTCAAGAATTGTTGATGTGCATATCAGTCATTTAAGAGATAAATTAGAGGAAAACCCTAAGCAGCCGAAGCTTATTAAAACTGTTCGTGGATTAGGCTATAAACTAGAAAGACCTAAATCTGCAAATTGAAGTTTTACACAAGATTACTGCTGACGTTAGCCATCTTGATTATCTCTTGTCTTGTTGCTTTAGGTTTACTAATCAATCATGCGATTTATACAACGATTTCATCGAGAGATGCTGAAAACTTGAAGCATGATGCTGAGCGTATCAACAAGACATACAAAGCACATCATGAAGAGGCTTTAAAAGAATACGCACACTTAAATAATTTTACAATATCCATACATAGCAATGATGGAGGTAAAACATTATTTAAATCAGATAAAAAAGTTCCCGCAAATCCAAACATCAATGTAGTTGGAAATCCATCTAATCTGCTTTATGATACGCATCATGACAATCGTAGATTTACTTATAAATATATTAGTAATGATCATTTTATTATAATTACAGGTTACGATAATGAAATTACACAACTACAATTTGAAGCTTGGAAATATATTGCGATCATTGGTTTATTCATTATTGCCTTAGTCTTCTTAATTGTTAGAAACATTAACCGCACATATATCAGACCGATTAATGATGTAACTTATGCGACGAAACTCTTAGCACAAGGGCACTATCATATCAGAGTACCTGAAAGCAATGTGAAAGAAACGCGAGACTTATTCGTAACAACGAATGAATTAGCACGTCGTTTACAAAAAATGTATAACGAACAAAAAATTCAATCAAATCGTTTGAAAACAACACTTGAAAATATACCAAGTTCAGTTTTAATGATTGATAAATACGGTAAAATTGTTATCGCGAATACAGCATATTATGAAATGTTTAATCCTGAAACAAATGTCGTGAATCAAAATTACAATCGTGTGATCAAAGGTAAATTGAATACATTGATTATCGATGCCTTTAAAACCGAGAAAACGATGAATGAACAAGTCAAAGTATATTTGAATAATGTTCACGAACGTTATTTTGATACCGTCTGTGTGCCGATTTTATCTCGTAAAAAGAAAAGAATGCAAGGGATGGTTGTCGTTCTTCACGATATTACCAGCTTGAAGAAATTAGAGAATTTGCGTCGTGAATTTGTCGCAAATGTCTCACATGAGCTGAAAACACCTATCACTTCAATTAAAGGATTTGCGGAAACTTTAATTGATGGGGCGAAGAATGATGAAACGACGTTGGATGAATTCTTAAATATTATTTTGAAAGAGTCTAATCGTATTGAGTCATTGGTCGAAGATTTATTAGATTTATCACATATTGAACAACAAAAAGAAATTGAAACAGAACCTGTGGATTTATCTGATGTAACGAGAAACACCGTAAAAACTTTATATACAAATGGTAAAAAGAAAAATATTACGTTGGAAACGGATATTGAAGATTACGTGATTATCGATGCCGAAACATCGAAAATTGCTCAGGTTGTGGTGAACATCGTCAGCAATGCGATTAACTATTCACCTCAAGATAGTCGTATTCATGTGCGTGTCTATAAAGATGGAGAAAAACGTGTCTTAGAGGTCGAAGATTTTGGGATTGGAATCGCTCCAGAAGATCAAAAACATATCTTTGAACGTTTTTATCGTGTAGATAAAGCTAGAAGCCGTGATTCAGGCGGTACAGGACTTGGTTTGTCTATTACGAAACATATTGTCGAAGCTTATCACGGACGTATTCAAATAGACAGTCAAGTTGGCGTAGGTACAACGTTTAAAGTGATATTTTTCGATAATAAAAATAAATCAATTAAGTTATCTTAATATATGCGCCGGATGGAATTCCGGCGCTATTTTTATGAGTGGCTATGTCACATATGATAAAATAGAAACAAATCAATTCTGGAGGTTATAGTGTGGAAAAATTAGTGTTAATTGATGGGAATAGTTTAAGTTTCCGAGCATTTTATGCATTGCCTCTTTTAACGAATCGTGCAGGAATTCATACAAATGCCACTTATGGATTTGCGATGTTATTAGAAAAAATTATCAAAGAAGAAAAACCGACCCATTTCTTAGTCGCATTTGATGCTGGAAAAACGACATTCAGACATCAAACATTTAAAGAATATAAAGGCGGCAGACAAAAGACGCCACCAGAATTAAGTGAACAATTTCCGTTAATCAGACAATTATTAGATGCGTATCATATTAAGCATTATGAACTAGAAAATTATGAAGCGGATGATATTATTGGAACGTTAAGTCAAGCTGCAGATAAAGCAGGTTTTGAGACAATAATTGTAACGGGTGACCGAGACTTAACGCAACTTGCTTCTGATAACGTAACAATATACTATACGAAAAAAGGTGTGACAGATGTTGACCATTACACACCTTCATTCATCGCGGAAAAATATAATGGTTTAACACCGTCACAGATTATTGATATGAAAGGTTTAATGGGAGATAGCTCAGATAATATCCCAGGTATCGCGGGTGTCGGTGAAAAAACTGCTATTAAACTTTTAAATCAATTTGATTCAGTTGAAAACCTTTATAATCATTTAGATGAAGTTTCTGGTAAAAAGTTAAAAGAAAAACTTGAAAACGGTCATGATGATGCGTTGATGAGTAAAGAGTTAGCAACGATTAATAGAGAAAGTCCAATTGAAGTTACACTTGAAGAAACGAAGTTGCCTGATGAAGTGGATCAAACACAAAAAATTGAACTGTTTAAAGAACTTGATTTTAAACAAATGTTGAACCAAATCGATGTTGATGCCGATACTGAAACTGAATCTGATCGAACATATGATATTGAAACAGATTTCAACGCAATTGACTTTGATCAATTAAAACAAGCAGCGCTTCACTTTGAAGTAGATGAAGGTGACTATCTCACTGCAGATATTTTGAAATTCGGCTTTAAAGCAGATGAACACTTTGTGGTGATTAATGCGGATGAGATTCAAAATTATCCTGAGTTAATAAAATGGTTAGAAGACGAACAAACAGAAAAGTATGTCTATGATGCGAAAAAAACATATGCAGAAGCGCATCGCATGAATATCGATATTAAAAATATTACGTTTGATATCATGTTAGCAAGCTACATTTTAAATCCATCTCGCTCAATTGATGATGTTCATTCAGTAGTTGTCGATTATGGCCAAGGTTATGTACCTGAAGCAGTACACGTTTTTGGTAAAGGCAAAAAACGACAAGTGCCAGAAGATGATGTGTTGAATCCTTATATTGCTTCGATTTTGGATGCGATTGATGCGAGCACACCTGTAATGATTGATGCATTGAAAGAGTACAATCAATTAGATTTATTCAATGACTTAGAATTGCCGCTTGCGCGCATTTTAGGACAAATGGAAGAAATGGGCATTTACACGGATATTGAAGAGCTAAAAGAAATGGAAAGAGAAATTCAAGGTAAGCTTGATACTTTAATTGCTCGTATTCATGAAGCAGCAGGTGAGGAATTCAATATTAATTCACCGAAACAATTGGGTGTCGTATTATTCGAAAACTTGAAGTTACCAGTTATCAAGAAAACGAAAACGGGTTACTCAACTGCAGTAGATGTTTTAGAACAACTACAAGGTGAACATCCGATTATCGAAGATATCTTAGAATATCGCCAGTTATCTAAATTACAATCTACTTATGTAGAAGGCTTACAAAAAGTGATACAAGATGATAATCGCATTCATACACACTTTAACCAAACACTTGCACAAACAGGACGTCTGTCATCTGTCGATCCTAACTTGCAAAATATTCCTGTACGCTTAGAAGAAGGTCGCCGCATTAGAAAGGCCTTTAAACCTGCAGAAGCGGATAACGTTATTCTTTCAGCGGACTATTCTCAAATTGAATTACGCGTACTTGCTCATATTACGCAAGATGAAAGCATGATGAATGCCTTCAGAGAAGGAAGAGACATTCATACAGCTACAGCCATGAAAGTCTTTGGTGTTGAAGCAGACGAAGTAGATGGTTTAATGCGTCGACAAGCTAAAGCTGTAAACTTCGGAATAGTATATGGCATTAGTGATTATGGTTTAAGCCAAAGTTTAGGTATTACGAGAAAAGCAGCGAAGAAATTTATAGATGATTATTTAGATAGTTTCCCAGGCGTTAAACAATATATGAGTGATATCGTTAAAGATGCGAAAGCAAAAGGTTATGTAGAAACATTATTACACCGTCGCAGATATATCCCTGATATTACAAGCAGAAACTTTAATCAACGCAGTTTTGCAGAAAGAACAGCTATGAATACACCAATTCAAGGCAGTGCTGCAGATATTATCAAACTAGCAATGGTTAATTATGATAAAGCTGTGAAAGAAACAGATTTCAATGCACACTTATTACTGCAAGTACACGATGAGTTGATTTTTGAACTGCCAAAAGATGAGGTAGAAGCTTTCAGTGAATTTATTGAAGATATTATGGATAATGCCATTGAATTAAAAGTACCATTACAAGTGGATACTAACTATGGTCCAACATGGTACGATGCAAAATAGAAAGAAGGTCGCAAATTGCCTGAATTACCAGAAGTAGAGCACGTTAAAAGAGGGATTGAACCCTTTGTGATTAATCAAATTATTGAAAGTGTTGAGTTCTCGGATAAAGTCATCGATGGAAAAGCGAGCGGTAGAGACACAATTATTAAACAAATTGATTTGCCGATGTTTAAAAATCGTACAGAAGGCTATAAAATTACACGTGTGGAACGCAGAAGTAAATATATTCTTTTATATTTAGAGAAAGATGAAGATAAAAGAGTATTAGTCAGTCATTTAGGAATGACTGGCGGCTATTTCGTAGTCAATGACTTAACGGAGATTATTGTACCGAATTATCAAAAACATTGGCACGTCAATTTCAAACTTAGTAACGGCAAACAATTAATCTTTTCTGATATTAGACGCTTTGGTGAAATTAAAAATGTTGATGATATTACAGCATACACGTCATTTGAAAAGATGGCTCCAGAGCCTTTTGATGACAATGCATACACACACTATCAAAAACAATTAGCATTGCCGAGGTATCAGAATAAGCCGATTAAACAAGTGATCTTAGATCATCATGTTATTGCAGGTTGCGGTAATATTTATGCTTGTGAAGCTTTATTTAATGCACGTATTCATCCAAAACGCAAAGTTAATACTTTAACGAAACAAGAGCAAAAGCGTGTGTTTGATGAAGTAGTGGCTGTTCTAACATTAGGTATTGAGCAAGGCGGAACCAGCATTTCTGATTATCGCCATGCAGATGGTCAAACCGGACATATGCAGGAGTATTTAAATGTATATAAAAAGAAAATCTGTCCTGTATGTGGCGGACCGATTGAGACAGAAGTGATAGGTGGCAGAAACAGTCACTTTTGTCCAAACTGTCAAAAATAAATAAATTGAACGAGGGAGATTAGATTATGCAAAAAGTAATTGGTTTAACAGGCGGAATCGGAACAGGTAAATCTACTGTATCTGAATTGCTTGCAGTCCATGGTTTTAAAATTGTGGATGCGGATATTGCGGCAAGAGAAGCGGTAGAAAAAGGTTCTGAAGGTTTAGAACAAGTCCGCCAAGTATTTGGCGATGAAGCGATAGATGAAAATGGTGAAATGAATCGCAAATACGTCGGTGAAATCGTATTTAATGATGACAAAATGCGAGAGAAATTAAACCAAATCATACATCCTATCGTGAGAGATTTAATGGAAAGACAAAAAGAAGCTTATTTAAAAGATGGCTTCAATGTAATTATGGATATTCCATTATTATTTGAAAATAACCTTCAAGATACTATTGATGAAACATGGTTAGTCTATGCTTCTGAAAGTATTCAAGTGGAACGTTTAATGGAACGTAATGACTTAACACAAGAAGAAGCGAAAGCGCGTGTATATAGTCAGATCTCTATCGACAAAAAACGTCGTATGGCAGATCGTGTTATTGATAATCGCGGTACGTTGCTAGAGCTTAAACAAAACCTTGAAGCATTGTTGATGGAAGAAGGTTATATTCAAAGTTCTGAAGAGGTTTAATGTGAATATGATTTTAATCTGAACATGAATACAAAAAATTGCTTATCATTAGTGATAAGTAATTTTTTTAATTATTTTGCTAAAACGCTTTCATTTTAACGTGAATATGTTATACTGATTCCATAAAGTATAACACATATAAAACGAGGGGTGCTTTTTATGACAACGAATATTGCAATTAATGGAATGGGACGCATTGGGCGCATGGTTTTGCGTATTGCTTCTAAAAATGATGATTTAAATGTAGTGGCAATTAATGCGAGTTATCCTCCAGAAACGATTGCACATTTAGTAAAATACGATACAACACATGGTAAATATGACGGTAATGTAGAACCGACAGAAAATGGTATTCGTATTGATGGTCATGATATTAAATTAGTTTCAGATCGTAATCCAGAAAATTTACCTTGGAAAGATTTAGATATTGATATTGTCATAGAAGCGACTGGGAAATTTAATCACGGAGACAAAGCGGATGCACATATTAAAGCAGGCGCTAAAAAAGTCTTATTAACAGGTCCTTCAAAAGGCGGTCACGTACAAATGGTTGTTAAAGGCGTTAACGATGACAGCTTAGATGTTGAAGAATTCGATATCTTTAGTAATGCTTCATGTACGACAAACTGTATCGGTCCAGTAGCAAAAGTATTAAACGACAACTTTGGAATCGAAAATGGTTTAATGACTACAGTACATGCGATTACAAACGACCAAAAAAATATTGATAACCCACACAAAGATTTACGCCGTGCGCGTTCTTGTAACGAAAGTATTATCCCAACTTCAACAGGTGCTGCAAAAGCATTGAAAGAAGTTTTACCTGAATTAGAAGGTAAATTACATGGTATGGCACTTCGTGTTCCTACTAAAAACGTTTCATTAGTAGACTTAGTAGTAGACTTAAAAGAAGATGTAACAGCTGAGCAAGTCAACAAAGCATTTGAAGATGCTGACTTAGAAGGCGTATTAGCTGTTTCAGATGAGCCGCTAGTATCAGTTGACTTTAACACAAACCCTAACTCAGCAATCGTTGATTCAATGTCAACGCTTGTAATGGATGACAAGAAAGTTAAAGTGATTGCATGGTACGACAATGAATGGGGTTATTCTAACCGCGTTGTTGATATTGCAGTTCAAATTGGTGAATTGTTAAAAACAAAAGAAAAAGCAACAGCTTAATTGAAACTGCTGTCATAAATTTTTAACCAGTTAATCAGAAGTAGGGCTCTGATTAACTGGTTTTTTTATGTGCTGGCTTCCTTTCTTTTGTGACTTGCACTTTTATAGTATAATAGGCGTAATCAATTAAAGAGGTGAAAATGAATGAAATGCCCTAAATGTAATTCTACGCATTCTCGTGTGATAGATTCTAGACATGCTGATGAAGCCAATGCCATTCGCAGACGCCGTGAATGTGAAAATTGCGGCACTCGTTTTACTACATTTGAGCATATTGAAATGAGTCCGCTTATCGTAGTGAAAAAAGATGGCACACGTGAGCAGTTTTCACGTGACAAAATATTGAATGGGCTCGTTCGTTCGTGTGAAAAGAGACCAGTCGGTTATCAACAGCTTGAAGATATTACAAATAAAGTAGAATGGCGTTTAAGAGATGAAGGCCATGCAGAGGTTTCTTCAAGAGAAATTGGCGAACATGTGATGAATTTATTAATGCATGTGGATCAAGTATCCTATGTAAGATTCGCCTCTGTATATAAAGAATTTAAAGATGTCGATCAATTGCTTGAATCTATGCAAGGCATCTTACAAGAAAAGAATAAACGGAGTGAATCTTGATGAAGTTGAGTCAAAATGACTTTGGATTACGTCCGCAAGATCCATTCAAAGTGCTGCAAGCACAAAAACTTTCTGCATCTCAACTCGAAGTATTGAACCGTTTGTTTACACCACTTATCGGCACAACAGCCATCGGTGTGTATCATTATCTTTCTCAGTTTGCAGAGGTTAAACAACAAAAAGACTATACACATTATGTGATTATGAGTGAGTTGAAATTAAACCTAGGTCAATTCAGAGAAGAAATGAATCGTTTGGAAGCGATTGGACTGATTAAAACCTATGCAAAACATGATGAAAATCAATCACAATTTGTGTATTTGTTAGTCGATCCGCCATCACCAAAAACATTTTTCAATGATCCTATGTTATCTGTTTATCTCTATAAAGAAGTTGAGGGTAAACGTTTCCATGAATTACGTCGTTATTTTGAAACGACACAAGTTGATTTATCAAATTATCATGAAGTGACAAGAAATTTTACAGATGTTTTTAAAGTACCAAATCATGCGTTAGATAAGGTAGATACGACACATCAAATAACAGAAACACAAAAATACGATGGTATGAACTTAGACCGTGTTCACTTTGACTTCGAATTGTTGTATCAATTACTAAGCAATCATTTTGTCAGTGCAGAAATAATAGAAGAAAAAACGAAACATCTCATTACACAACTCGCTGTGCTATACGGTATAACGCCGGAAGGGATGAAGAATTTGATTTTAAAATCGCTGACAAGTGCACAAAAAATTTCGTTTGAAGAATTGCGTAAACAAGCGCGTGCGTTTTATGCGATTGAACACGAAAATCAATTGCCGTCTTTAGAGGCGCAAGCAGAACCTGTTCGACCAGAAACTGCAGAAGAGGCACAAATAGAAATCAATTCTATTCCTCAAACAGATGAAGAGTTTAAACAATGGTTTAAATTAATGGATAATTTAAGTCCGATTGATATGTTGACAGGGTGGTCGGGTTCAGAACCGACACCTCAACAAAAATATATGATAGAAGACATAATCGTGCGAGAACAATTACCGTTTGGTGTAATTAATATGTTATTACAATACGCTATGTTAAATAGTGGGATGAAATTGACTAAAAAGTATATATTAGAGATTGCATCAAACTGGAAAAAATTGGAAATCAGTTCTGCAGAAGAAGCCTATCATCATGTGATGAAGTTGAAAAAGGATGAACAAGAACGTCAAACTAAAAGTTATCAACAACAAAGCGGTCCAAAACGCTTTAATAATAGAAGAAATCCTGTATCAAAAGAGATTACACCTGATTGGCTGTTGAATCGAGAACATGAAAAACGTCGTAAGAAAGGTGAAAAACGTTCATCCGCTTCAACCGACCAATCTCTCGCGCAAGATAGTGCAGCCTTTTTACAACACTTAAAAGAAACATGGAAGGAGGATGAATAATATGAAACGTTTCAGCAATATCATGCAGACATCTCCAGATTTTCAAAAAAGATTTGAGAAAATCAAAAGAGATGTAATTAATGATCCTGACGTTAAACGCTTCCTAGAAGAACATCAATCTGAAGTAACGAATCGGATGATTGAAGAAGACTTGAATATTTTGCAAGAATATAAAGACCAGCAAAAACATTATGATGGCCATGAATTCAAAGATTGTCCTAACTTTGTTAAAGGTCATGTACCTGAACTCTATATTGAACATAACAGAATTAAAATCAAATACCTTCCATGTCCATGCAAAATCAAACACGATCAAGAACAACGAGAAGCACATTTAATCACTTCACATCATATGCAGAGAGATACGTTAGATGCTAAATTAGCAGATATTTATATGGATAATCGTGAACGTTTAAATGTAGCTATGAAAGCTGATGAATTATGTAAAGCAATCGTAAGAGGAGAAAGTGTTAAAGGTTTATATTTATATGGTTCTTTTGGTACAGGTAAATCCTTTATTTTAGGTGCGATTGCCAATCAATTGAAGTCCAAACTGATTCCTTCAACGATTGTATACCTACCTGAATTCATCCGTACGTTAAAAAATGGATTTAAAGATGGTTCATTTGAACGTAAATTACAAGTGGTCAGAGAAGCGAATATCCTCATGCTAGATGATATCGGTGCAGAAGAAGTCACACCTTGGGTGCGTGACGAAGTCATCGGACCATTACTGCATTATAGAATGGTACAAGAGTTGCCGACATTCTTTAGCTCAAACTTTGATTTCAAAGCTTTAGAACACCATTTAGCGATGACGCGAGATGGCTCTGAACAGACAAAAGCTGCTAGAATTATGGAACGTATTAAATCTTTAGCAGAACCCTATGAATTAGTCGGCGAGAATTATCGTGATGATTGATATTTTTTGAAAATGAGTTATAATAGAATTAAATCTAAATCAACGTAAACATTAAAGGATATGACATGTTTTTCACTGTTATACAGAAAATTGCTGATGATGAGAAAGCAGTTAACATACTAATATGTTACTCCCTTTTAGATAAATGATATTCGTAATGGATATCCGGCTCAAGACCGTTATCTTATGCAGAGATGAGAAACAGTATCATGGGAATGTTCTGTTTCTTAAACTAGGGTGGTATCACGAGAACCTCGTCCCTTTATAGGGCGGGGTTCTTTTTGTTTTACGTGAAGATTATAAATGGAGGCGTTTATGAATGGACAAAATTAGTATTACATTTCCAGATGGCAACAGTTCTGAATTTGATAAAGGCATTACTACTGAAGAAATCGCACAATCAATCAGTCCTGGGTTAAGAAAAAAAGCAGTAGCAGGTAAATTTAATGGACAAATGGTTGATTTGACTCGTCCACTTGAAGAAGATGGATCAATTGAAATCGTAACTCCTGGCAGTGAAGAAGCACTTGAAGTGTTACGTCACTCTACAGCGCATTTAATGGCACAAGCATTAAAACGTTTGTATGGCGACGTGAAATTCGGTGTAGGTCCTGTCATTGAAGGCGGTTTCTACTATGATTTCGATACTGATGCTAAAATCTCTTCAGATGATTTCCCTGAAATCGAAAAAACAATGAAACAAATTGTAAATGAAAATCATAAAATTGAACGTAAAGTAGTCAGCCGTAATGAAGCGAAAGACTTCTTTAAAGACGATCCGTATAAACAAGAATTAATCGATGCAATTCCTGAAGATGAAAATGTGACACTATATACACAAGGGGAATTCACTGACTTATGCCGTGGTGTACACGTACCATCTACTTCAAAAATCAAAGAGTTCAAACTATTATCTACAGCAGGTGCATATTGGCGCGGTGACAGCAACAATAAAATGTTACAACGTATTTATGGTACAGCGTTCTTTGATAAAAAAGAATTAAAAGCACATTTAAAAATGCTTGAAGAACGTAAAGAACGTGACCACCGTAAAATCGGTAAAGAATTAGACTTATTTATGAACAGTCAATTAGTAGGCGCTGGTTTACCATTGTGGTTACCAAATGGTGCAACAATTCGTCGTGAAATTGAACGTTACATCGTAGACAAAGAAGTTAGTTTAGGCTATGACCATGTTTATACACCTGTTTTAGCTAATGTTGACTTATATAAAACTTCAGGACACTGGGATCATTACCAAGATGACATGTTCCCACCAATGAAATTGGACGAAACTGAAGAAATGGTTTTACGTCCGATGAACTGTCCACACCATATGATGATTTATAAAAACAAACCACATTCATACAGAGAATTACCAATTCGTATTGCTGAATTAGGTACAATGCATCGTTATGAAGCAAGTGGTGCGGTATCAGGCTTACAACGTGTACGTGGTATGACTTTAAATGACGCACACATCTTCGTACGCCCAGATCAAATTAAAGAAGAGTTCAAACGTGTAGTTGAATTAGTTCAAGAAGTATACAAAGACTTTGGTTTCGAAAACTACAGCTTCCGTTTAAGCTATCGTGATCCAGAAGATACAGAGAAATATTTCGATGATGATGAAATGTGGAACAAAGCTGAGGCAATGTTGAAAGAAGCAGTAGATGAAATGAACTTACCGTATGAAGAAGCGGTAGGTGAAGCGGCATTCTACGGTCCTAAATTAGACGTTCAAGTTAAAACAGCTATGGGTAAAGAAGAAACTTTATCAACAGTTCAACTTGACTTCTTATTACCAGAACGTTTCGACTTAGCTTATATCGGTAAAGATGGTGAAGAACACCGTCCAGTAGTTATCCACCGTGGTGTGGTATCAACTATGGAACGTTTCGTAGCATTCTTAACTGAAGAAACTAAAGGGGCTTTCCCAACTTGGTTAGCACCAATGCAAGTTGAAATCATCCCAGTTAATGTGGACTTACATTATGATTATGCACGTCAAATCCAAGATGAATTAAAATCACAAGGTGTGCGTGTAGAAATTGATGATCGTAATGAAAAAATGGGATATAAAATCCGTGAAGCACAAATGCATAAAATCCCATATCAACTTGTAATTGGAGACAAAGAAATTGAAAACAATGAAGTGAACGTGCGTAAATACGGTTCTAAAGATCAAGAAACTGTAGAAAAAGATGAATTCATCTGGAATTTAGTCGATGAAATTCGTCTAAAAAAACAACGTTCGAATTAAGACCTTGAAATCAGTCTTGAATTAAGGTATATTACAATGTAGTTAATTAAATATTAAAAAAGTGTTAGAGGTTGCATCTTTGATGAGTTGCTTATCAGAAGCTTTATTGGAGCGTAGGTTGAATAAGTTAAAGGCAAAGATGCCGAAATTTACAATAGCCATAACTATTGTATTTTGGGTCAGTTTCCGAATAGGAACTGGACTGTCACATAATGTGATGTGCTACCGTATATGATAAATTTCAAGTGATGGTCGCATATCTGTAGCGGCCATCATTTTTTGTATTCATGCAAGCCTCTATACTAAAGAAAGGAATCGATTATGAACAATCAATCTAATCAGGATGCAGGCATCCAAAGAGGTCTGAAAGACCGTCATATTTCCATGATCGCCATCGGGGGATGTATCGGAACAGGATTATTCGTTACATCTGGCGGTGCAATTCATGATGCTGGACCACTCGGCGCATTAATCGCCTACGCAGTTATCGGTATTATGGTGTTCTTCTTGATGACATCATTAGGAGAAATGGCAACGTACTTACCAGTATCTGGTTCATTCAGTACGTACGCAACACGATTTGTAGACCCATCATTAGGCTTTGCTTTAGGATGGAACTATTGGTTTAACTGGGTTATCACTGTAGCAGCTGACGTAACGATTGCAGCGCAAGTGATTCAGTACTGGGATCCAATGAAAGGCATTCCTGCATGGGCATGGAGTGTACTCTTCCTTATCATCATCTTCGCTTTAAACTCATTATCAGTTAGAGTGTATGGTGAAAGTGAATATTGGTTTGCATTAATTAAAGTAATTACAGTTATTGTCTTTATTGGTATCGGCTTACTTACTATTGTCGGTATCATGGGCGGTAAATTCATCGGATTTGAAACATTCACTTCTGGTGACGGCCCGATTTTAGGTGGTAATTTAGGCGGAAGCTTATTATCAATCTTAGGTGTATTCTTAATTGCTGGTTTCTCATTCCAAGGAACAGAGTTAATCGGTATTACAGCAGGGGAATCAGAAAATCCTGAACGTGCTGTACCAAAAGCAATTAAACAAGTATTCTGGAGAATTTTATTATTCTATATCTTAGCTATCTTTGTAATTGGTATGATTATTCCTTATACTCATCCAGCATTGATGGGCGGAGAAGATAACATCGCGACATCACCATTTACATTAGTATTTAAAAATGCTGGTTTAGCGTTTGCGGCATCATTTATGAACGCAGTTATCTTAACTTCAGTATTATCAGCAGGTAACTCTGGTATGTACGCATCAACACGTATGTTGTACTCTATGAGTAAAGATAAACTTGCAGCATCAGCATTTGGTAAAACTACAAAGCATGGTGTGCCATTCTTAGCATTAATCGCAACTGGCGCCGTAACAGTATTAATCTTCTTAATACAACGCTTAAGCGGTGATGCATATGAATACATCGTTGCAGCAAGTGGTATGACAGGCTTTATCGCATGGGTTGGTATTGCAATCAGTCACTACCGATTCAGACGTGCTTTTAAAGTCCAAAATTATGATAAACATGAATTGAAATACAAAGCTAAATGGTTCCCATTCGGTCCGATTTTCGCAGGTATCTTATGTGTGATTGTTATTATCGGCCAAGATGTTGATTTCATTAAAACAGGTGATTTTGATCCAAATCGCTTCATTATCACTTACATGGGTATTCCAGTTTTCTTAGCATTCTTCTTGTATCATAAAATCAGATATAAAACTAAAAAAATTCCATTGAAACAAGTTGACTTAAGTCAAGACGTGGATATGAGCCAATTTAAATAAAGTTAAAAATTTTAATTGACTTTGTCTTGTAATGTTGATATGATTGTATACGTTGAATACGAAACGAACCAAGTAGAAGCTTCCCGCTTCTCACCTGTAGCGACGCTTAAGGCTGTTGGCAGGTCCAAAACAACGTTACAATGATGACGTTGACTTTATGGAAAAGAGCGGGCACTTCTGTGTCCGCTCTTTTTTACTTGGGATATTTCGTAAATATAACGGAGGTGTTAACCATAGCAAAAGATCAAACGCAAGTTAACGATAGAATTCGCGCAAGAGAAATTCGTGTCATTGGTCAAGACGGTGAACAAATCGGTGTTAAACAAAAACGTGAAGCATTAGAAATGGCTGATCGTGTTGGTTTAGATTTAGTCGTAGTAGCGCCTAACGCTAAACCACCTGTTGCTCGTATTATGGATTACGGTAAATACAAATTCGAGCAACAGAAAAAAGAAAAAGAAATGAAGAAAAAACAAAAAGTTATCAATGTTAAAGAAATTCGTTTAAGTCCAACAATTGAGGAACATGATTTCCAAACTAAGTTGAAACAAGGACGCAAATTCTTAACTAAAGGCGATAAATGTAAAGTTTCAATTCGTTTCAGAGGACGTGCCATCACTCATAAGGAAATTGGTCAACGTGTATTAGAGAAATTTGCAGGCGAATGCAAAGATATCGCTACAGTTGAACAAAAGCCTAAAATGGAAGGCCGTCAAATGTTTATTATGCTAGCACCACTAGCAGAAAAATAATTTTTAAAGATATTACAGGAGGAATTTCATTATGCCTAAAATGAAAACACACCGCGGAGCAGCTAAACGTGTTAAAAGAACTGCTTCAGGTAAATTAAAACGTTCAAGAGCTTATACTTCTCACTTATTCGCAAACAAAAGCACTAAACAAAAACGTCAATTACGTAAATCAGCTTTAGTTTCTAAAAGTGATATGAAGCGTGTAGCACAATTATTAGCTTACAAAAAATAAGTTATTAACGAGATAAACACACAGGTCAGCTTTAGCTTTGAAATAAAGAAAGCGCCTGAAACAAATCAAAAATAATCAGAGTTATAGATATAACCAAGGAGGAATTCAATATGCCACGTGTTAAAGGTGGAACAGTAACAAGAGCGCGTCGTAAAAAAGTAATCAAATTAGCTAAAGGTTACTTCGGCTCTAAACATACTTTATATAAAGTAGCTAAACAACAAGTAATGAAATCAGGTCAATACGCATTCCGTGACCGTCGTCAAAGAAAACGTGACTTCCGTAAATTATGGATCACTCGTATCAATGCAGCAGCTCGCAACCACGGCTTAAGCTACTCAAAATTAATGAATGGCTTAAAACAAGCTGACATCGACATTAACCGTAAAATGCTTTCTGAAATTGCAATTTCAGACGACAAAGCTTTCGGCGAATTAGTTGAAAAAGCTAAAGCAGCTTTAAAATAATTCATTTACAATACTCAATCATTGGTAGATAAGCGTACTGATGATTGAGTTTTTTTAATACAACTTTACGTTGATTTTAAAACTTTGATAGAATACAGACAAGTACATAAACACAAAGTAAAGGAGAAACACATGTCGAAATTTGATGAAAGAATAATTGTAGTACCAAGAGAAATTGTTTTTAACAAAGAAAAAGACGCATTTAATGGTTTCTTATCAAAAAATGATCCGTCAGGGGAAGCGATTTTCGATAACTTAGACAAGTACGAAGTGAAACGTCGCGGTGATATGGAAGAAGATCCGACATATAAACAATTAATTTCATATTGTTTATTAGAGAACGAAAAGGGCGAAATATTAGTATATGAACGCCTTTCTGGTGGCGGTGAAAGTCGTCTGCATGGACAGTCATCAATTGGTGTCGGCGGTCATATGAATGATGTTATGGATGCACAATCTATTAATGAAGTCTTACGTGTGAACGCACAACGCGAGCTAGAAGAAGAAGTCGGTCTTAACAGCAGCAAAACACAAAACATGGAATACATTGGTTTTATTAACGATGATACGAACGAAGTAGGAGAAGTTCATTTAGGTGTCGTATTTAAAATCAGAGTAGATTCAAATAGTGTAGAAGCAAAAGAAACTGACACACTTAAAATCAAATGGATGAATCAAGGTAAAATTGAAAATTACGATGATTTTGAAACATGGAGTGCATTAATCTTACAAGCATTTAATTAGAAGCGGGTGTTAATAATGACTGACATAATCCCATTTCCACAAAATCAATCTAAATTGATTAATGATATTAAAACATCTTTTAAGCATGAACAGTATGATGAGATGTATGATCTTTTTATGAAGTATGAAAAAGATTTTGAGCTCGATACTGACTTGGCTTTACTGAAGTGTGAAATGCTTCTGAGAATGGAACAATACTTAGAATTGCGTGAAGAAGCGATTATCTTGTTGAAACAAGGCTTCGATGCATATAATCGCTTAATGGTGTATTATATGACAAGTCTGCATGGGTTAGGCCAATATTATGAATGTGTTAACCTGTTCAATCAGATTATTGATCAAGTAAAAGATCATGATATACGCATGCAGTTGTTTCCTATTAAAGAAGATGCACAAATGCAGCTGAATCAAAATAAAAAGCACTATATTTCAAAAATGAGTCGCTTTACAACGCTGACTATTGATCAACAGTTATATTTATTATTCGATATGATGCATGAAGGCCAATATGGCTTTGCGGAAACTTTTGCGGAAATTTTAAATCAAGAACGACTTCATTCGCATGTGCAAACAATTATCTTAGAATATTTGAAAAAAGCGCAGTATCAACACGAAATCAATTTTGTTAAAAATAATGCAGAATTTAAAGTCGTACCGAAAGATCTGCCAGGACTTGAATATGCATCTTTTACACAAAAGGTAATTCCAGCGGTGATGCAACAATTTGAAGACCAATTCGGCAGTCAGATGCGAAGTGAAATTTCACAGATGTTGCAAGGTTTTGCAATTGGTATTTATCCATTGGAAATCGAACAAGAAGCACCTGTAGACGCATGGATTGACACATTCTTCAATTATATAGAAGATATGTTGAATCTATCAGAATCAGCAGAGAAACATATGAGTGAACCTGTTTTGAAGTGGATTCATGCGATAGAACAGAATATCACTCAATAATTGGGGTAATATGATATTATTGACCTTGATAGAAAATGAAAAATTAGTTTGTTTTAACATTGCGTATACGTTCTAATCACCAGGTTTGTAACCAATTTATACGTATGCTATAATGAAAAAGTTGAAAAATTAAAAAAGGATTATCATGGAGGTTTTTATACATGACAGCAACATGGGAAAAAAAGGAAGGTAACCAAGGCGTTTTAGAAGTTACAGTTCCTGCTAAAAAAGTAGATCAAGCAATCGATCAAGCATTCAAGAAAGTAGTTAAACAAGTAAATATTCCTGGTTTCCGTAAAGGGAAAGTTCCTCGCCAAATTTTTGAACAACGTTTTGGTGTAGAAGCACTTTACCAAGATGCAGTAGATATCTTATTACCAGAAGCTTATGGTGAAGCTATCGAAGAAACTGGTATCAAACCAGTTGATCAACCAGAAATCGAAGTAACACAAATCGAAAAAGGTAAAGACTTGAAATTCAACGCTACTGTTACAGTTGAACCAGAAGTAAAACTTGGTGAATACAAAGGTCTTGAAATTGAAAGACAAAATGCTGAATTAACAGACGAAGAATTACAAGAACAAATTGATCACAGCTTAGGTTACTTAGCTGAAATGGTAATCAAAGAAGATGGTGCAGTTGAAGAAGGCGATACTTTAAACTTAGACTTCGATGGTTATGTTGATGGTGAACAATTTGAAGGCGGACAAGCTGAAGGTTACGATTTAGAAATCGGTTCAGGTATGTTCATCCCTGGTTTCGAAGAACAATTAGTTGGCTTAAAAACTGGTGAAGAAAAAGACGTTAAAGTTACATTCCCAGAAGAATACCACGCTGAAGAATTAGCTGGTAAAGAAGCAACATTCAAAGTAAAAATTAATGAAATCAAATACAAAAATGTTCCAGAATTAGACGATGAAATTGCGAACGAATTAGATTCAGATGCAGATAACGTTGATGAATATAAAGAAAATCTTCGCAAACGTCTTGAAGAAGAAAAGAAAGTCAATGCTGAAAATATTGAAAAAGAAGAAGCAATCAACAAAGCAGTTGAAAATGCTGAAGTAGATATTCCAGAAGCTATGATTAACACTGAGTTAAACCGTATGATGCAAGAATTCGAACAACGTATTCAACAATCAGGTCTTAACTTAGAAACTTACTTCCAAATCTCTGGTCAAGATGAATCTCAATTAAGAGAACAAATGAAAGACGACGCAGAAGCACGTGTTAAAACTAACTTAACATTAACTGCGATTGCGAATGCTGAAGACGTAGAAGCATCTGAAGAAGATGTTGATAAAGAGTTAGAAGCAATGAGCACACAATTCGGTATCTCTGCTGAAGATATCAAGAAAACATTAGGCAACACTGACTTAATTAAAGGTGATGTACGTGTTAAAAAAGTTATCGATTTATTAGTAGACAATGCTAAATTTGTTGAAGGTAAAGAAGATAACAAAGAAGAAGAAAAAGAAGAAAAATAATTCATTCATTTCCAATTGAATAAATGAATAGGTAGAGGGTGAAGTTGCATGATAACTGATTCATACTGAGATGCATGTGCATCATATGAATTAAAACATGTGATTTCATCCTCTACAGTGATTTACGGTCGAAATCATTTCGTTTTAGATATGCTTGTGCTATATTGTTTGTAAGCAATTTTGTTGCATAACCTTTACAAAATGATATATTCAATATACAAGTTGATAAAGTAATGAAATCACCATAGATAAAATAAAAATAATTGTAAATGAACTAAAACCTGCAAAAATGTCGGATATATACAGGTTTTAAAAGAAACGATAAAGTCTATAAACACATTTATTGCATACTATAAAGTGTTTTAGTATAGTCTTTATGGAATAGAGGTGTAAATAATAAATGTTTAAGTTCAATGAAGATGAAGAAAAATTGAAATGTTCTTTCTGTGGTAAAGACCAAGACCAAGTTAAGAAACTTGTAGCTGGTAGCGGCGTGTACATTTGTAATGAATGTATTGAATTATGTTCAGAAATTGTTGAAGAAGAACTTGCGCAAACTGCTACAGAAGAATTTACAGATTTACCGACCCCGAAAGAGATTATGGATCAATTAAACAACTATGTAATTGGTCAAGAAAAAGCTAAGAAATCATTATCTGTTGCTGTATACAACCACTATAAACGTATCCAACAACTAGGACCGAATGATGACGATGTAGAACTACAAAAAAGTAACGTTGCTTTAATCGGACCTACAGGTAGCGGTAAAACATTACTTGCACAAACTTTAGCTAAAACATTGAATGTTCCATTTGCGATTGCGGATGCAACAAGTTTAACTGAAGCAGGTTATGTTGGTGAAGACGTAGAAAATATCTTACTACGTTTAATCCAAGCAGCTGACTTTGATATTGATAAAGCTGAAAAAGGTATTATTTACGTGGATGAAATTGATAAGATTGCACGTAAATCAGAAAACACTTCAATTACACGTGATGTGTCAGGTGAAGGTGTTCAACAAGCATTGCTTAAAATTCTAGAAGGTACAACTGCAAGTGTTCCACCTCAAGGCGGACGTAAGCATCCTAACCAAGAGTTTATTCAAATTGATACAACGAATATCTTATTTATCCTTGGTGGTGCCTTTGATGGTATCGATGATGTCATCAAACGTCGTTTAGGTGAAAAAGTAATCGGCTTCGCAAGCAATGAAGCGGCGAAAGTTGATGAAAGTGCACTATTAGAACACATTCGTCCAGAAGATTTACAATCTTATGGATTAATTCCAGAATTTATCGGACGTATTCCAATTGTCGCAAACTTAGAAACATTAGATATTTCAGCATTGAAAAATATCTTAACGCAACCTAAGAATGCGTTAGTTAAACAATACAAAAAAATGCTTGAGCTAGATCATGTTGAACTAGAATTTACTGAAGAAGCTTTATCAGCGATTGCTGAAAAAGCTATCGAACGTAAAACTGGTGCACGTGGCTTACGTTCAATCATTGAAGAGTCATTAATTGAAATCATGTATGATATTCCGTCTACAGATGATGTAGCAAAAGTGGTTATCACTGCTGATACAATCAATAATGAATCTACACCAGAATTGTACGATGCAGAAGGTAACAAAGTGAATTTAGAAAAAACTTCTGCATAGTTTAGATAAATCAAGCACTCTTTTACTCTGTTGAGAGTATGAGAGTGCTATTTTTATGGGCATTTTTGATAATATATTCACTTTTAAAATTAAAATTTGATATAATGAAACGCGAATCAATCTAAAAGTAGTAGAAAAGAGGTCGAATATGAATATCAACCCAAATAATATAGAACTGTTAATCAGTGCAGTCAAACCCGATCAGTATCCAGAAACAGGGCTTGATGAAGTGGCGTTAAGCGGGCGTTCAAATGTAGGCAAATCAACGTTCATCAATAGTATGATTGGACGTAAAAATATGGCAAGATCTTCACAACAGCCAGGGAAAACACAAACATTGAATTTTTATGATATAGATCAACAACTTGTTTTTGTGGATGTACCAGGTTATGGCTATGCGAAAGTAAGTAAAAAACAGAGAGAACAGTTTGGTAAAATGATAGAAAAATATATTACTGAACGTGAACAATTGAAGCTGGTAATCCAATTAATTGATATTAGACATGCGCCGACTCAAGACGATGTACTGATGTATGATTTCTTAAAGTATTATGATCTGCCGGTTTTAATCATTGCGACGAAACAAGATAAAATCGCTAAAGGTAAGATTCAAAAGCATCTTAAAGTGATTAGAGAAAAACTTGAAATGGAAAGTGAAGATACAATTATCAGTTATTCATCGATAAATAATAAGAATCAACAAGTGATATGGAATGCGATTCAAAGTTATTTATAATGAGTTTTATGTAAAAAAGATGACCTTTATTGTTTATGAAACCTGTGAATCATGATAAAGATTGTGAGTATCAACTTTTTAGCAAATGTGTCAATAATATGGATGTAGTTAGCATTTAAAGTGAAATATGACAAAATTATGACTAGGCCTTTTCTAGATTAGAATATTTCTAATTAAAAAGGTTTGATGGCTTTAAGGTTTAAATTTGTGTGTTATAATTAGTGTATTGTCAATAGTATGGAGGGCGTTAAAAATGCATATAATTGCGATAAGCATCAACCATCGTACCGCTGATGTAGCACTGAGAGAGAAAGTTGCTTTCAAAGCTGATGCCATACAAGAATCGCATATTGATTTATTTGAAACTAAATCAATATTAGAAAACGTGATTTTATCAACATGCAACCGAACAGAAGTCTATGCAGTAGCAGACCAGATTCACACTGGACGTTATTACATCCAACGCTTTTTAGCGCGTAAATTCGGTTTAGAAGTTGAAGAAATCAAATCAATGTCTGAAGCATTGGTGGGGGATGAAGCTGTAGAACATTTATTTAATGTAACTTCAGGCTTAGATTCTATTGTGTTAGGGGAAACACAAATTCTTGGCCAAATGAGAGATGCATTCTTTACAGCACAAGAAGTTGGTACAACAGGTACGATTTTCAATCATTTATTTAAACAAGCAATCACATTTGCGAAACGTGCACATCATGAATCAGATATTGCTGATAATGCTGTCAGTGTTTCATATGCAGCCGTAGAATTAGCTAAAAAAGTATTCGGCAATTTTAAATCACAACACGCTGTGATTATTGGTGCCGGCGAAATGAGTGAACTCTCATTACTGAACCTAATGGGTTCAGGTATCGAACATGTTACGGTTGTGAATAGAACAGCTGAGCGTGCACGTCAATTAGCAGAGAAGCATCAAGCTTCTTATGCCACTATGGAAGAATTAGAAAACTTATTAGTCAATGCGGATATAGTAATTAGTTCAACAAGTGCATCTGACTATATTATTACTCGAAATATAATGGAATCTGTAAAACGTCAACGTAAACAAGAGTCAATGGTTTTAATCGATATTGCGGTACCTAGAGATATTGATCCAGCTATTGAATCCGACATGAACATTTTCAGCTACGATATCGATGACCTAAAAGGACTTGTTGATGCTAATTTACGTGAAAGAGAAGCAGCAGCAGCGCAAATCGCTGAACAAATTCCACATGAAATCGCAACGCATAACGATTGGGTCAACATGTTAGGTGTCGTTCCTGTTATCAGAGCTTTACGTGAAAAAGCAATGCATATCCAACAAGAAACTATGGATAGCATTGACCGTAAATTACCTGATTTAAGTGAACGTGAACGTAAAGTGATTTCTAAACATACTAAAAGTATCATTAATCAAATGTTGAAAGATCCGATTAAACAAGCTAAAGAATTGAGTAATGATAAAAATAGCAGTGAAAAATTAGAGCTGTTCCAAAATATCTTTGATATTGAAGCTGAAAGCGAATATGAAAAGAGTTTTGCAAAAAAAGAACGCCGACTTTCAGCAAGACAAATCTTAGGTTTTGATTAAACAGCCATAGTATGGTGATGATATGCAAGATATATTTTTCGTGCGTTTCCATGAAGTAACCTTGCTGATTTATTTACTCAGTATTTCTTGCTATTTTTATGATTTTTTTAAAAAGAATCATAAAATTAGAACCTTAGGGTTCTACACACTAGGGATTGTTTGGTTACTGCAAACAATCTCTTTGTCTTTATATATCAATATGGCCAGAGCGGTTCCGCTCGGTTCGGTCTTTGATGTGTTTTATTTTTTGAACTGGATGATTTTATCGATTTCTATAGTCATCAGTGTTGTAAAACATTTAGACTTTTCTATATTTTTGTTTAATGCCATTGGGTTTGTTGTGATGTCGATACATACCTTCAGACCAAATGAAACATATATTCGAGATGCAGAATTCAATGTTAATCATGAATTGTTGATTATACATGTCTCGCTGGCCATTATCAGTTATGCATTATTTTCACTCGCATTTGTAAATGGTGTGTTATATGTATTGCAGTATCGTAACCTTAAACACAAGCATTTCGATCAAAAATATTTTAGAATAGGTAGTGTGTACAGCTTAGAAAAGATGACGTTTTATTCAACAGTCATCGGATTAGTTATTTTAATTATCGGAGTAATTTTAGGCGCACAATGGGGTTTTCAGACAATAGGTTTCAATATTTTGCTAGATCCTAAAGTGGTATCTTCAATAATTGTAATGATTTGTTATGGTATCTACATTCTCTTACGAACAAGAAAATGGGTAAGCCCTTTAAATCATGTTTTATTTAATATGCTGATTTATCTTTTCAGTATGTTCAACTTATTGTTTATTTCTCATTTTCCGAATTTCTTCGGATAAAGTATAACCTTATGCAGAGGAGGACGTTGGCATGCGTAAGCTTGTCGTTGGTTCAAGAAGAAGTAAATTGGCATTGACTCAGAGTCGTCAATTTATTGAAAAGTTAAAAGAGGTACAACCAGATTTAGATATTGAAATCAAAGAAATCGTCACAAAAGGTGATCAGATTGTAGATAGACAACTTTCTAAAGTCGGGGGTAAAGGTTTGTTTGTTAAAGAAATACAACAAGCCTTATTTGACCATGAGATTGATTTAGCCATTCACTCTTTAAAAGACGTGCCAAGTGAATTACCAGAAGGGCTAACACTTGGCTGTGTTCCTGATAGAGAAATTCCATTTGATGCATTTATTTCTAAAAATCATGTGAAACTTGCAGATTTACCGGATGGTAGCATTGTTGGTACAAGTTCTTTAAGACGTGGCGCACAAATCCTAGCAAAATACCCTAATCTTGAAATCAAATGGATTAGAGGTAATATCGATACAAGACTTAATAAACTAGAAACTGAAGATTATGATGCGATTATTCTCGCAGCTGCAGGCCTACGTAGAATGGGTTGGTCTGATGATATCGTTACCGAGTATTTACAACCAGATTTACTCATTCCAGCAATCGGTCAAGGTGCACTAGGAATTGAATGTCGTAGTGATGACGAAGAACTTTTAGACCTGTTGAAAAAAGTGCATAATCAAAGCGTAGCAGAATGCGTTACTGCAGAGCGTACGTTTCTTAAAGAAATGAACGGTAGTTGCCAAGTCCCTATTGGAGGTTACGCAACTGTTGATAATGACGGACAGCTAACATTTACAGGCTTGATCATGTCACCTGACGGTAAACAACGCTTTGAACATACAGTTAACGGACAAAACCCAGTTGAACTTGGCAAAGCAGCAAGTGATGTCTTGAAAGAACAAGGTGCATATGAAATCATTAAAGCATTAAATGATGAAGCCTAATCTATAAGTCGGAGATGAATTGCTATGAGTGCATCAGTCATAATGACGCAATCTAGTTCAATGCCAACAGAAGATAAAGGATGGATACATTTGCCTTTTATTAAATTAGAACCACTCGCTTTTGATGATTCTGTTTTAAATCGTTCTTATACTTGGCTTGTATTTTCTTCTAAAAATGCAGTGCGATATTTTTTACCGTATCTTTCACTATTACGCTATGAAAAGGTAGCAGTTATAGGTGAAAAAACACAACGCTTTTGTGAACAACATGGTATAGAAGTAGATTTTTGTCCTGAAGATTTTTCACAAGAAGGATTTCTAGATAAGTTTACGTTCAAAAAAGGAGCCTCTATTTTTATACCCAGCAGTAAAGCAGCACGACCTATATTAGAAGAGGTATTAAAAGAACGTGGGGCAGATGTGGTAAAAATTGATTTATATGAACCTGTTGAGCATCAACAGAATATTCTTTATGCGATTAAGTTGTTAAAAGAACAGTCAGCTGATGGTATTGCATTTGCGAGTTCATCTTCCGCTGAGAACTTTTTTAAAGCATTGAAACGATGCCAAGTACAACCTGATTTTGAGTGTTATGCTATTGGTCAACCAACTTATGAAACAGTTCGTAAAAATGGTTATGATGCTGTCATAGCACGAAAACAAACAATTGATGGTTTAATCTATACAATAAAAGAAAGTAGGAATCTTAAATGAGTTTTGATAGACACAGAAGATTACGTATTAATGAATCAATGCGCAGTCTTGTAAGAGAAAATCACGTACGTAAAGAAGATTTGATTTATCCTATCTTTGTCGTAGAAAGAGACGATGTTAAACAAGAAATTCCATCTATGCCAGGGATTTATCAAATCAGCTTGAATCACCTAGAAGAAGAATTGCAAGAAGCTTATGATTTAGGTATCAGAGCGGTGATGTTCTTTGGTGTCCCAAATGAAAAAGATTCAGTGGGTACAGGTGCTTATGCACATGAAGGTATCATACAACAGGCAACTAGAAAATCTAAAAAACTTTATCCAGACATGTTAGTGTTAGCAGATACATGTTTATGTGAATATACAGATCATGGCCACTGCGGTTTAATTGATGACCATACACATGATGTTGATAATGATAAAACATTACCATTGCTTGTGAAAACAGCAATTTCTCAAGTAGAAGCGGGTGCTGACATCATTGCGCCAAGTAATATGATGGATGGTTTTGTGACTGAAATTCGTAAAGGTTTAGATGATGCAGGTTACTACAATATTCCAATCATGAGCTATGGTATTAAATATGCATCAAGTTTCTATGGTCCATTCCGTGATGCTGCTGAATCAACACCATCATTCGGTGATCGCAGAACGTATCAAATGGATCCAGCTAACCGTCGTGAAGCACTGCTTGAACTTGAAAGTGACTTAAAAGAAGGTGCAGATATGATGATTGTGAAACCTGCGTTAAGTTACTTAGACATTATCAGAGATGTTAAAGAAAGAACGTATGTTCCAGTTATCGCATATAATGTCAGCGGTGAATACAGTATGGTTAAAGCAGCTGCATTACAAGGATGGATTGACGAAGAACGTAACGTTATGGAACAAATGGTTTCAATGAAACGTGCAGGTGCAGACATGATTATTACGTATTTCGCGAAAGATGTTTGTCGTTATTTAGATAAGGAGGACAAATAAATGAGTTACGAAAAGTCTATTGAAGCATTTAAAAAAGCAGAAAAATTAATGCCTGGCGGTGTGAATAGTCCAGTTCGTGCATTTAAATCTGTAGATATGCCAGCAATCTTTATGGATCATGGTAAAGGTTCTAAAATCTATGATATCGATGGAAATGAGTATATTGATTATGTATTAAGCTGGGGACCTTTAATTTTAGGTCATGAAAACAAACAAGTGATTGACAGCTTGCATAAAGCAGTCGATAAAGGTACAAGTTTTGGTGCTTCTACATTAGAAGAAATTAAATTAGCAGAACTTGTAGTCGACCGTGTACCATCAATTGAAAAAGTCAGAATGGTTTCATCAGGTACGGAAGCAACTCAAGATACAATTCGTTTGGCTAGAGGTTACACAGGCCGCGATAAAATCGTGAAGTTTGAAGGCTGCTACCATGGTCATAGTGACTCACTTTTAATTAAAGCGGGTTCTGGTGTTGCGACTTTAGGTTTACCAGATTCTCCTGGCGTACCTGAAGGAACAGCAAAAAGTACGATTACAGTGCCTTATAACGATTTAGATGCGATTAAACAAGCGTTTGAAATGTATGGCGATGACATTGCCGGCGTGATTGTAGAACCTGTAGCAGGTAATATGGGGGTTGTTCCACCAATTGAAGGTTTCTTACAAGGATTAAGAGATATCACGAATGAGTATGGTTCATTATTAATCTTTGACGAAGTTATGACTGGCTTCAGAGTTGGTTATAACTGTGCACAAGGTTACTTCGATGTTATGCCTGACTTAACTTGCTTAGGTAAAGTAATCGGTGGCGGTTTACCAGTCGGTGCATTCGGCGGTAAAGCGGAAATTATGGATAAAATTGCGCCAGTGGGTTCAATTTATCAAGCAGGTACATTATCAGGTAACCCATTAGCAATGACAAGTGGTTATGAAACATTGAGTCAACTTACACCAGAAAGCTACGAATACTTCAATGAACTTGGAGATATTTTAGAAGAAGGTTTGAAAAAAGTTGCTGAAAAACATAATGTACCATTAACAGTTAACCGAGCAGGTTCAATGATTGGTTACTTCTTAAATGAAGGTCCAGTGACTAACTTTGCTCAAGCAAACCAAAGTGACTTGAAACTCTTCTCAGAAATGTATCGTGAAATGGCTAAAGAAGGCGTCTTCTTACCACCATCTCAATTCGAAGGTACATTCTTATCTACTGCGCATACAAAAGAAGATATTGAGAGAACAATTGAAGCGTTTGATAAAGCATTTGAACGCGTCACAAATAAATAATATAAATTCACTTAATTAGAGAGTGAGACATCAAATTCTAGGTGTCTCACTCTCTTTTTGTATAAATTATTTTTGTGAACGATTATAATATCGGTTAGAAATCAATTCTTATAACTTTCGTATAAAGCGTGTTATGATGATAATGAATGAAAAGTAGTGGGATAAGGGTAGTGGTAATCAATGAATAAAAAATTGCGTAATAATATTATCGTATTATTACTAGCAATCGTTATCAGTTTGATTCTATCTGCAATGAATATCATGCTGCCTTATATGTTTGGTCCTATAATCGCAAGTATCATTTGTATCCGAGTCTTCAAGTTGGAAGTAGAATGGCCGTTTTGGCTCAGTCAGTTGGGTTTAATTTTACTAGGGGTACAAATTGGATCCACATTTACACGGACGGTTTTAAATGATATTACGCAAAACTGGTTATCTATTGTTTTAGTAACAGTATTGCTGTTGGGGATGGCAATACTGATTGCATATTTCTTTAAAAAGATTGCAAAAGTAAATAATGAAACAGCATTGTTAAGTGTTATTCCTGGAGCATTAAGCCAGATGTTAATTATGGCTGAGGAAGACAAGCGTGCCAATATATTAGTAGTGAGTTTAACACAGACTTCACGTGTTATCTTCGTAGTCATCTTGGTTCCAATGATGTCTTATTTTATGTCGAGTGGAAGCGGAGAAGCATCTAGCAGTAAATTGGTGGAACTTGAACCGCTCACTCACGTGTTGAATATTGGACAAATCGTATTGTTGATTGTTGCTATTGCGATCGTTTACTTTGTAATGGCAAAAATTAATTTTCCAACGAAGCAATTGCTGGCTCCAATTGTGGTATTAATTGCTTGGAACATGTTTACGAATGAAACATTTTCACTGGATAACTATTTAATTGCAGCAGCACAGATTGCCTATATGATTAGAATCGGTATTCAAATTTCTAAATTAATGAATGATTTAAAAGGACGCGTGGCAGTTGCTATTGCTTTCCAAAATGTTATGCTCATCTTATTAGCTGGTGTCATGGTCTATTTAATATCACTCTTTAATCATATGCCGTTAAATGATTTATTCTTAGGTGCAGCACCCGGAGGTATGAGTCAAATTGTCTTGGTTGCGATGGAAACACATGCTGATGTAGCCATCATTTCTAGTTTCCATATCTTTAGAATTTTCTTCATTTTATTCTTAATCGCGCCAATCATAAAATATTTCTTAAGCTATACTGAGCGTAAACTGAATAAGTAGCATATGAAAATAACCGCCCGATGAGGCGGTTATTTTGTATACATCTTATTAAATTAATGTGTTTCACCTAATGCGATAGTTTCATCACGATTATCTGCTGATAACTCTGAGATTGCCGCTTCCAACCCTTTAACAATAGTATCTAGCGCCATAGAAGGTGTATTCGGTTTATTCGTGACTTGTTCAGGAATGAACGGTACATGAATAAAACCAAATTGAATATAAGGGAAAGTAGTCGCATGCAAATATCCTAATTGATAGAGTACATGATTACATACAAAAGTTCCTGCAGTATTTGAAAGTGAAGCAGGAACACCTGCATCTTTAATCGCTTGTGTAAGGCGTTTTACTGGCATATTTGAAAAGTAAGCAGGTGCGCCATCTTCTTGAATAACTTCATCAATGGGTTGATTACCTTTATTATCTGCAATTCTTGCATCATCTACATTAATGCCGACACGTTCGGGTGTTAAATCAAATCTGCCGCCAGCTTGTCCAATAGCAAGTACCGCATCATATGTTTCAATTTTAAGTTGTTGTTTAATAGCTTCAACCGATTCGTTGAATACAGTAGGGATTTCTAATTTCGTAATCGTATGTTCACCGATTGTTTCTGGTAATAACTTCACTGCTTCTAAAGCTGGATTTGTTTTTTCTTTACCAAACGGATCAAAAGCTGTAACTAAAATATTCATGTTATCTTCTCCTTTATCTGTTTATTAAAATGCCCAGAAATACATTAATCCGATATGTACTAAGATTAATATGAAAGCCACTGGGATTTGTGCTTTGATGACACTAAATTCATTTTTCATTTCTAATAAAGCAACAGGTAATGTATTGAAGTTTGCGGCCATTGGCGTTAATAAAGTACCACAGAAACCACCAGTCATCGCTAGTGCACCAGCAATTGCAGGGTCAGCACCTTGTGCAATGACGAAAGGAATACCAATACTTGCGGTAATAACAGTAAAAGCTGCAAATGCATTACCCATCAACATTGTGAAAATGACCATACCTAATATATACGCAGTGGCGCCAATTAAGTGATTGCCTTCAGGTAAGAAACTTGAAATACCGTTAGAAATCACTTTTCCAACACCGCTGACTGTAAATAGTACTCCTAATGCTGCTAAGAATTGCGGTAAGATACCAACTGTTCCAACTTGTTGTGTCAATCTATCACTGTCATATAACATGTATTTTGCTTTAGGCTTGATAATGAAATACGCAGCAATCAAACCGACAACTGAAGCAATTCCTAAGCCAATAGCGCCACCAAGAGGTGTCCAGTTTGAAATGATGACAGCTACAACAGCTAAAACAACTGCTGGCCAAAAGAGTTTATTGCCAAAACGTTCAGCGCCTTGATTACCTTGTTCCTCAGTAACGTCCACAATGTTTTTGATAGTAACCTGACGCGTTAATGTTAATAGTCCCATTAACAAGATAAGTGCACCATTGATTACGTTTGGTATATACGGTCCAAAAATAAATGTTATCGCAAGCAATACCCAAAAGAGGGCAGTGCCAATACGTTTTTCTTTGTTTGGATCTCGCAATACACGGTAAGCTGTATAAAGTAATTGGATACCAATTAAAATATAAAAGAACTCAAGGATAGTATCTAATGTATGTTGACTCATGCTTGATCCTCCTTGTTTCTGTATTTACGTTCTAAGTAACGGTCTAACAAAATATTTTTAACTACGACAATCAGAATTGTGATGATTGCGATTGGTACAGAAGCAAGTGCTAAACTGACCGCATTGACTTTAATATCAAGTGAATTGAATGTACCGACCATTAAAAGTACGCCAGCAGCACCTACAAATAAATTCTGGCCAAAGAAGTTACCGTAGTTCTCCATAGCCGAAGCTTCTGCTTTAATTTTCTCCACATCTTTTTCATCGATTTGTTCAGGTTTTAAATTATATTTTGTTTTCAATGCCCCTTGAACCATCGGATTAATTAACGGACGTACGAATTGAGGATGACCTCCGATCCGAATGGAAGCGAGTCCTGCAATTTCTCTAATTAATAAATATAAGGATAATAAACGTCCGCTGGTCATGGATTTAACCTTTCCGATTAATACGGTTGCTTGTTTTTTTAATCCAAATCGTTCAATTAAACCAACCATAGGTAAGGTTAATAAGAAAAGAGATACCAGGCGATTATCGACAAAAGCTTTGCCGAGGACGTCTAATATTTCAAAGAAATCCATACCGGATACAAGTCCGGTTACAATTGCAGCAGCTAAAATAACCGCAATCGTATCAAACTTAAATAGGAATCCGATAATAATAACTAGAATACCTATTAATTTTAACCATTCCATAAAATGCCCCCTTAAAATTTAATATATTTGATATT
>NZ_PPRU01000024.1 GCF_002902285.1 Staphylococcus simulans | reverse complement strand
GACGTTTTAAAACAATTAGTTTTTATGAGCTAGTCAAACATCATAAATTATTATGGAGAGTTTGATCCTGGCTCAGGATGAACGCTGGCGGCGTGCCTAATACATGCAAGTCGAGCGAACAGACGAGGAGCTTGCTCCTCTGACGTTAGCGGCGGACGGGTGAGTAACACGTGGGTAACCTACCTATAAGACTGGGATAACTCCGGGAAACCGGGGCTAATACCGGATAACACATGAAACCGCATGGTTTCATGATGAAAGACGGTTTTGCTGTCACTTATAGATGGACCCGCGGCGTATTAGCTAGTTGGTAAGGTAACGGCTTACCAAGGCAACGATACGTAGCCGACCTGAGAGGGTGATCGGCCACACTGGAACTGAGACACGGTCCAGACTCCTACGGGAGGCAGCAGTAGGGAATCTTCCGCAATGGGCGAAAGCCTGACGGAGCAACGCCGCGTGAGTGATGAAGGTCTTCGGATCGTAAAACTCTGTTATTAGGGAAGAACAAGGGTGTAAGTAACTATGCACCCCTTGACGGTACCTAATCAGAAAGCCACGGCTAACTACGTGCCAGCAGCCGCGGTAATACGTAGGTGGCAAGCGTTA
>NZ_PPRU01000023.1 GCF_002902285.1 Staphylococcus simulans | reverse complement strand
TACAAGAAATGGGGAAAAGGTTATTATGTAAAATGTTAAAAAATAAAAAATGCCGACAAGTCCGTAGGACTTTGTCGACAGTCTGAGACCAGAATATAGTGTTCTGGTCTTTTTCATATGGAAATTTAATGCGTTGGTTAAGCAAGCCAGTCGCTCGTATAAGCTGGTATTTGTTATAATAGTAAATTGAATTTCATAGTAAATCTATCAAACTTTAGGAGAAGGGAGGTTAATCGTTGGAAGACTATAAAGAAAAGATTAAACAGAAACTATCAGTGGTTCCGTTTGAACCCGGTTGTTATTTAATGAAAGACCGCAATGATCAAGTCATTTATGTCGGGAAAGCTAAACGTCTTCGTAATCGATTACGTTCTTATTTCACAGGTGCGCACGATGCGAAGACGACACGTTTAGTAGGAGAAATCCGTAATTTTGAATTTATCGTTACAGATAGTGAAACGGAATCGTTATTGTTAGAGCTGAATTTAATTAAACAATATCAACCTCGTTACAATATCTTGTTGAAAGATGATAAGAGCTATCCTTTCATTAAAATTACGAGAGAAAAATATCCACGTTTGTTGGTTACAAGAACTGTTAAAAAAGGGACAGGTAAATACTTTGGTCCTTATCCAAACGCATATTCAGCAGTAGAAACGAAAAAATTGTTAGACCGTATTTATCCATTCCGTAAATGTGATAAAATGCCGGATAAATTATGTTTGTATTATCACATCGGTCAATGCTTAGGTCCCTGTGTCTATGACGTAGATGAACAACAATATGCGCAAATGATTCAAGAAGTGACTGAGTTCTTAAATGGTGAAGATAAAACAATTCTTAAGAACTTAGAAGATCGCATGATGGCAGCGAGTGAACAATTAGACTTTGAACAAGCCAAAGAGTATCGTGATTTGATTCAACATATTCATAACTTGACGAAAAAACAAAACATCATGTCGACAGATAATAAAGCACGTGATGTATTTGGTTATAGTGTGTCGAAAGGTTGGATGTGTGTTCAAGTCTTCTTTGTCAGAAACGGGAATATGATTCAACGTGATACAACAATGATTCCACTTCAACAAACAGAAGAAGAGGAGTTCTATACGTTTATCGGTCAATTCTATCAATTGAATCAACATCTTTTACCGAAAGAAGTGCATGTGCCGAAAAATTTGGATGCTAACATGATTCAATCGGTTGTAGATACAAAAATTGTGCAACCAGTCAGAGGCCAAAAGAAAGATTTAGTTGAGATGGCGAATCATAACGCTGAAATTTCATTAGAAAATAAATTCGAATTGATTGCGAGAGACGAGTCTAGAACAATCAAAGCGATTGAAGAGCTTGGAGAACAAATGGGAATTCAAACGCCGATTCGTATTGAAGCGTTTGATAACTCTAACATTCAAGGTGTTGATGCAGTGTCTGCGATGGTTACTTTTGTTGATGGTAAACCAGATAAAAAAGGATACCGCAAATATAAAATTAAAACGGTTGATGGCCCGGATGATTATAAATCCATGCAAGAAGTGATCCGTAGACGTTATACACGTGTATTGAACGATGGTTTACCGTTACCTGATCTTATTATTGTCGATGGCGGTAAAGGACAGATGTCTGTAGCTATTGATGTACTTGAGAATGAATTAGGATTAGATATTCCTGTCGCAGGCTTACGTAAAAATGATAAGCATAGAACGTCAGAACTGTTGTATGGTGTAAACGCAGAAGTAGTTCCGCTTAAGAAGAACAGTCAAGCGTTCTATTTACTGCAACGAATTCAAGATGAAGTCCACCGTTTTGCGATTACATTCCATAGACAAACAAGACAAAAACATGGTTTGACGTCTGTGTTAGATAATATTGATGGTATCGGACCAAAACGTAAAACGAAGTTGTTAAGAACGTTTGGTTCTGTGAAGAAAATGAAAGCAGCCACGGTTGCGGAGCTTCAAGAAATTGGTTTTCCTAAAAAGATAGCTGAGAATTTACTACAAGAATTAAATAAGGAAGAACAAAAAAGTTAGAAGCGGTATATTCTGAAGTGAAAGCTGAAGGAGGTGCCGCTTTCAGCTTAATTTTAAGTCTATTTGAAGCTGAATTTAAACTAAGATTGAAAAAAATCCATTGATAATAATTCTCATGCCCAAAAGGCTGTGAAAAAATGTTACAATATCGTTAACGAGATTTTATTTTTTTAGGTGCGTTTGTAAACGCTTTCTAAATGAAAACGATTCTCACTTAATGTGTAATTGAATACAATTGCCTCGATTGTAAGGGATTGCAGCGGTCATCGGTTCAGCATATACAGCTAAGATAGGGGTCCATACATAGAGAAAAATGGCGCTGAGCTGCCGTGCTGATTGCAGTGTTTTACAACTCCCAGCAGGGCTGTTCGTTGGTGGTTGAGTCATTTGTATTGATTTTACTTAATTTTGTGAGCATTTGGAGCATTTCAACAAACCTGAAAATGAAATCAATTAATATCATTTGTTTCACAGGGGGGACTTCCTTTTGGGTTATACTAAGAATCAATTTTATTTAAGACGCATACACTCGTTACTAGGGGTTATTCCGATCGGTGCATTCTTATTAGTGCATTTGACAGTTAACCACCAAGCGACTAAAGGAGCAGGAGCTTTCAACCAAGCAGCAGGATTTATGGAATCATTACCATTCTTGTTAGCACTTGAAATCTTCTTAATTTACTTACCAATTCTTTATCATGCGTTATACGGTATTCACATTGCATTCACGGCTAAAGAGAACGTCGGCCATTATTCATGGTTCAGAAACTGGATGTTCTTATTACAACGTATCACAGGTGTTTTAGCGTTTATCTTTATCGCAATCCACTTCTATCAAACAAAAGTGGAAATGTGGTTAGGGCATAAAGAACTAGGATTCAACATGATGCAAGACTACTTAAGCAATCCATTCTGGTTAATCTTCTACCTTGTTTTAACAGTAGCAGTAATTTTCCACTTTGCGAACGGTTTATGGTCATTCCTAGTAACATGGGGTGCCTTACAATCAGCTAAATCACAACGCGTATTTACATGGGTATCATTAGTAGTATTCGTTATTGTTTCTTACATCGGTGTAAGTGCAATCTTAGCGTTCGTATAAGAGCAATAGCATAGCGTAAATAAAGGTTATATTTTCAGGGAGTGACATTTATATGGCAGAGAAAAAAGTTATTGTTGTCGGTGGAGGACTTGCCGGTCTGATGTCAACAATTAAAATAGCAGAACAAGGTGTACATGTTGATTTATTCTCAGTAGTACCCGTAAAACGTTCGCACTCTGTGTGTGCGCAAGGGGGTATTAACGGAGCGGTTAATACAAAAGGTGAAGGCGACTCACCTTGGATCCACTTTGACGATACAGTTTATGGCGGGGACTTCTTAGCGAACCAACCACCAGTTAAAGCAATGGCGGATGCAGCACCGAAAATCATCCACTTATTAGACCGCATGGGTGTAATGTTCAACAGAACACCTGAAGGTTTACTTGACTTCCGTCGTTTCGGCGGTACGTTGCATCACAGAACGGCATATGCTGGTGCAACAACTGGTCAACAGTTATTATATGCATTAGATGAACAAGTTCGTAAGTTCGAAGTAGACGGTCTTGTGACAAAATACGAAGGTTGGGAATTCTTAGGTGTTGTGAAAGACGAAAACAACGCAGCGCGTGGTATCGTCGCACAAAACTTAACAGATGCGAAAATCGATGCATTCCGTTCTGATGCAGTAGTTATGGCAACAGGCGGTCCTGGTATTATCTTCGGTAAAACTACAAACTCAATGATCAATACAGGTTCAGCAGCATCTATCGTGTATCAACAAGGTGCAGTTTATGCGAACGGTGAATTTATCCAAATCCACCCAACAGCGATTCCTGGTGACGACAAATTACGTTTAATGAGTGAATCAGCACGTGGTGAAGGTGGACGTATTTGGACTTATAAAGACGGTAAACCTTGGTATTTCTTAGAAGAGAAATATCCGGATTACGGTAACTTAGTACCTCGTGACATCGCAACACGTGAAATCTTCGACGTATGTGTGAACCAAAAATTAGGTATCAATGGTGAAAACATGGTATACCTAGATTTATCACACAAAGATCCGCATGAATTAGACGTTAAATTAGGCGGTATCATCGAAATTTATGAAAAATTCACAGGCGATGACCCACGTAAAGTACCAATGAAAATCTTCCCAGCAGTTCACTATTCAATGGGTGGATTATACGTAGACTATGATCAAATGACTACAATTGACGGTTTATTCGCAGCAGGTGAATGTGACTTCTCACAACACGGCGGTAACCGTTTAGGTGCGAACTCATTATTATCAGCGATTTACGGCGGTACAGTAGCTGGACCGAACGCTGTAAAATATATCGACACTGTTGAACATTCATATACTGAATTAGACGACAGTCTTTACCAAGACTTAATCGATAAAGAACAAAAACGTTTTGACGATTTATTAAACATGAGAGGGACAGAAAATGCCTTCAAACTTCACCGTGAACTTGGTGAAATCATGACGAAAAACGTAACAGTAGTTCGTGATAACAAACGTTTACTAGAAACAGATGAAAAAATTCTTGAGTTGATGAGACGTTATCAAGATATTGACATGGAAGATACACAAACTTGGAGTAACCAAGCTGTATTCTTCACACGCCAATTATGGAATATGTTAGTACTTGCTCGTGTGATTACAATCGGTGCATATAACCGTAACGAATCACGTGGTGCACACTACAAACCAGAATTCCCTGATCGTAACGACGAAGAGTGGTTAAAAACAACAAAAGCGTTTTACGAAGGAATCGATAATCCACCAAGATTCGAATACGAAGATGTGGATATCAGCTTAATTCCACCACGTAAACGTGACTACTCATCTAAATCAAAATCTAGTAAAGAAGATTCAAGTAAGGAAGAAGGGAGCAAATCATAATGGCAGAAGAAGTTAAAGATGAAGCGGTTCAACAACCAGCTCAAAATAGCTCTAAAACTGTAACTTTAATCATTAAGCGACAAGATACTGCGGACTCACAGCCATATGAAGAAAAATTTGAAATTCCTTATCGTGAGAATTTAAACGTGATTGCTTGTTTGATGGAAATCAGACGTAATCCGTATAATACAAAAGGGGAAAAAGTTGCGCCGGTAACATGGGACATGAACTGTTTAGAGGAAGTATGCGGTGCTTGTTCAATGGTTATCAATGGTCATGCACGTCAAGCATGTTCAGCGATTGTAGACCAATTAGAACAACCTATCCGTTTAGAACCAATGAGCACATTCCCAATCGTACGTGACTTACAAGTTGATCGTTCTCGTATGTTCGATAACTTAAAACGTATGAAAGCATGGGTACCGATTGACGGTACGTATGACTTAGGTCCTGGACCACGTATGCCTGAGAAAAAACGTCAAACAGCGTATGAATTATCTAAATGTATGACATGCGGTGTGTGTTTAGAAGTTTGTCCTAACGTAACAAGTAAAAACGAATTCGTAGGGGCACAAGCAATTTCACAAGTACGTTTATTCAACTTGCATCCAACAGGTTCAATGACTAAAGACGAACGCTTAGACGCTTTAATGGGCGGCGGCGGACTTCAAGAATGCGGTAACTCACAAAACTGTGTGAATGCTTGTCCTAAAGGTATTCCTTTAACAACTTCAATCGCAGCGTTGAACAGAGAAACTTCATTCTACATGTTCAAATCATTCTTTGGTTCTGACCACCAAGTACAATAATTTGATAATAAATCAAGAGGCAGGAGGGCGACTCCTTGCCTCTTTTTTAGTGGAAGAAAGGAAGTCGAAGATGAAAATCAGAACAGAACAATCAAATGATGAACAAGCTATAGAACGATTGATTCAAGCAGCTTTTGAAACCGTTGAGATGAGTGATCAGACGGAACATCTATTAGTCCAACGTTTAAGAAAAAGTACCGCTTATGTACCTGAACTCTCTTTGGTCGCTCTATCAGAACAAGAGGAGATTATCGGTCATATTATGATGTCTAAGATTACTATTGGGTCTGAAACGCCGTCATTAGCGCTTGCACCATTAAGTGTAGCGCCGAATTATCAAAGACAAGGCGTAGGAACGAAGTTGGTTGAAACAGCATTAGAAACCGCAAGACAACTAGGTTATCAATCAGTTGTAGTTTTAGGTGACCCAACTTATTATCAGAAGTTCGGGTTTGAACTGGCTGCGGCTTATCATATTTTTGGACCAATGAAAGAGATGGAACCTTATTTAATGATTTTGGAATTGAAGGAAAATGTGCTAATGAATATGAGTGGAGAGGTACATTATTCTGAAGCTTTTAATCTTTAAAGCGTTTTCGTCTACATTTTGTCTCATGAAACCAAATAACCATTCATGCAATCTAATTCAGGGTTATGATAAAATATAGTCTAAGAATGCTTTAGTGTGAGGATGAAAAAGACATGAATAAACCCATCGGAGTAATTGACTCAGGAGTCGGCGGCCTCACTGTAGCCAAAGAAATAATACGTCAGCTGCCAAATGAAACGATCTATTATCTTGGTGATAGTGCCAGATGTCCATATGGACCAAGAGATGGCAAGCAAGTATGTGATTTCACGGTACAGCTTGCGAATAAATTAATGGAATATGATATTAAAATGCTGGTTATCGCATGTAATACCGCAACGGCTGTCGCATTAGATACGTTGAAAGCCTTATTACCGATTCCGGTAATTGGTGTAATTGAACCTGGTTCACGTACTGCGATTATGACGACACAAAATAATAAAGTAATGGTGTTGGGTACTGAAGGGACAATTAAATCAGAAGCTTATACAAAACATATACAAGCGATTAATCCGCATGTTGAAGTCACAGGAGTTGCATGTCCGGATTTTGTACCTTTAGTGGAACAAATGCGTTATCATGATCCCGTCGCAACAAATATTGTGATTCATCAGACGTTAAAACAATATAGAAATAATGATGCTGATACGGTAATTTTAGGATGTACGCATTATCCGTTACTCTTCCAACCGATTTATGATTATTTCGGTGGTAATAAAACTGTGATATCATCTGGTTTAGAAACAGCACGTGAGGTCAGTGCGTTATTGACGTTCAGTCATGAACATGCGCATTATACCCCACATCCGAAACATCGCTTCTTTGCGACAGGGGATACAAAACATATCCAATACATCATTGGACAATGGTTAAAAATAGATAATGTTGAAGTAACACATGTGAAAGTGGATTAATATTGAGGTGAAGGACATGGAAGATTTAGTAATTGCGACAAACAACAAAGGAAAAATCAACGACTTTAAAGTTATCTTTCCTGAATACAATGTGATTGGTATCAGTGAATTAATTTCAGACTTTGATGTCGAAGAAACAGGGACAACATTTGAAGAAAATGCAAAATTAAAATCTGAGGCAGCAGCTCAAGCGTTAGGCAAACGTGTCATCGCAGACGACAGTGGCTTAACAGTGGATGCGCTAAATGGGGAACCTGGTATTTATTCAGCGCGTTATGCTGGAGAAGATAAAGATGATAATGCGAATATTGAAAAGTTATTAGAGAAATTAAAAGGTAACAGCCGCCATCGTACGGCAGAATTCGTTTGTGTCATCAGCATGAGTGCACCAGGCGAAGAAACTGTGACATTTGAAGGCACAGTCAGCGGTGTAATTACAATGGAAAAATTAGGTGAACATGGTTTCGGTTATGATCCGATATTCTATGTACCAAGAATGCATAAAACAATGGCACAATTAACGGATCAAGAAAAAGGTGAAATCAGCCATAGACGTCAAGCGATTGATAAATTAAAAGCTTATTTAAAGGGTGATCAAATTTGAGACGTTGGATTATTGTAAGTGACAACCACACAGAGTCTGGTATTTTATTTGAAGTGGTGAACCACTATGACCAAGTTGATGTTGCGTTGCATTTAGGTGATTCAGAGTTCCAATATGATGATACAGAATTAAGTTTATACCATCGCGTTAAAGGTAACTGTGATTTCTATCCGGAGTTTCCAAATGAAAATGTCATCAGTGATGAAGGTTTGCGTGCTTTCTATACACATGGACATTTATACAGAGTGAATACGACACGTCAACTTCTAGCTGAAAAAGCTAAAGAAGAAAATTGTCAGTTAGCCTTTTATGGACATACACATATTGCTCGTTATGAAGAAATAGAAGGGGTACATGTGATTAATCCAGGCAGTATTTCACAATCAAGAAGTATGATGGAAGAAACTTATGCTGAACTTTTAGTAGATAGTCAAAATGTCACATTGAATTTCAGAAATAGAAATCATGACATTATTGAAACAGTTGAATTTAAAGTAAACGGTTAAAATTGAAAAATAACTAAAAATAATGATGCTGAAGGGTGAAAATTTTCATCCTCCAGCATCTTTTTTATTAGATTTGTTTGACTGCGAAATAATTATTTTCATCATCCGCAAAGTTGAAGACTCTGCCTTGAGGCATGTCGACTAAATCACCGACTGTGATGTCTTTGTCTTGATAATCTTGATAGAGTTGTTCAATATCATCTGTCGCAAACATTAAAGAAGGCGTTTCTGTACTAATACCTAAATCTAATGATTGTATCTTTTGTTTGTTGTGGAGGACAATGGCTGTTTGTGCGTCACTTGATGGTCGCAGTACAATAGTACGCATACCATGTTGTTCTGTATCGGATGAAACAGTGAAACCTAATTTTTCTGTCCAAAAAGCTTTGGCTGTTTCTTGGTCATTCACATATAACTTGACTTCGTCTAAACGTTGAATCATTTTAACACCTCGAGTTTCTTTTTTTAACTTATCATCATATCCCCGCTTATTTGTTGTTTGAAACTACAAATAAAAGGTATGATTAGAATGCAGTACATTAAATAAAAAGGGGATTGATTATGACTCAATTATATCCATATTTAGCGTTTAACAATACTAAAGAGGCATTAAAATATTATGAAGAGGTTTTTGGCGCAACTGATATTCAACGTTTAGCTGTTGATCCATCACAAGCTGAAAACTTTGGTGTGAGTGAAGAAGAAGCGGACAATAAAACAATGCATTCTGAATTTACAATTGCAGGTGTGACATTATACGCATCTGATGCGTTCGGTAAAGATGTTCAAATCAACGAAGGTATTTCTTTATTAATTGATTATGATATTAATGATGAAGCGGATGCAAAACGTGTAGAAGCTTTATATGACAAAGTAAAAGATGATGAATCTGTACATGTAGATATGCCACTAGCAGAACAATTCTGGGGCGGTAAAATGGGTTCATTTACAGATAAATATAATGTACGTTGGATGTTGCACGGACAAGATCATTCAAAACAATAAAAGAAAATAATAGATAAAAGCTGAAATAAGCATCCATGTCTTAATAAAACGACATGGATGCTTATTTTTGTTAAAGGTATGTTAATTACCAAAAAAAGTTTTTGAGAATAAAATAACCAATCACACTTATAACGATTATCCACAAGATGATAATCAAAACACCCGCATACCAATTGTGTGAAAGGATATTTTTATTGAGTTTAGATGCTTTTCGACGATTATCTTGAAGAATAGGTTCAGGTATTAATTTTAAGCACAAGGCAATACCTAATGGCACAATAATAATATCATCTAGATAACCTAAAACAGGGATGAAATCAGGAATCAAATCAATCGGACTTAATGCATAAGCAACGATACAGACTGCAAGTATTTTAACGGTCATTGGTGTGCGTTGATCCTTCGATGATAAATAGAGTACTAGCAGTTCTTGGTTCATTTTAGCGACAAATGATTTCAAAGCAGGTAAGAAATTGATATTCATAAATGTAGTCTCTCTTTATTGTTTTAGTTTATTTAGCTTCAAAGCAAGTTGACCTGTTACTATCGCATCGGTTAAAGCATCTTCAGGTTCATAGTTTTCTAAGTTAAAGTATGTCTTTAAAGTGTCGAATTTATGATTAGGTGTATCTTTCACTAACTTTCTCGCAAGAGGGAGTGTATCTAGCACAGTATATTCAGGCATATCTATATTAAAGTCGTCGAAATAACGTAATAGGAATTTCATAGAGAAAGTTGCCGCATGCGCTACGATTTGTTTATCTCCAATAAATGTACGAATGGCTTCTATATCTTCTTTTTCAATAAAATCTTTGTCTTCTAAGAACTCATTCGTAACACCTGTCATTTGTATCACTTTTCTTGTTAATAAGCGTGTAGGTCGAAAGTATTTCATATATTGGTTTATCATTTGACCATTTTTAAATTCGACGAGTGCGATTTGAAAAGCATCATGAAAATCAGAGCTTAAACCGGTTGTTTCAATTTTGAGTGTGACAAAGTGGTCCGCAAGTGTTTGTGATTTTATATAATGAATCGGCAATCTTTTGCGTTGTCTTAATTCAGCTTCTAATTCTTTAATATACTTTTCTTTAAGTCTTAATTTCATGACAAGTAATTCATTTTCTGTTTTTAAACGTTTCAATTCTTCTTCTTGATCCACATCGCCACCTCCATCAGTTAAAGTGTATAACTATTTTACAATAAAATAGTAGGAGGGTGCTTAGATTAAGGTCGTGAGAAAAGTAATCCATAAATTCGAACACAAAAAAGAGAAGACCTTATTAGATCTTCTCGCTAAAACAATATGGTGAATGTTTGGCTTTATATTAGATACCAAAGAGTTTACTTACAATGCTAGCACCGTTTGTGATGATGTCTACGATGTTTTTACCTAATTCTAAGTTTTGACCGTTTTGAGCTGCTTCAATTGTAGCTTGGATTGCGTTGAATAAACCTTCCATGATTGTCACCTCAATATTTGTATTGTTTAAGGTTAAGTGGAATACCAACCTTTGATATCTCTACTATACAATCATCTTTTATCTAATTGGGCTAAATTCCTTAACTCACAATGTTCTATGCATACCCGTGGTATATCTGACAGATTCTTGACACTTAGGCATTCCTAACTGTTCTCTACTTGAGAAAAGTGATATACTTGTCATGATAAGTGCAATACATCTTCTAAAGTGAAAAATCATAACAGAAATTATTATGAATGGTATTGATTTAAATACTTTAATTAGATATAATAATTCTTGTATTAAAAAATTATGTCCTGGTAGCTCAGCTGGATAGAGCAATGGCCTTCTAAGCCATCGGTCGGGGGTTCGAATCCCTCCCAGGACGTCACTTAAAGCCTGTAACCCTCGTGGTTATGGGTTTTTTTATTGAATACATTGTGTAAATTTAAAACGTTTTTTGAAAATAACTCTGTAATCCTAATCTAATAAAGAGAGTGCGAAAAAATAGAAAGTAAATCAATTATTTAAGTAGTAAGGTAAGACGTATTTTTTGAATATTGAGGACGAAATCTAGAATTCAATTTTAATGAATACTTTTTTTCTGTATTTATGTATAATGTATCTAACAAATGAGAAAAGGTCTGATTTTACTATGTCATTATCATTTAAGTCGCTTATTTTTTATATGAAGTTTAAAGGGGTAAATTTTAACTATATAGACGAATATGAGGCAATGAAAATATTAGAATATAAAAACTACTATTTTAAGCTGAATAGTTTTGTAGATAACTATCCTATGCAAAAAGTTAGATACCAAAACGCACTGATTGAAAGATACCAGAAAGTTGATTTTAAAAATTTAGTTGATCTTGCAAGTCTTGATATGCAATTAAGATATATTATCATAAAATTTTGTTTAGATATAGAACACTCAATTAAGTTGAATATTCTAAGAACTATTACAAAAGTTGACAGTGAAGATGGCTATAATGTAGTGAGTGATTTTTTTACTTATATTAAAGAGAATTCGAATATAAGTAATCCATATTCCAAAATGTTAAAACATTTAAAGTACGATTCTTATAGAAAATTAGATTATAGTAAATATGAGGAAAATACACCCATATGGTTTTTGATTGAATATTTGCAATTTGGAGACTTATGTTGGTTTATTGAATTTTTTTATAATGAATATGGTTTTAAAGAGTATAAAGAGTTAAGTAAAACTGTTAGATTTGTCAAAAACATTCGAAATA
>NZ_PPRU01000022.1 GCF_002902285.1 Staphylococcus simulans | reverse complement strand
AGAAATTTATGAGGGCGATATTCTTAAGTGGTTGGGACATCATGGTCATGGTTGGCAAGCTACAATATATGGTTTTATCACATATGAAAAGGAGCAAGCAAGATTCAGATTAACTGAAGATAACAACGAATATTATGAAGATATTTATCGCATTTCAAAAATCGGGGAAGTTGTTGGAAATATTTATGAAAACCCTGAATTACTGGAGAGGAGCAGTGAGTGATGAAATACAAATACATG
>NZ_PPRU01000021.1 GCF_002902285.1 Staphylococcus simulans | reverse complement strand
GATATTTTAGAATTTTGCTTATTTAATGTCCTTTCTTTTTTACCCATTTAGCTTTCTCCTTAATTAATCTATTTTATATATTCAATTAAAAAACTACTTAATTTAATACTATGATTTCTCTTTTATTAAATATAATGTATAAAATTATATTAAAAAATAATATATGTAAATAGTACCATATATTGACTATCAAAAAATGAATATTGAAAATAGAAATGTCTTGCTGACTAAGATAATTCAACATTTTACTTATAGGCGATAAAACAAATGAAAGGTTCTGTTGCAAAGTTAAAAATCATGTAATATTTATACTGAAAAACGAAAAATAATTAATACTAACAAAACTCTTTACTGTTAAAACAATATTTGCTTTTATAGTTTTGTATAGATGTGCATATAATTTTAACTTTGCAACAGAACCTTTTCTTATATATCCCCTTAATACACGCTATTTTAACCGACAATTTTTCCAAAGTGTTGCATTTTCCAACGACGTAAAACTTTTAATGGTACCGAACGTGGGTATAACTTGTTACATTATCAAATGTAACATTTTAAATATGCTTAATTTGAGGTATCGATTTAATGTAATTGCTCACAAATCATCAACACACTACCCATACTTTAAGCGATATAAATTAATGAAATAGGGGGAAATGTCTTGGCAAAGCTATTATACAAACTAGGAAAATTTATAGCTAAGAACAAATGGCTAAGTGTTATAGGATGGCTTGTTATACTAGGTGTCATTATCACGCCATTAATGATAAACTCACCGAAGTTTGACAGTGACATCACTATGAACGGCCTTAAGTCATTAGACACAAACGATAAAATTAGTAAAGAATTTCATCAGGACAGTGAGAAAGCCTCGATGAAAATAGTCTTCCATTCTAATAAGAATGATGGACTCAATAATAAAGATACTAAGAAAGATATTGAAGATGCTTTAGACAATATCAGACAAAATGATGATTATATCCAAAATATCTCTAATCCATATGACAGTGGACAAGTTAATGATGAAGGCGATACTGCTATCGCTAATGTAAGTTATGTAGTTCCACAAACTGGATTAAAAGATTCTTCTAAACATATCATCGACAAAGAATTAAAAGATGTAACTGACAACCACAATGTGCAAATTGAAAAAACTCAAGGTGGCGCTATGAATGCTGAACCTGGTAGTACATCAGAAATTGTCGGTATTGTCGTAGCATTCGTAATCTTACTTATTACCTTTGGTTCACTTATCGCAGCTGGTATGCCAATTATTAGTGCAATCATCGGTTTAGGTTCAAGTGTTGGTATCATCGCATTATTAACATATATCTTTGATATTCCAAACTTCACTCTTACACTAGCTGTAATGATAGGTTTAGCTGTTGGTATTGACTACTCACTCTTTATTCTATTTAGATTTAAAGAACTTAAGAAAAAAGGTGTCGATACTGTAGAAGCTATCGCAACAGCAGTGGGTACAGCAGGTAGTGCTGTAATATTCGCTGGTCTTACAGTTATGATTGCTGTTTGTGGTTTATCACTTGTAGGAATCGACTTCTTAGCGGTTATGGGATTCGCTTCAGCGATTAGTGTGTTATTTGCGGTATTAGCAGCATTAACACTATTACCTGCCCTAATCAGTATCTTCCATAAAAGTATTAAAATTAAAGATAAACCATCTAAAAGTAAAGACCCTAAAGATCATCCTTGGGCAAAATTTATTGTTGGTAAGCCAGTTATCGCTGTTATTGTAAGTTTAATTATTTTAATTTTAGCTGCTATACCAGTCAGTGGCATGCGTTTAGGTATTCCAGATGATAGTTTAAAACCAACTGACTCATCAGAATACAAAGCCTATAAATTAATCTCAGATAATTTTGGCGAAGGTTATAACGGACAAATTGTCATGTTAGTAAATACAAAAGATGGTGGAAGTAAAAGCACTATCGAACGTGACTTAAATAATATGCGTAGCGATTTAGAAGATATTGATAATGTTGATACAGTTTCAAAAGCACAACTAACCGACAACAACAATTACGCATTATTCACAATCATTCCTGAAAAAGGACCGAACTCACAGTCAACAGAAAATCTAGTATATGATTTACGTGATTATCATAGCCAAGCGCAAGAAAAATATGACTATGGCACTGAAATTTCAGGACAAAGTGTTATTAACATCGATATGTCAGAAAAACTAAACAACGCTATTCCAGTATTTGCAGGCGTTATCGTTGTATTAGCATTCTTCTTATTAATGATTGTATTCCGTTCAATCTTAGTTCCATTAAAAGCAGTACTAGGCTTTATCCTTTCATTAATGGCTACACTAGGTTTCACAACATTAGTCATTCAACATGGCTTTATGGGTAGCTTATTTGGTATTGAAAACACAGGACCATTACTTGCATTCCTTCCAGTAATCACAATTGGATTGTTATTCGGACTTGCCATCGACTACGAGCTCTTCTTAATGACACGTGTACATGAAGAATACAGTAAGACTGGCGACAATGATCATTCAATCCGTGTAGGTATCAAAGAAAGTGGACCTGTTATCGTAGCTGCTGCACTTATTATGTTCAGTGTATTCATCGCATTCGTCTTCCAAGATGACAGTGCAATTAAGTCAATGGGTATCGCATTAGGTTTCGGTGTGTTATTCGACGCATTCGTCGTACGTATGACATTAATTCCAGCATTGACGAAACTCTTTGGTAAAGCTTCATGGTACCTTCCTAAATGGTTAGGTGCAGTATTGCCAAACGTTGACGTTGAAGGTAAAGCTTTAGAAGAAGATAAACATCACGACACATCTTCTGAAAAAGGTCATGTCAACGATAAAAATAATGAATACGCTAGACAAGACAAAGATAACTATGTTTATCAAAATGACAAACGTAACCACAATCGCAATTATAATGACGAAGATTATAACCGTTCTGTGCATTTAGATAATCATCATGACCAGCATCATCGCCAACATCATTATGATAATCAACGTGATGATATCGACTATGAATCACTTTATACTCAAGATGGCGACCATACTCATCATGATGAACGTAATTATAATGATCGACACTATCAAGACAATTACGATAGTAACGATGATTATCGTCATAACAATCATGATCATCAAAATGATAACCATGATTATCATGATTCAAATTTCGATAAAACAACAAACTTATACAAAGAATTAACTGATAGCAATATTGATCAAGATGTATTGTTCAAAGCATTAATGTTATACGCTCGTGAAAACAACAAAGGTGTTTACGATAGATATAACCGATCATCTCAACATCGTCATGATGACGAGCTTAGAGACTAATATTAAAAAGGAGGAAACACGTTATGTTAAAACGACGTAGTTCGAAATTCTTAGGACTACTAGCTACACTAGCCTTAGCCATAGTGCTAAGTGCTTGTGGTAATAGTGGTAGCAGTAGTGGTTCATCAGACGATAGTCAAACATCACTTGGTAATAAAGAAATCGAAATACCTTATATCGCGAGTGATAATTCAACACCACGTTCACTAGTTATAGCAGAAGTATTGAAAAAAGCAGGTTATGATGTAACAACTACACCAGTAACAGCAAGTGGCCCGTTATATGCTGCTGTATCAGAGAACTCTGATTCATTCCATGAATCAGGTATCTTCCCTACTACTGATAAAAGTTACTATGATAAGTTCAAAAGTAAATTAACAATTTATGATGATAAACATTTAATTGATAACGCAAAAGTAGGTTTAGCCGTGCCTAAGTACGTGCAAGATGTCGACTCAATTAGTGACTTAAAAAACAGTGACTTCGGAAAATCTGTAGATTGGACAATTCAAGGCACAGACGCACGTAATGGCGTTATGCAAGAAACTAAAGATGAACTTGATAGTGACAACTTGGATAAATATAGCTTGAAAGAAAGTTCTGACCAAGACCAATTCAAGAAAATTCAATCTGCTTTTAAACAACAAGAACCTATCGTCTTCACAGCAATGGAACCTAGCTGGTTCTCTAAAGAATTAGACGTTAAAATGTTGAAAGATCCAGACAACATTTATGGTAATAATAATCAACATATTGACTTAGTATTTAACAAAGACTTTAAAGAAGCACATCCAGCTGCATACACAATTGCAACACGTATGGCAGATGATTGGAGTAAATCTGACGAAGACAAATTAGCTAAAAAAATCTTTGTTGATAACAAAAATCCAGAACAAGTAGCTAAAGACTATGTAGATGATAATGATAATAAAGTAGATGAATGGTTAGAAGGTATTGAGACTAACTAATTACAAAGTTAAGAAAGACAAATAAAGAATATGCTCGTTTGGTGTAGCATATTTAAAACTCATAATGCAAATTTACAGTAGCAAATCGAGTTGAGAAGGCGCTTAAGACAAACTCTTCTCAATCGTAGCTATTATTGCGAGGGGGTGAAACTAAACTCAGTTTCGCTCCCACTTTTTTATATCGCTCCTATAGTATTAAACGTTTCAAATAACTTATTTACTCTTTTTTTATAAACAAATTTAAACGTAGTATCAGTTATTATGTTTGGAAAAATCAACTTTATTGTGATAAATTACTCTTATTACGTCAGGCTATCTGACTAGATTAAATAAATAGGAGAATCAGATAATGCCGTCAGCAAATCAAAAGCGCATGATTAAACATATTCATGAAACAGTGTTTATACTTTTACATGATTATCATTTTGATGAAATCACGGTTCAAAAAATATGTGATATTGCAGAAATCAACCGCAGTACGTTCTACAGATACTTCCAAGATAAATATGAATTACTCTACACTTTACTTGACTTTATTACACAACAAATTATAGCTAAAGGTGACACATCAGCAGACATTACAACCCCTGAATCATTTGAAGACTTTATCTATTACATTGGTAATAATAAAAAGTTTTTTAAGCATCTATTAGTTTCGTCTCGACAGGCAGATGTATTTAGAAGTTTAACGAATGTGAGTCGCGAAATGATGTTAAATAACTCAACTCGTAAGCGTAACCCCTTAGCGCAAAAGATTAGAGAAAGTAAACATCCTGAAATTGTAGCTGACTTTTACAGTAGTGGTGTAATAGAAGTACTACGACGTTGGGTAGAAAATGACTATAACTATACAGTTGAAGAAGTGTTTGAAACATTAAATAATGTGCTTGAAACATCATTATATTGTTATGATAAATAAAAGCAATCTCACATAAATTAAGAGTGAGATTGCTTTTTTGTCATTTGCGTTTTTTAACGTCTACTGTCTTATAAACCATAAAAATACTATTAGCTATGATTAATAATGCTAGAATGACCATTGGCCAAATACCTATATTAATCATATTAAATATGATTCTGTTGCAAAGTTGAATTTATAGTATAATTTTAACAAAAAGGAGTCTTCTGTATGAACTATTTCAGATATAAACAATTTAACAAGG
>NZ_PPRU01000020.1 GCF_002902285.1 Staphylococcus simulans | reverse complement strand
AGTATAAACAATAACTAAAACAACTATACATGGGTATACTATATGTGATTTTTATAATGAAACACATTATTATACGCCGTTATATATCTAATTGTAGGCACCAAAAACACAAATAAAAAAAGCACCCGTTTTAAATACGAGTGCCTCTAACTATAAATTAATAGTTATGAACTTGACCGTTTTTAATTGTTGTTTTGACATGCATGTCTTGATCTAATAAGACTAAGTCTGCATCTTTGCCTTCTTTAATGCTGCCTTTATGATCGTCTATACCTAACGCAATGGCTTGATTTAGGCTTGTTACACGCCACATTTCTTCGAGTGATGCACCAGTAAATGTAAGCATATTGCGTAAGCCGTCATTCATTTTTAAGATACTGCCAGCTAAAGCACCTGATTCTAATCGTGCTTCTGAGCCTTTGACAATAACGTTTTGTCCACCTAAATCATACTCGCCATCCGACATACCTTTTGCGCGCATCGCATCTGTAATTAAGTAAAATCGTTTATTGCCTTTCATTGTATAAGCGATTTTAACTGATGCTGGATGTGAATGAATACCATCTGCGATTAGTTCTGTATGGATACCGTCGTTGGTCCATGCCGCACCAAATTGTCCAGGCGCACGATGTTCAAATGGTGTTCCTGCATTATAAAGATGAGTGACATGTTTTGCGCCATGTTCTACCGCTTCATTCACTTCATCAAATGTCGCAACAGTATGACCCATAGAAAAGATAATTTGGTCGGATAATTTTTCTAGAACTTCTTTTGCACCTTCTACTTCTGGGGCAAAGGTAATCACTTTAATATTTCCGTCAGCTTTCTCTTGGAAGTGTTCAATCGCATCTACTGAAGGACGTTGTACATATTTAGGGTTTTGGGCGCCTACTTTATGTTCTGAAATAAACGGACCTTCTAAATGAACACCTGCAATTTCAGCCGCATTTTCTTTATCTTGAACTGCTTTATATTCCACAATATTTTCTAAGGCACGATCGATGTTTTCCACTGATTGTGTCATTGTTGTCGCAAGGAATGATGTAGTACCTTCAGAAAGTAACGATTCAGCTAAATGTTTCAAACCTTCAAATGAAGCATCCATCGCATCTTGTCCGTACCCGCCATGAATATGAATATCAATAAACCCAGGTAAAACATATTGTCCTTGTGCATCCACTACTTCTAGATCCCCTTGATAATCACCATGACCAACCTCTGAAATTTTGCCATCAGAAATTTTCACATAACCTTTATCTAAGACACCTGTTTCTGTATAAACTTTACCGTTTGTCACTACATATTCAGTCATTTTCTAACCTTCTTTATTCATAATATATACCATTGGTATTTTAACACATTACAGCGCCCCAAACTTGAAAATTAATTTCATAACAAAACATCAAAAAAGCAGAAGCCCTTTAGACTTCTGCCGTATCACTCAATGTATATAAAGTACTGTAGTAAAGAATTAAAGTGTCTGTACTTGTCAACTGTATATACTATAGAAACCTTGTATCACATTTCATTATTGTATATTACGTATCAGATTTTTAATTTCAATTAAACTTTTATCTAGATTATTAATTTTGTTCTCTAAGCGTTCAAAATTTCTATCTTCAGATTTTCTGAGATACTTCAAGTCTATACTCATTAAACCTTGATCCAGTCTCATCTCTATCAACATATTTTGTAAGCTTCTTATTTGTTCGTTTAAAAATTGTATATTTTCATTCATAATTTCATACCCTCTCTCATATTAATAACTAAGATTTTATGATTACTCTCAATATTGCTAAATGAAAAACATTTAATTTTCATCAACTTAAAATCATTAATATGAAACCTAGCTAAGACGGCTGAACCCCAGCAAAATAAGGCATACGATGTAGATATTTTAAAGATTTTTTCATAGTTGATACCGCCCTTCCTTATATTTAAACACTGAAGCACTCACTAGTTCCCCTAGATATTTATTAATATAATTATACTACGGTTCAATTCTTAATTCCATATACAACTTGAATTTTAATTTTACTATTTAGGTAAAATAATTGTCATCTTTTTTTACGAAATTGAATCAAACTAGGTAAATAAAAACAAAAAACACAATCTCCCTAATCCGTGCGACTCATTTCACACTTTTAAAGAGATTGTATTTAAAGTCTATCTAATATGACTTCTCACAAAACTTCCTGTTAATCCATTTAATGCTTCTCCGCCTGCCATTTCAACTTTGGCGTAATTATAAGGTGATGTACCCCAGAGGTTATAGCCGTATGTGCGTAATCCATAGATACGGTAATTACCATCAACCATGACTGATCCTGAAGCACCTGCACGGAATTTATCTTTGGTTTGTAGTTCTGTTCCGTTTGAAGATTTTTGTATGAATTTTAATTTACTCCAGTAGGATTTTGTATTATCTCCATTTTGCCATGGATAACCTACTGAATAGAGATTGCGATTATAAGTTAAGTTGTTGATTTGTGAATTCGACGCAAGAGGTAATGCTTGTGTGTAGTTCGTCAGTTTTTCTTTGGTATAGACTAATGCGACATCGGCTTGAGGTACTTTAACCACTTTCGTTGCGTGAAAAGTATAAGTTTTTGCCTTACCATCGCGATTTAAATCAAACGTAATATATTTAGGATTAGCTGCCGCACCTTTGGCATCATCTATCACGTGTGCATTGGTAATTAATGTATAAGGTCCTATAACAGTCCCTGTCCCCATACTGTCTTTACCTCTACCTTTCCAACCATCTTTATTACTAATACGTCCTACTGCTTTATATTTTCCTTTGTATGCATTTGCGATGTGTTTAATTTGTACATCATTATTAGAAATTCGCTTTGTTTTAGGATAAGCTTTAGACGCATTATAATCCGTCATCCCATTATAATAATAGCTACCTGCTGCTAACGTTTCTGTATTTGTTAAAGTTAAACTAGCCACAACCGCAAGTGATACAACTGCACTTTTGAATATATGTTTCATGTATATCCCCTTATGTTTTTTCTCATTGTATCACACATATTGACGGCTGTATTTGCTTGTTTCAATAGTCTTACTTGTAAGCAGTAAAAACCTACAATGAAAGCGATTCGCTATTGCAATTTTAATGCAAGTGATTTATGATGTGTTTGTATATAGAAGGAAGTTATATTTCAAGAATGAAAAAGTCAGTCCAATACGTTAACGCCTCGCTACACGATTAGTTAAAGTATTGAATATGATGACTTCCTGAAATACTATGAATCAAATAATTTCAATAAGTCCACTGGAAGTGCCTGTTCCTACAGGCTGAGATCCTTATGTATGATAAGGAAATTCTTGGAACCTGATCTAGTTTATACTAGCGTAGGAAAGTGGCGTATTGTACGTTTAATGCGCTATTTTCTTATATGGAAATAGCGTTTTTTTATTTCGCTTTTATTGCGACTTATTGATTAAAGAAGGTGAATCCATCGTGTGGGTCGCGATAACGCCATATGAACTCACAAAAACAACCATAGCTCAATATGTTGAAATAGCGCCTGTGATTGACTGTTTAATTGTACGTACTGACCAAGCAACTCAAGCTACAGAAATTCAACGCTTACTAGATGCTGGATTTCCTAAAGCTAAAATCACTGCGCATTCCAATATAAAACTATTTGAAAATTTTGATTTAAAGCGTATTCATTTTAAAGAGATGGACGAGCGTGCCTTTGAATTCAAAAGCAAGTATCCAGATGTATGTGTCAGCATGTCTACACATCATAAAGATACAATTCAATCCGCTAAAAATCATCACTTAGATTTTGTGTTATTCGGTCATCTTTTCGAGACCGGTTCTAAACCAGGTTTACCGCCACGTACGCCATCTGAAATATCAGATGCCTTACAAGTAGATATGCCTACCATCGCACTTGGCGGTATTAACGAAAATACGTTATCACAAGTGCCGCATGGTTTTAGTGGTATCGCAGCCATTTCTTTCTTCTTACAACATGATATACAAACACTTCGCACCCTCAAGGAAGGTGAACATTATGTATGATTTAGCCATTATCGGAGCAGGCGTCATCGGAATGTCTATCGCAAGACATTTAAAAGACAGTGGTTTATCTATCGCATTAATCGACCGTGATATCGAAGGCAAACATGCCTCTTATAAAGCAGGCGGTATGTTAGGTGCACAAAATGAATTTAAAGAGGACAGCCCCCTCTTTCGTTTAGCGCTTACTTCACGTGCTAAGTTCAACGCATTAAGTACAGACTTGCTTTCTGAAACAGGTATTGATATTCAGTACCAACAAAATGGCCTGATTAAGTTAGCCACTCAAACAGAAGATGTCCCATCATTGAAACAACAATATGCATTTCTTCATTCACATGATGAGGATGTTCAAGACTTATCAGATACTGATTTAGCATTACTGACCAATCATTTAGTTAAAAGTACAGAAGCCATGATGTTTGTGCCGCACGATCATCAAATCAATGCCAATCATTATACTAAGGCGCTTCATGCTTCACTAGAAAACGCACCAAATATTGATCGCTTCTCACACACGAATGTAACCGCAATTCATCGTGTCGGTGAAGGTTATGATATTGAGGCAGAGCGTAACGGACGTCGCACTTTAACAAAAGCACATAAAGTAATTGAAGCCACAGGTGCTTGGGCTGGCAATGTCTCAGAACAACCAGACATTCAAGAAGCAGTCAGCGGTGTTAAAGGCGAAGTCTTGCTCGTTGAAAATGAAGACTTAGATTTAAAACAAACGTTATTTATGACCAACGGCTGTTATATCGTACCTAAACCTCCGCATCGTTTCTTAATCGGCGCAACAAGCTACTTTGATGATTACTCTGTCGGTGTATCTGAACAAGGTAAAACATGGTTATTAGAAGAAGCAATTAAGCGTGTACCTGAACTTGCGGGAAGCAAAGAACTCAAATACTGGTCAGGTATTCGTCCATGGACTAAAGAAGAACAGCCGATTATGGATGAAGTACAAGAAGGATTATGGATTATTACTGGCCATTACCGTAATGGTATTTTATTATCACCTGTTATCGGTGAATTAATGGCCGAATGGGTTGCGACTGGACATCGTCCACAAGCACTCGAACCCTTTCAATTTGAATTAAGGAGGGAGAAACATGAAGTGCATCATTAATGGTGATCCGTTCACATTCGATACTGAAGTCACAATTCAAGATATTTTAGATCATTTAGAACTCGACAAAAAACGTGTCATCGCAGAACATAACCAAAACTTAATACAACGTGAAGACTTCGCAAACCAAATCGTACGCGAAGATGATCGTTTAGAACTATTAGAATTTGTTGGAGGCGGATAATATGTTAAAAATTGGACCTTATGAAATGGAATCAAGATTATTACTCGGTACAGGAAAATTTGAAAATGAAGATGTACAAACGAAAGCTATCGAAGCTTCAGGTACAAACGTACTGACATTTGCGGTACGTCGTATGAATCTATATGACAAAAACTTACCGAACCCCCTTGCGAACGTTAACTTAAAAGACTTTGTTACATTCCCTAATACAGCTGGTGCGAAAACAGTTGAAGAAGCTGTTCGTATCGCAGAAATCGCAAAACACGCAGGTGTTTGCGACATGATTAAAGTCGAAATTATCGGTGATGATGAAACATTACTACCTGATCCGATTGCAACGTATGAAACATGTAAAATTTTATTAGAACGTGGCTACATTGTTTGTCCTTATATCTCTGAAGACCCAGTATTAGCCAAACGTTTAGAAGAATTAGGTGTTCATGCGGTAATGCCTTTAGCTTCACCTATCGGTACAGGCCGTGGTATCAACAACCCATTAAACCTAAGCTATATTATTAAGAATTCAAATGTACCGATTATCGTTGATGCAGGTATTGGTTCAGCGAAAGATGCGGCACAAGCGATGGAACTCGGCGCAGATGGTATCTTATTAAACTCTGCTGTATCACGTGCTAAAGATCCAGTGAAAATGGCAGAAGCAATGAAACTTGGTGTTGAAGCAGGTCGTTTAAGTTATGAAGCTGGCCGTATCCCAATTAAATATACTGCACAAGCATCCAGCCCTACCGAAGGTTTAGGATTCTTATAATGCCTACACCGTCAGAAACACCAGATTTCAACGAACGCTATAGCCGCCAAACACGCTTTGCGCCTTTTGGCGCACAAGGTCAACACAACCTTGAACACACACATGTATTAGTCATGGGTGCGGGTGCCCTTGGCAGTCATATAGCTGAACAACTTGTGCGTATGGGTGTCGGCAAATTAACCATCGTCGATATGGATATTGTTGAATTAACCAACCTTCATCGCCAAGCACTTTATGATGAAACAGATGTCACAGAAATGCGTCCGAAAGTCTATGCATTAGCAGATAAACTAAAAGTTATTAACTCTAATGTAGAAGTAGATCCTATCTATGAAGAAATCACTTCAACAAATATTGAAACGATGATTCAAGATATTAATCCAGATATTTTATTAGATGGAATGGACCATTTTGCGATTCGCTTCTTATTTAATGAAGTCTGTCATAAATTAAATTTACCTTGGATTTATGGTGCAGCTGTTGGAGGTAAAGGTTCTGTCTATGCGATTGATTATACAGGTCCTTGTTTACGTTGTTTTATGGAAGAAACACCTGAAACTGCAGAAAGTTGCGCAATTAATGGTGTGATACCACCTGTCATTATGCAGGTCGTGAGTTATCAGATTGCGGAGCTGATGCGCTATGTATCAGGCAAGGGATTCTCTGGCAAACTCATTACGGTGTCACCCTTTGAAGTCAAACAACAATCTATGGATGTCAGCCGCTTCAAAAACCCTAATTGCACAGTCTGTGCACAAGGTAATTACGAATATCTAGGTAAACGTCAATCAAACGTCATCGAAGGCAGTTGCGGAGATACATTCGTCTTCCGCTTCAAACCTGATCACTTTGACAACGCCGACTTATTCCCAGGTCAAATTCTTAAAGCGAATCCTTACGTCAAACTTTTAAATGTAGACGGTTATGAAGCCACACTCTTTAAAGATGGCCGCATGAATATTCATCATATTGAAGATGAAGACACTGCAGAAACACTTTATCGCACTTTATTAAAAGCAGTAAAATAACAATGAAACCACACAAAAGAAGTGTACACCTAAAACGCGTGTACACTTCTTTTTTACTGAATAAGGCGTTCAGTTATTAAGAAACTTCAATTATTTAATCTCAATATTACTTCTAACTTACAAACAAGTTCTTTCATTTATTCAAAGCACTTTGCGATAATATTGTTAAATAAGCAAAAATGATTTGAGTTCACTTAACTTATAGAATACAATAATACTGTATAATTATTAATTTAAGGGATGAGGATATGGAAAGAGAGAAACGTCTTGATTTAATTAAATTACTACTAAAGAATAACAAAATTTCTACAGTACGTGAGTTAGCTGAAATCATGGAAGAGCAATACAATTTAATTTTCAGTATGACCACAGTCGCAAAAGATTTACAACATTTAAGAGTGACGAAAGTTCCGAATGGCTCAGCCCCTTCTTATTATGTGTTACCAGAAAAAAATGAAGCAAACAGCTTTCGTGAAGCTTTCAAGAAATATCGCGTTGATAGTATCAACTCTATTATCGTTAAAGACAGCTATATCCTAATTAAAACAGAACCGGGATTTGCCCGTACCATCAATTACTGTATTGACCAAATGCAGCTGCCGCATGTTTTGGGTACAGTCAGTGGTAATGATGTTATTATGATGTTAATGAAATCAAATGAAGAAGCAGAATATGTGAAATACTTATTATTGAAGCCTTGATGAGCTAAATAAAGATAAATGAGAAGAGAGAAGCGACATGATTACTTTGTTCAAAAGTAAGGATGCCGCTTCTCTCTTCTTCTACAAGGACTTACTTACAGTCCAAGTTTGATGATTCTTTAACACTAAATTTTGTTTACTTAAATCTCTGATCACATGACTGGCTTTTTCTCTTGATACACCTGCTAACTCACTTAACAGTGTCACAGTCATAATCTTATCTAGTTCGTAATAAGCACCTTGATCGTTTCCTACCGTTTCGCACATTACGCGCAATGTGTTTATCACCTTTTGTTCGGCATTACGACCAAGTAAAGCCATATTACGTTCAATGTTTTGGTTAGCTTCTGTACGTAATAAATCAAAGATTTTAATAAACGTATCTTCGTGATTTTTACATAAATATTCAATGACATTTTTAGGCACTCTGACAATCAAGCTGCTTGTGAGCGCTGTACATGATTCATGGTAATGATCAGAATGGAATAAATGATTTAAAGGAAACATATTAATCGGTCGGTTCAACATTAAATAGTCGTCACCGTTTTCGTTCAACATTTCTCTTGATACATAACCTTCTAATAATACATAGATACTATCCGCTTCTGATCCTTGATAATAAATCACTTGCCCTTTTTCATAGTTCCTGACATAAATCTCAGAAAGATGAGGAACGAGCAGCCCTGATGGTACCTCTAATATTTTCGATAATGCTTGAATCGACGCTTGATAATCTTCAGTACTATTGCTCATACACGTTCACCTCATCTCTTTCTCTCTTTTTCATGAATGTGTGTTGAAAATATAGTTTTTATTAATTGAGACAGCTGAAATATCTGCCCTTTTTTCAACATGTACAACGTGTTTATTGTATCATATTGCGTTCGCACACACATTCTTATGTATACAGATAGAAAGGCAGCTTACAGGATGTAGCGAGGTCCTGCAGGCTGCCATTTCTTTATCTGTTGTCAGGATTTCATGCGTCAGTAATTAGAAGACACTTACTGCGCCACTGAACAATCTTATTAAACCAAGAATGGCAAAGATGACAATGAATCCCATTAAAATGTAGTCTCTTGTGATGAATTTGATACCTTTGTTGCGTTGTACAATCCAGTAAACGAACAGACCAGGTACATATAGCAACATTGTCAGTAGCAAGTAGTCCACGCCTGCTGCGTAAATGAGCCATACCGCATAGATAGAAGCGATAATACCGATTGCCATTTGTAGGTTGCTTTTACGATCATACTGCAATGTATATTTGAATTGATAGAATGCACTGAATGCATATGGAATCAATATCGCACTGGATGCGAGTGAGAATGCGAATTGATACGCACTATCTGTAAATAACATACTGATTAAGAACAGTTGTACTAAGATGTTTGTGATTAGGAGTGAGTTGACTGGTGCACCATTTTTGTTTTGTTTCGCAAACCATTTCGGGAACATTTTATCTTTTGCGACAATGAATGGTAACTCACCAGCAAGCAATGTCCAACCTAACCAAGCTCCAAGTACTGAGATGATTAAACCAATGTTTGTCACAACTGAACCCCATGGGCCGACGATGTGAGCAAGTAAAGCTGCCATTGATGGACTGCTTAATTCAGAGATTTGATTTTGTTCGATAACACCTTGTGCAAGTACAGTTAATAAGAAGTAAATCACTAATACAATCAATAGACCGAGTACTGTAGCTGTACCCACATCTTTCTTCGTTTTCGCACGGCCTGAGAATACAACCGCACCTTCAATACCAGTGAATACCCATACTGTAATCAACATTGTACCTCTCACTTGTTCCATAATGTTTGAGAAGTTGATTGGTAATGCGATGTTGCCTTTCATTCCTGCAAAACCGGCCATAAACGTGTCAAAGTTAAATGCGACGATCATACATACAATTGCTAGGAAGATAGGAATTAACTTGGCAACTGTGACAATACTGTTGATTAGGGTTGCTGTTTCTACGCCTCGCAGAATCAGGAAGTGTACACCCCAAAGTAAAATGGAGGCTACGATAATACTTGGAAGTGTGTTGCCGCCTTTAAATATCGGGAAGAAGTTGCCGACTGCTGACATCAGCAACGTGGCATATGCAACGTTTCCTAAGAATGCTGCGAACCAGTATCCCCATGCACTGGAGAAACCGACGAAGTCACCGAAACCGGCACGTGCATAACTGTAAATACCGCCGTCTAAATCAGGACGTTTATTTGTTAAGTTCTGGAATACAAATGCGAGTGATATCATACCTACAGCTGTAATGATCCATCCGATGATAATTGCTAATCCGCCGGCATTGCTGCCCATGTCAGAGATAATATTAAAGGCGCCGCCGCCGATCATTGAACCAACGACCAGACCGATTAAAGCCGTTTTACTGAGTTTACTTTGTTCTCCGCTCATCTTCAAAACTCCTTTAATGCTTGAGACTCTCTCAAAGCATGTGTTGTCAATTTATTTATTTTTTGACGCTATACTGCTTTAATTGTTTTAAAGGGCCTGCGCCTCTTGCTATTTCCAAAATCATAGGCCATGTACAAACATGTCGCCGTGAATAGGTATCAAATTAAGTCAAAGCAGTATTCAATCTAAAGCCAGGCTTTAAGTGATGACGCTAAACTGCCTCTATTGATGCAATCCTTATCACTTAAAGCACTGTATACTTTAGAATTAGATATCTTCACGGTATAACGGTTGGCTCATGCAACGTGGGCCCCCGCGTCCGCGAACTAATTCACTACCTGTTACTTCGATAACTTTAATGCCTTTGTCGCGCAATAATTGGTTAGATACATAGTTACGGTCGTAAGTAACAACGACACCTGGACGGATTGTTAATGTGTTAGATCCGTCGTTCCATTGTTCACGAGGTCCTACGATGCGGTCACCGTCACCTGTCGGAATGAAGTCGATGTGGTCTAAATTCAACGCATCTTTTAATGTTTCTTTTAAGTTGTGTGTACGTGTGATTGTGATATCTTTGCCATCTTCAGTTGGTTCAAGTGTGAAGATATTCATGTCTTCACCTTTTTTCTCGATAGCTGAGTGGATTGTGAATTTATCATAGTCAATCATTGTGAATACTGTGTCTAAGTGCATGAATGCACGTGTATTCGCGATTTCAATCGCAACAACTTTTCTGATTTTTGAATCTGGGTTTGCAAAGATTTGACGTGCTAATTTTTCAATCGCTTGTGCTGATGTTCTTTCAGAGATACCGATTGCGATTACTTCTTCAGAAAGAACTAATTCGTCTCCACCTTCAATGTTGTAAGGTGAGTTTCTGTCTAACCATACTGGAATATCAGCATCTTTGAATCTTGGGTGATGTTTTAAAATATAAGTGATGAAGATAGACTCTCTGCGACGTGCTGGCCAGAACATACGGTTAACTGTCATACCATTACCTACTGACGCTTGTGGGTCACGTGTGAAGTAAAGGTTTGGCATTGGGTTCATGTAGAATGGATAAGAATCGTCCACATACTCTACTAAGTGTGCATGGTCTTGTCTTACCTCTTCTTTACGAACACCTGCCATTACTTTTTCGATTAAGTCTTCGTTATTTAATGTTTCGAATAACTCTTTTACTTCTTCTTCATGGCCTAATAATGTATCTTCAGATTCCGCTAATACATCTTCAATAAATTGTTCACGTACTTTTGGATCTTCAATGGCTTCTGCAGCTAATTTTTCTAAATAAAGCACTTCTACGCCTTCGTCACGTAGCACTTGTGCAAATTTGTCATGCTCTTCTTGTGCTACTTTTAAATACGGGATATCATCAAATAATAATTCTCCTAAATACTCAGGTACTAAATTTTCTAATTCTTTACCAGGTCGTTTAAGTAATACCGTTTTTAATTTACCGATCTCACTGTTTACTTTAATTGGATGTTCATTCATTTGTGAAACCTCCTTGTTTTATTTATCTATATTGTAAGCCCTTTCAAATGTTGCTCATGTGAATTAAATCACATTACAACTGTTGTACTTTTCACACTTATCTTTTTATTCATTACATGTTTCTGTATATTTAATACATTTATATGGGGTTTACATGTATAAACTATGAATAATAAGCGAATTTAATGTGCTTTAAATCCCAAAGAAAAAATTTTATTCATTTTTTAGAGAATATATACATTATGTTTCATAAACCGTGTCAGTGTGGCCCTTTTAACAATGCATCTCAGTCTTAGTATTTTGAGACATAAAAAAAGAACCAGCATAAAGGTCCAATATAAATCCCTCCTTATGTGGCTCTACCCGTATTTGATTAAATAACCGCTTCTTTACAAAACTTTAAAATTGTACCAAACTGCATAAAAAAAGAAAACCACGGTGTGGTTTTCAATACTTACTAATATGCTCTTTCTTCATACCTATTTCTTATAAACCATCCATTATCTATCTTACTTTAATCTCTATACACGGTTGATGCGCTGTATTATATACACTCATATGCGTATAACTGTCTTTTGAATCCACTTGAATGTATAACCATTCATCTTTTATGATCATCTGTTTATATTTAATGTCTAACTTGCGATAAGCTTTTAATTCATGATCATGCGATGCCCCTACCTCTAATGCTTTCATTACCACAAAATCTCCAGGCATCACATCCTCTTGCCAATGAATAGGATTATAATCAGAGACTGTTTTTAAATACGTTTCAACATCATCCCACTTTATTTCTAACGGTAAAGCTTGGGCTGGTAAAGAAAATGTTTCTTGAACGTTAAGTGTTTCAGATGATGAGGACTGTTGATGAAATGTCTCTTTCATAGTAACAAACGTTGTTTCAATCTCTATCCATATATCAGCGCTATCCGTAGCGGTAACTGTCAGTAAATAACGTGATTGCTCAAAGTGCTTCAGCACTCGTTGATCTATTAATTTAAGTTCAGCTGTATAAGTCTTTCCTTCTATTAAAGAATGATAACGATGGATACGTTTCTGTCTTAAGATAAAAGAATGTTCAGCTGATGCTTGAAAGGGTTCAAAACGATGCCAGATATCTGTTAATTAAAACGCATCTAAAGGAATAGAAGCGTATTTTGACGATAATTTCCAAGTAAATGTCTGTTTCATTTAGTGCTCTACCTTCTCAAATAAAGTCGAAATACCTAACCCGCCACCAATGCCCATTGTAGCTAATGCATGATTTCCAGGGAAATACGTAAGAATAGAAATCAGTCGTGCGACTAAATTTGCGCCGCTTGCGCCATATGGATGTCCTTCAGCGAGCGCACCACCAAATGGATTTACTTGTCTTTCTTCTATACCAAGCAAGTCCATAGAAGCGAGTACTTGAGAGCTGAAAGCTTCATTAAATGCGACCCAATCTATATCTGAAATAGATAATCGATGTCTCATTAATAGTTGTTCAGTCGCAGGGACAGGTCCAATACCTAATAATTTGGGATTGACTCCTGAGACCTGTGCATCTATAAATTTCAATTGACCTTTTAACCCGAGTGCTTCTGCTTTTTCACGTGACATAACTAACGCTAACGCAGCACCGTCACTTTTAGGACAAGCATTGCCGACAGTGACTGAGCCTGCATCAAATAGCGGTTTCAATCGTGCTAAACGTTGTGCAGACATCTTTTGTTTGGGTGCTTCATCTTGTGTTACTTGTTCACCACGGATTGTTAAAGGTACGATTTCACGTTGGATTTGTGATAAATGTTCAAAGTATTTTTGATGACTACGTGCCGCAAAAGCATCTTGATGTTCACGAGCAACTTGATAAACTTGCGCTACATTTTCAGCTGCTTCTAACATGCTTGGATCTCCCATAGATTCTGGGGTAAAAGGCGCACGTTCGTATATTTCTGGCGGGTGTTTCTCATACAGCGATTGCGGTTTTTGAATTTTCCATGGTGCTCGACTTGTTGATTCCACTCCTCCTGCAAGATAAATATCTCCTGCACCAGCTTGAATCATGCGACATGCCAGGTTGATTGCTTCTAAGCCTGAGCCGCATTGACGATCTATCGTCATACCCGGAATATCAGAAGAGAGTCCGGCATGAAGTAATGATTTACGCGCGAGATTACCGCCGTTACCTACTGTATTACCAATGATGACATCTTGTATATTTGAAGCGATAGACGGATGCAGCTGTATCAATTCATCGATAAGTGGCTTGAGTAAAGCTTCAGGTTCTAAATGTTTAAAGATACCGCCATACTTGCCTATTGGTGTTCGTTTCGCTTCAATAATGACTGCTTCTCTCATTTTTCTTTCCTCCCATAGCGTTCATCCATCTCTTTACGTGCGATTTTTCCGCTATTCGTCCATAACATTTCTGGTACTTCAATAAAGCGCATCGGTACTTTATAACGTTCTAAATATTGACGTAAATCACGTTTTATCTCTCGAATCGTTATAGGTTGTTTTGTTTGGTAATACGCAATCAACACTTCTCCTAACTCATAATGCCTTTCACCTGTCACCATAACGTGTTGGATCGGTGTCGTTTCTAAAATTACACGTTCCACTTCTTCAGGATAGACATTCATTCCGCCCACAATTACTTTATTATTGACCCGTCCTTCTAATATCAGTTCTTGATCTTCTGTCATTTTTGCGTAATCACCTGTCGCAATAGTGTCTTGATTAGAGATGCTTTCTCCATCTACATAGCCTGAAAAGACCATATCACTTTGTACATGAAGCTGTCCGATTTGAGTAGGATCAGACAATTTCTGTCCAGTGTCATCAGTTAAAATAACTTTAACGCCTTTGAAAAGTTTCCCGACATTCTTTGGCGCATAGTCTGTCACGTGATGATATGAAATAAAACTCGCTTCACTTGTACCGAAGAATTCAATAACTTGTGATTTCGGCATCCTTTCTTTAAAGCGTTTAATCGTATGCGGTTCTAATTTCGCACCTGACGTTAGAAATGTCACAGAGATATCTCTTAACTTTTTGGTGTTTAATTGTAAAATCTGTTCTAAAACCGAAGGTACAATAAAGACGACAGCCTTTGGATGCTCAATAAGCTGATGTAATAATTGTGCAGGATGATAATCCATCTGCATATAACACGGACAATGAGAATGGTACGCATACATCATGGCATAAAGGGTCAGTGAATGCGCAATTGGACCTGGCGCAATTACGCATGAAGGCGGTGCGTTTAAGATATCGTCATTCGCATCATAACTGACTAACCAAGAGTACCTATTACGATAATATGCTTTTGGCATGCCTGTCGTACCAGAAGTAAAACCGATGTGCAATAAATCATCAGGCGGTGATGTCACCTTTTGTGAGGAAGGTGTTTCTGCTTCATTTAATTGTTCAAGACGTAGTGAATTAACACCTTCAATCTTCTTATCAGCAATCACATGTGTAATCTGATAATGATTTAAAATTTGATGTAGTTGTTCAGATGTCCACTTCGCATCTAACACTACCGGTAAATAACTGCTAGATTGTACAGCGAGATAAACACGCAAGAATTGTGCCGGATCTTGAATTAATATACCAATACTTTTTGTTTGGTTTGCCCATTGTGCAATGTAGCCACGATCTATGTTCAACACATCATTTAATTGTGCTTTTGTTAATCGGCTTGCTTCGGTTTGAATGACAATATCAGACATACAGACCACCTTTCCTTTAATAAAATTTATTTCAAAGCAGTTTAATTTTATCATAGTGCTATTGAGAAAGAATGAGTTAGCTTTATAATCTATCCACCACACAATCCAATTCATTATTCTTTTGTATGCAAAATTATTGTATACTAATTATGAACGAGGATTTTACAGTGTTTAGATTTGGACGGACGACCTTCGTAACCTCACATAAACTCGAATCTTTCCTCACTATCTATGAATTTTCATCTTGAGAACAAGGGGGCATGTTTATGGAACAAGCTCACAGAATTTTAAGTATTTATACGCGTTTGCTTCAACAAAAGGTTGTAAATAAGTATGAGCTGTCTAACGAATGGGGTGTCTCTTCAAGGACAATACAAAGAGATATCGATAATATTCGGAATTTTCTTTACGATACAGACGAATGGCATGGTTATCGTAAAGAGATTACCTACAATCATAAGTTAGAATCTTATGAAATGGACAGTTCCAGTTCAAACCATGAAGTCTCACTTTACTTTTTGCTGACGTTGTTAGAAACCGTTTCACCTGATATTGATCAACATCTTTATAATTATTTAGAATTACTGATTGCGACTTTCCATACGCAACATGAAAGCGAATTACGTTCACATTTGTCTAAGTTGAAAGTTGGCAAACGTTTCGATGAACTCAATCATATTGTGACTGCTTCACGTGCAATCAATAAATCTCAAAAGCTATATACTGATAACCACCAAGAGATTACCCCTATCGGCATTCAATATTATAACTTTACATTCAACCTAATTTATAAGATGCATGATCAAATCCTTTCTACTGACTTAAAACAAAAAGTTGTCACTTTCAGTCCAAACCACTTCCATGCACAATCCGTCTATAACTCTATAGAATGGGTCACATTTGAACTCGTGCCAGAACTCTATGAATTGATTCGACATCGTTACCAACACAAAATCATTAAATTAGTTAATAAAAAGTATTATGTCATTCGTATTAAAATGTGTGTTGAAGATGCGATTAACTTCTGTTTCACTGCACGAAATCAAGCACGGCTTGTCGGACCTGAAAGTACATATCAAATTGTGATGAAAGAATTGTTGAAACTTCAAGAAACATACTTATTTACTCGACTAAGCGCAAATGAATATTAACATGAAAGCTGTATGTTCAATTTGGACATGCAGCTTTTTTGTCGAAACTTATAATGAGTTTCTTCCTATATTAATAGCCACTTTCTGTTTATTCTATCACGCTTTCACTTTTTCTTAATCATTTTAACTTTCCGTTTAAACATATAGTCATCAGATGACATAATGTGTCATACAATGTGGATAAGTCGTGTGCTTTATTTATGAAAAGCGCATTCATTTTTCTGATAAATGAAAATTTATGTCTACACCTATTATGTAAAATAAATGTATAAGCAATATATATTTTTTTCATCTTAGTAAGTCTATCAAAGTATATGCATATTTATTATTAGGAGGATTAGAAAATGAAAAAGAAACAACTATTTTCTTTACGTAAGCTATCTGTGGGGATTGCTTCAGTATCACTTGGGACATTAGTATTTTTAGGCGGAGGACAAACAGTAAGCGCTGAAACACAAGATTTAAATCAAAAAACTCAAGAAGCTTACAACACGATTAATAACTTACCGAGTTTAACAGATGCTGAGAAAGATGCGTACAATCAACAAATCTTAGAACAAAGCGGACAAAACAACTCAAACTTTGATGCGATTTTAGCTGAAGCTCAACAAGATAATACACAAGCAGCTGAGGATATTAACTATGCTTCTCAAGATGCTTACAATATTATCAACAACTTACCTAGCTTAACGGACGCGCAAAAAGATGCGTATAACCAACAAATTCTTGAATCAGCAGGTGCTAACAACACTGACTTCGACAAAATTTTAGACGAAGCACAAGCTACCAATGATCAAGCGGCACAAGATATCAATCAAGCTTCTTTAGATGCTTACAACACGATTAACAACTTGCCTAGCTTAACTGATGCGCAAAAAGACGCATATAACCAACAAATTCTTGAAACAGCTGGTGCTAACAACACAAACTTCGACGCTATCTTAGCAGAAGCTCAAAAAGTAAATGATCAAGCAGCTCAAGATATCAACCAAGCTTCTCAAGAGGCTTATAACACAATCAATAACTTACCTAACTTAACTGATGCGCAAAAAGATGCATACAATCAGCGTATCTTAGAAGTTGCAGGTACAAATAGCACTGACTTCGATGCAATTTTATCAGAAGCTAAAGCTGCTGATGCTCAAGCTGCTAAAGAAACACCTGAAGCACTAGAAGCATTAAACAAAGCAACTCAAGATGCATATAACACAATTAACAACTTACCTAATTTAACAGATGCTCAAAAAGATGACTTCAACCACCAAATCTTAGTTGAAAGTGGTCAAAACAGCACAGAAAAATTTGAAGCTATTTTAGCTGAAGCAAAAGCTTTAGATGCTAAACAAGCACCAGTTGAAGAAGACAAAGCTGACGATAAAGAAAAACAAGAAGATCCAAAATCAGAAGATAAAGCTACTGAAGAAGAAGCAAAACCTGAAGACAACAAGTCTGAAGAGAAAGCTGATCAAAAAGAACAACCTAAAGAAGATGCTAAAACTGAAGGTAAAGTAAAAGAAGAAAAAACACCTGAAAACAAAACAGATGAAAAAGCTGTAGAGAAAGATATTAAAAAAGCTGCGGATGAAAAAACTTCAGTAAAAGAGAGAACTAAAGCAGCTCATGATGCAGTGAACAAATTAGAAAATTTAACTCAAAAACAAAAAGACGCTTATATCGCACAAATCGATAAATCAGCTAAAGAAGATAAAGGTGCACAATTCGAAGCAATCTTAACAGAAGCTAAAGCAGAAGACGCTAAAGTTGCGAAAGAAAATGCGAAACCTAAAGCTGATGCAAAAGAATTACCAGCAACTGGTGAATCAGACGAAGTACTATTTGGTTTATTATCTGGCTCTTTATTTGCAAGCGCAGGTACTTTATTCTTATTAAACGCACGTCGTAAAGAAAGTAAGTAATATTTTTCTTCTATCTAACATTATAAAAACTCCCCTATCTCAAACAACCTGGTAGAAATATCTATCGGGTTGTTTTTTCTGATTCTAAGGAGAAACTTAAAAAGTAAGTTAAGATAGTTCTTCTAAAACTTTAATTTATACACATTAAACCATTAAATAATTTTCAAAACTCTATAAAAGACATATTATGTCATACCAAATGTAAAAGGCACGTATAAATTTACAGAAAATTTTCACACTTATTTTTTAAGTGAAGCATCATGTCTATATACGTAGTGTAAAATATATGCATATCTATAAATAATCTATCATATTGTCATCACTACTATGCATAGTCACATTAGGAGGAGAAATACATCATGAAGAAAAAACAACTATTTTCTTTACGTAAATTAACAGTCGGTATCGCATCTGTGTCATTAGGAACAGTAGTATTTTTAAGCGGAGCGCAAGCGGTTGATGCTCAAGCCAATGCGCAAGATGCTACAACTATTACACAAAACGCTTATAACGTGGTAAATAACTTACCAAATATTTCTGATAAAACAAAAGATGCTTATATCGCAAAAATCACTGCTGCAGCTGGTAATAACAAACTTACTGATGTTGAAGGCATTGTAAACAGCGCTAAAGCTGAAGATGCTCAAGTTGCAACTGCTAAAAAAGTTGCTGCTGAACAAGACGCTAAAGCTGTTAACCAACAAGTAGAACTTGCTAAAAAAGTTGCTATTGAAACAGCTAAAAAAGATCACGCTCAAAAAATCGCTAATGCTAAAGCTGAAATTTATAAATTAGAAAACCTTTCTAATTTTACAAAAGCTAGATACAGCGCAAAAATTACTAAAGCAGCTACTGATGAAATTGCAGGATTAGTTCAAAACGCTAAAGCTGAAGATGCTAAAATTGCAACTGCTAAAAATGCAGGTAAAGAACAAGCTAAAGCTGACGCTGCTGCTAAAGATAAAGCTGTTAAAGCTTTAAACCAAAAAACTGCTGATGCTTATCAAGTAATCAACTCTTTGAAAAACATCACTGACAAACAACAATTAAGCTTCTTACATCAAGTTGAAGTAGACAGCGGTACTAACAACGGCGAACGTATCGATGCTATCGTTGCTGATGCTAAACAATTAGACGCTCAATTCGCTTATGATAAAGAACAAAAAGCTAAAGCTGAACAAAAAGCTGCAAGAGAATTAAATACTTTAACTCAAGTTGCTTATAACACAGTTAACGGCTTACACAACTTAACTGATCAACAAAAAGATGCATTCAACAAACAAATCTTACAAGACAGTGGTAACAACAACGGTCATAACATTAACAATATCGTTGCTAATGCAAAAGCTTTAGACGAACAAAATGGTAACGCTAAACATGCTCGTGAAGCAGGTGCTAGCACTGTTGAACAAAAAGACAAAGCAGTTAGAGAATTAAACACTTTAACTTCTGTTGCTTATAACACAGTTAACAATTTACCAAACTTAACAGATGCTCAAAAAGATGATTTTAACCATCAAATCTTAGTAGATAGCGGAAACAACAACGGTCAAAAAATTAATGACATCGTTGCTGCTGCTAAACAAAAAGATGCTGAAAGTGCTCAAGCTAAACACGTTCGTGAAGCAGCTGCCAACACTAACCTTCCAGCAGACGTAGCTAAAAAAGTTAAAGCAGCTCACAATACTGTTGAAGCTTTGAAAAACTTAAAACCAGAACAAAAAGCTGCTGCACATCGCAAACTTAACGAAGTAGCACGTACAGATGCTAAAGCTATTGATACTGTTGTAGCTCAAGCTAAAGAATTAAATGCTAACCAAGCACCAGGTAATAACGAAAGAGCTAAACAAAAAATTGAAACAGCTCAAAAAGCTCATGCTCAAAGAATTGCTAATGCTCAAGCTGAAGTTAATAGATTGAAAAACGTTTCTAAAAATACTAAAGCTGAATACAACGAAAAAATTTCACGAGCAGCTACTGATGAGATTCCAGCATTAGTTAAAGAAGTTAAAGCTCTAGATGCTGCTAAACAACCTGCTATTGCTAAAAAAGAAATTGCCGCTGCTCAAAAAGCACATGCTGAACAAATTAAAGAATCTCAAGCTTTAGTTAACAAATTAGAAAACCTTTCTAAAGAAGCTAAAGATGAATACAACAGCAGAATTGCTAAAGCAGCTACTAATGAAGTAGAAGCAATCGTTAATGAAGCTCAAGCTGAAGATACTCATGCTGCTACTGCTAAAAAAGAAATTACAGCAGCTAAAAATGCTCACGAAGCAGAAATCGCTCAAGCACAAGCTGTTGCTAAACAAAAAATTGAAACAGCTCAAAAAGCTCACGCTCAACTACTTGCTGATGCTCAAGCTTTAGTTAACAATTTAGAAAACCTTTCTAAAGAAGCTAAAGATGAATACAACAGCAGAATTGCTAAAGCAGCTACTGATGAAGTAGAAGCAATCGTTAATGAAGCTCAAGCTGAAGATGCTCATGCTGCTGCTGCTAAAAAAGAAATTACTACAGCTCAAAAAGCTCATGCTAAACAAATTGCTGATGCTCAAGCTTTAGTTAATAAACTTGATAAACTTTCAAAAGATGCAAAAGCTAGCTACAATCAACAAATTGCACAAGCAGCTACTGATGAAGTTGCAGCAATAGTTCAAAAAGCTCAAGCTGAAAATGCTAAACAATCACCAGTTAATAAAGAAGTTAAACCTGCTCAAAAAGCTACAACTACTCCAGGTCAAGCTAACAAAGCTGGTCAAACTACAACTGCTCAAAACAATGGTAAAGTTGTAACTGGTCAAAAAGCTGCTCAAAAAGCTGGTCAAACTACAGCTACTACTAACAAAGCAGCTGCTCAACAAAAAGCTAAAGACGCTAAAAAACAATTACCTGCAACTGGTGAACAAGATCAAGTATTATTCGGATTATTATCTGGTTCATTATTCGCAAGTGCTGGTACATTATTCTTATTAAATGCACGTCGTCGTAAAGAAAACGAATAATTTAATCGTTATTCTTTCTAAAAATTAACACCTATACTGAAACCCGGCAGGGAAATGGTCAATAGCCGTTATCCTTACCGGGTTTCTTTTGGTTATTAGATTTTATGATTTGTATAATTGATTACAACGCTGTATAGCCGCCATCAATTGTAAAGACACTGCCTTGTGCGAATGATGAAGCATCTGAAGCTAAGTATACAACGATACCGCCTAATTCTTCTGGCAATCCAGGACGGCCCATAGGTGTGAAGCCCATCCAATCATCAATCATTGCGCCACCCTTTTCAAAGAATGGTTTAGTTAATTCAGTCTTCATGTAACCTGGGGCAATTGTGTTAACTTTAATGTTATATTTTGACCATTCCATTGCTAAACTTTTCGTTAACATAATAACACCTGCTTTAGAGGCGTTATATGAACATTGTTCTTGCGGTTTGTTTGCGATAAGACCTGACATACTAGATGTATTGATGATATTACCGTGACCTTGTTTGATCATTTGACGTCCAACTGCTTGCGCAACTAGGAAGACGCCGTTTAGATTCAAGTTAATCACTTTATTCCATTGTTCATATGTCATTTCTTCTGCTTTTGCATTGATTGTCATACCAGCATTATTAATTAAGATATCGATTTTACCGAACTCATCTACAACATCATCTACCATTTTTTGTACATCGTCAGGATTAGTCACATCTACTTTTAAAGATGTTGCTTGAACCCCTTCTGTTTCACGAATAGTAGTCGCTGTTGCTTGCGCCACATCTTCCTGAATGTCTGCGATAACAATATCTGCGCCTGCTTGCGCTAAAGCAGTAGCCATTGCTTGTCCTAAGCCCATGGCACCTCCTGTTACGATAGCTACTTTACCATCTAATCTGAACTGTTCTAAAATATTCATCCTAATCACCTTTTCTTTATTTTTGTAGTGAAGGCTGTTTAACTTTCATAAAGAATGTTAAAACAAAGCCGATACAGTAAATTGCTGCATAAACCCAAATCGTTACTAACGCATCTCCAAACATTAATACAATTGTTGCAATCGCAGGCCCTAAGAAGTTACTTAAACCTGCTGACAAGTTATGAATAGACACTGCTGCACCTTTATGACGAGGTTCAAGGGTCGGGAAGATGGCTGACATCGGTACGAAAGCAGCTACTGCAAACCCAAAGGCTGTTGCTACAACTGCTGTAATCCAGAAACTAGGTCCGAACCAAAGTGGCACATAATAGAATCCTAATGTTGAAAGCGCCATGCCGATACAACCAAACCAACGAATCTGTTTGACCCATCCTATCTTATCACCAACAATTCCCCAAAAGAGATTGGTAAAGATAGTCACGATATACATGAAGCCCCAGATTTGAAGCCATTGTGACGTGCTGAAACCAAAGTCATCTGTAAAGACAGCCGGCATAAATGCGACTAAACCAAATAAAGAAAGTTGGTTGATAATACGAACTACACATGCAATCGCAATTTGTGGATTACGTAAAATCGTTACACCTCGTAAGATTTCTCCGAACATTTCTTTAGTTGTCAGTTTATCGCTTTCCTTCTTCATACCTTCTCTATCTTTGACTAAAAAGAATGCCATTAAACCACCGATAGCGATAAAGATAATAGAGCTCCATAACGTGCCCATAAAGCCGATAAATGGGATAGTAAAACTTGGTAAGTATGAACCTAGTACACCAATACCGATTGAATACATGGCCCAGAACCAACCCATAGCAGACGCTAATCTTTGTGGCGGTGCTGAGTATGTAATCCATACTACGAAACTGTAAATAAACATCGGGTATGCGATACCACGAATACTATACATAATAATCATCATCGCATAGTTATGTGTTTCTAAACCGAAGACTAAGAATCCGACATGGAAGATAATCCAAGTAATAAACGCAAATGTCATCAGACGTCTTGGACTAAAGACTTCCGCTAGTACTCCAGATAGCCAAGAAGCGATCGCAACCACTAAACCGTAAGTTGTTAATACAGTTGAAGCTTGACTCGCACTAAAACCAATATGTTGAATATATTTTGATAGGAAGGCTTGTTCAATACCATCACCTGTCATAAATACCGCTACTGCGATATAACCCCATATTAAGGTCATGGGTAAACCTAAAAATTGTTTTGACTTATTTCTCTCTAATGTCTGCACAATATTCTCCTTTGTTTATCTTTATGAATTAAAGTGTGTATCTGCTTGACGTTCTAAAGGTAATCCCGCTTCAAACCGCTCAATATACTGTTTGAAACTCTCTACATCCTCTGCTTTTGGTTCAAGCACTAATGCTTCGACATCACCAAATGCATGATGATCTAAGTAATCTGATAGTTTTTGACCTTGATGGTCCACATGATAACGAGCAAGCACCGCAATACCCCATGCACCGCCTTCACTCGCTGTCTGCATCACACTGACCGGACTTTCAAGTGCTGCAGCTAAGAAGCTTTGTGCTACGCCTTCTGTTTTAAAAATACCGCCGTGACCAATCATACTGTCGATTTCCAACGCTTCATTACGTTTCAATAAATCGATACCGATTTTCAACGTACTAAAAGCACTGAAAATATGTGTTTTCATCACATTCGCCAAATTAAACTGGCTTTCTACACTGCGAATGAACATTGGATAACCTTTTGGCACATCTGTAATAAATTCACCCGAAACATAGCCATAAGATAATAAATGACCGAGTTCTTTATCCCCTTCAAGCGCCTTTTCGAACATCCGTGTAAATAAGTCTTCCTTCGTATATGCAACTCCCATCGTATCCAGCACTTCTGCGAATAAATCCATCCAATCATTGATATCAGACGTGCAGTTATTCGCATGAATCATCGCGACTTCATCACCTGCAGGTGTCGTCACTAAATCAACTTCTGGATACAATTTCTCTAATGGATGATCTAAGACAATCATAGAGAAGATACTTGTCCCTGCAGAAATATTTCCTGTTCTTGGTGCGACACTTTTCGTTGCGACCATACCTGTTGCCGCATCCCCTTCAGGTGCACACATCGGACATCCAGCTTGTAACTCTTGATTTGGATCAATCAACTTCGCACCTGTTTCTGTTAAGTAGCCTGCATCTTCTCCAGCTACCAACACTTTCGGTAAAACATCATACACATCTTGCATATAACCTTCTTTGTGATAAAGGTCATTAAATTGATTTAATAAATCTTCTCTGAAGCGATGCGTCTTCGGGTCTATTGGAAACATACCTGAAGCATCTCCAACGCCTAAAACACGTTCACCTGTTAAATACCAATGTACATAACCAGATAATGTCGTCATATATCGGACATGTTGCGTATGCGGTGCATCGTGAATCGCCGCATCATATAACTGCGCAATACTCCACCTTTCAGGAATATTCACTCCAAAATGTTCTGTTAGCTTACGTGCTGCATCATGTGCGTTATTATTACGCCAAGTACGAAATGGTACTAATAAATCGTCTTTATCATCAAACGCTAAATAGCCGTGCATCATACCACTGATACCTAAAGACTTTAACTGTTTAATAGCTACACCATACTTGTCTTTCACTTCATCTGTCATCGATTGATAACTGATTTGAAGTCCGTTCCAGACATCATTAAGTGAATACGTCCAAAATCCATCTTTAAATGTGTTCTCCCATTCAAATGACCCTGTTGCGATTGTTTCACATTGTGCATTAACCGCGACTGTTTTGATTCGTGTAGACCCAAGTTCTATACCTACACTGATATCTCCAGCTTCAATCTGTTCCTTAATCCTTTCCACAGTTTCCACCTTCTCCTAATATTCATTCACTTTCTCTATTTATGTAACAGTTGTATATACAACTGTGTAACCGTTATCATAAATCGTAATCCACAATGAAAGCGTTGTCAATAAATATCTTAAACGTTTAAGGTTTATTCTTACACTTTAACAAGTGATTTACTAAATATTAGTAGTGTTTGGTGGTTCATGTATTTTCGAGCGCAGTAAATAGCATCATGTTTATGAATATTGAAATAAGTAGACAAAAACTAAAAAAGAGACCTGTCCTTTTTGAACAGATCTCAATGTATGAATCACTCACACTTTTCTATAACGTTTTAAGCCTACAATATTCAGTATCGTAAATACTACAATAAAGAGAACTAAAATACCGATATCAAACCAGAATGTATTAATACTTTGTGCTTTAATCATAACTTTAGTCAACGCATCCCCTGCATACCGTAATGGGAACAAATAGCCGATACTTGCGATAAAGCGATTCACATTATCCAACGGAATAATACCAGAGAATAATACTTGCGGTACGACTACAATCGGAATAAACTGCAGCATTTGAAACTCTGAATTCGCAAACGTGGAAACGAATAATCCCATAGTAAGTGCCGCAAAGGCAATCAGTATATTGATTAATAGTACCCACAAGATATTGCCTGCGACATCAACTTTCAATAAGTAAATTGAAAACAGTACAATAATCAACGTTTGTATCACCGCAAAGATACCGTATCCGACTAAGTAACCGAACACAATTTCACTACGTTTGATTGAAATTGCAAGTATACGTTCTAAAGTACCTGTCGTTCTTTCTCTTAGTAACGCAATACCTGAAATTAAGAATACAAATAAAAAGACAAAGAAGCCCATTAAAATCGGAAACATTTTATCAAAATAACTGCTGTTAGCATCTCCATATAAATAATGCGCATCAAGTGAGGTTAATTCTGATGTTTGATTTGATTTCATAGCTGCTTTACTTGCTTGAGGCATCTCAGCCAGTTTTATTTTGATAGTTTTCATTTCACCCGCAAGTGCTTGCATTTTATCTTTTTGAAGGGTACCAGCTAGAATTTGTTTTACCGCTGTCGTTTTACTTGGATTCTCATTCGTATAAGTGACCACTAATTGTTTATCATCTTTTTGAACATAAGCATCTAAATCATGTTGTTCGATTAAGGTTTTGACAGATTCAGAATTAGAATAAGTTTCTGTCTGCACTTTATCTTTTGGCAGTGCTTTAACAAAAGATTTAGGAACATCTTCAGAGAAACCGATATTTAAGTGTTCTTCATTATCGCTATTAAACAAGAAGAACATAATCGTCAAAATGATTAAAGGGACGATAAACATTAAAGCGAGTGTACGTTTATCACGAACTAGATCAATCATGACACGTTTTAAGACTGCTTTAAATCTCATGACCCTTCGCCTCCTCTGCTTTTAAGAATACCTCTTCAATACTTGAAGCATTAAACTGTTGTTTTAATTCATTTGGTGAGCCTAACGCAAAGATATGACCGTCTACTAATAAGCCAACTTGATCACAACGTTCTGCTTCATCCATGACATGTGTTGTCATCAAAATAGTTTGTCCTTGTTCAGCTAGTTGACGCAGTTCATGCCAGATTTTTTGACGTAGACTCGGATCAATACCCACAGTCGGTTCATCTAAAATAAGCAAGTCTGGTCTCCCTAATAAAGTAATTGCTAGGGATAAACGCCGTTTCATACCGCCTGAAAATGTATGTACAATTTGCGATTGTTTATCTTCTAAATCGACCAGTTTCATATAGCGTTTAATATCCTCGTTTAATTGCTTGCCGGATAATCCTTTTAAATTTCCAAAGAATACTAAGTTCTCTTTCGCACTTAAATTCTCATACAAAGCGAGTGTTTGTCCCATATAACCGACATGGCTCAATACTTTACGATTTGGCATTGAATGATTATAAATAGAAGCTTCTCCTCCATCTAACTGTTCCATACCTAGCCAACATTTAATAGCTGTTGTTTTGCCTGAACCACTCGGTCCGATTAATCCCATAATTTGACCTTGTTGAAGCGTCAACGAAATATCTTCCAGCACCGTTTGCTTATTAAACGCTTTAGATGCATGTGTTAACTGTGCGACAGCTTGCATAACTTCTCCCCCATTTCCTATCTCTGCATTGCATATCCATATTACTTTCATTATAAGCCATTCTGGTCTACGAACAACGTATCACCTTTTTAAAACACCTTAATTACACATTTTAAATATGACAATTTTATCAACTTTGAACAATAGCCTGATATGTAAGTCTAGCAATTAACCTTAAGGGTAAATATAATAATGAGACTATTTATATATAAATACAACTTATATTAGAGGAGGCTATTTCTTTATGAAATATGTAATTGTCGGAACTTCTCACGCAGGTTATGCAGCAATCGAAACGCTATTAATTTCAGATCCAGAAGCAGAAATTGAAGTGTTTGAAAGTGCAGATAAACCTTCATTCTTATCCTGTGGTATTCAAAGTTATCTAGAAGATGTTGCGCCTAGTTTAGATTCACTACACTATGCAAGCGAGGAATCACTAGAAGATCGTGGTGTTAAAGTTCATGTGAATACTACAGTAACTGACTTAGATACTGAAAATAAAACTGTAACAGTTCAAGATAAAGACAATAATGAATCTAAAGTTGATTATGATAAATTATTCTTAAGTCCAGGCGGCGTACCAAATGCACCGCCAATTGATGGCATCAATGACTATAATAATGTGTTATTCATGCGTGGTGCTGACTGGGCAGGCAAAATCAAAGAACGTATGAAATCTGCGAAAAAAGCAATCGTTGTCGGCGGCGGTTATATCGGTATTGAAGCTGCAGAAGCTTTCGTTAAAGCTGGTATTGATACAACAGTGATGGATGACGGAGATCGTTTAATTAAGACGTACCTAGACAAAGAATTTACTGATATTCTCGAAGAGAATGCGAAAGAACACGGTTTAAAATTCAGAGGTAACGAAAATGTGAAAGCATTAAAAGCAGATGATAATAATAACGTAACTGGCGTTGTGACAGACAACGGAGAATTTGAAGCCGATACAGTTATCTTTACTGTAGGTGTTAAACCTGCGACAGAATGGTTAGATGGTAAAGTGAAATTAGGTACTAAAGGTATTATTGAAATTAACGACCACCTTGAAACATCTGAAAAAGATGTCTACGCAAGTGGTGACGCAACAATGATTCCTTATGCACCTATTGAAGAAGAACGCTATATTGCCCTTGCGACAAACTCTCGTCGTCAAGGTTATGTCGCAGCACGCAACATGGCTGGCCATGATATGAAAATGCCTAGAGTTTCTGGTACATCTGGCTTATCATTATTCGATTATAAATTTGGTCAAACAGGTGTACATGAATCAGAAAAAGATAATTATGACGGTAATTTAGGTGCAACGTATATCGAAGTACCTGTACGTCCAAAATTCAGACAAGATGATACAACTGTGCATCTGAAAATTATCTATGATGAAGATTCTCACCATATCTTAGGTGGTCAAATTATGAGTAAAGAAGACTTAGTAGAATCTATCAATACAATTTCAGTCGCAATCAATGCGGGTTGGAAATTGGAAGATTTAGCGTTAGTTGACTTCTTCTTCCAACCTAATTTTGATCGTCCATGGAACTATCTAAACGTCTTGGCACAACGTGCATTAGGCGATGATGTCTTCCCTAAAGACAATCAATTATTCTAACAACTCATTAAATTAATAATCATGTAGAGTGCGGGGCAGTGTCAAAACGGCACTGTCCCGCTTCTCATGTATTTGCTTAACATACCAACTGCCTTTAGAATGAAAGTAAGCTCAAAAACATAGATAAGTGAGGAGGTTCGTCTAATATGTCTCCAGTTTTAATGTGGGTATTATCATTAATTTTCTTCGTGACGGTTATTTTAATTCAAGGTTCTTTAATGAAACGTATTAAAAGCGACTGGAATTTAATCGTGCCTGTAATTTCTGTACTTGTGATGACAGGTTTATTCATCGCAAACTATATCGTCGTTCCAGTCTACATTCTATATGTACTTGTGACTGCGTTTCACGTTTATAGATACACACACGGTACTGTCAAAAACTTTAAAGGTTTCAAAGACTGACTTACACACATACCTAATTGATTTTAGGTATGTTTTTTATTGTCTTAACAAGCTCAACCAATATGATAAACTATAACCATAATCAATAATATATTATAAAGAAGGTGCAACGTTGGCTACTTTTCTAAGTACTATCAGTATCGTCATTCTTTATGTTGCCGCACTATTTACGCAGCACTACATACTGCGTCATACCAATAAGAAATATAAGTTTGTAGTACCGATTGTATATTCAGTCATTTTGTTGGTGTTGTTCTTAACACATATCATTAACTTACCAACTTTTATTATTTTCTTTATATTAGGCGCAGTTCAACTCTTCGGCCTTGAACAACAACTTAAACGACATGAGGAAAATAAACAGAAACATTCTGAAGCAGACAAAAAGAAAGAGGTGACATAAAACATGTCTCCATTTTTAATGCATTGGATTGTACCGCTTGTTACGCTGATTATTGCGATTCTTCTTCAAAAAGTAATTGCGTCAAAAGCAAGTGGCAAAGCTAAGTTTATCATTCCTGTTTTATTCTTCATTATAATTATCGGGTATAACTTGCAAGGTATTATCTTATTAGCTCATACAGTTATTTTTATTGTAGTCGGTGAATTCTTCATCGTACTTCAAGGTTTCAAATCTGATAAAGCACATGATGAAACTGACTAATATTATAAAAGCGGCACGTTTAACGAAAGATTTTGCTTTCTTAAACATGCCGCTTTATTTTATACATTCATTTGTTTGATACGTTGTGCTTGTTTTTCTTTTTCTTTTAATTCACTTTCTTCTCGTTCTTGTAAATTCGTTTTGTATGATACAGGTTCTTGAGGTTTTGGTATCGCATGATGCAAGGGTTCTATATTAGGATATTTCTCTCGTTGATCAGATGTTGATTCGAATTCCTCTGTTTTCTTCTTTTCTGCTGACTGTTCTTTTAAATTTGAATCTTGTTGAAGATATTTCGGACGATTCTTCACTTCATAATAAATACGTCCAATATATTCACCAATAACTCCTAATGAAATCAACTGAATACTACCTAAGAATAAAATCGCAAAAATTGTAGTGAAATAACCTGGTGCGTCAATACCGTTAAAGATAATCATTAAGAAATTGATTAACAAGTATAATAAACTAATACCAAAAATGCCCATACCAAAGTACATAATTGTACGTAACGGCTTGTTGTTAAACGAAATTACACCGTCTACACCGTAATCTAATAATTTAAAGAACGACCACTTAGAGTCCCCAGCTATGCGTTCTTGGTTTTCGTATTCAATCGTTTCTGTCTTATAACCTACCCAAGAAAATAATCCTTTAGAGAATCTTTGTGTCTCTCCTAAATCAGCAAGTGTACGTACTACACGTTGACTTAATAAACGGAAATCACCTACACCATCTTCAATTGGTACATCGACAAAGCGATTGACCAACTTATAATAACAATGCGTCATAAATTTACGTGTAGCTTTTTCTCCTTCACGATTACGTTTAGCAATAACTTGGTCTGTACCATTTTCTAAATACTTCTCAATCATTTGTGGAATTAATTCAGGTGGATGTTGTAGATCACCATCTAAAATAATCACTGCATCAACATCTCTACTTTGATCCAGTCCAGCATACATTGCAGCTTCTTTACCAAAGTTTCTACTGAATTCAATGTATTTTACGTGTGAATCATATTGACTGTAATCTTTAACCTTTTCAATTGTGCTATCCTTACTCCCGTCGTCAATAAAAAGTAAATCAAAATCATAGTTTTGTTTTTTCGAATCTTCTTCTAGAACTTTCTTTAGTTCTTTGTATGTGTAGTTGATAACATCTTCTTCATTAAAGCATGGGATTAACATTCTTACTTTAACCATTCTATTTCTCCGTTCTATTGTAAAATGTTTCCACTTCTTCTATTTATATTAAGGGTTATTTATCTATATACCCAAATTTGTATTTTAAATTTAGAAACAATATGTTTTTAATATACTACTTAGAATTTGTTTCACATTATAATAGATGACTTTGACTTTTTCTAATAAAACCTAGCATCTTTACAAAATCTATATATTCTTAATGAAGGTTATACAATGACTTCAAAGTATACGAGGACTTTATCCTTCTAACAAAATAAAAAGCACCAACCATCTTCAATAAATAAGATGGTTGGTGCTTAAATTCAAATTAATACATTTTTTGGACCAAATGAAACTTAGTATAGTCCTTTAGTTTGGTTGCTTGTATCAATATAAATGTTTTTAACTTGTTGATAGTTTTGGATAGCTGCTTTGTAAGTTTCACGGCCAATACCAGATTTTTTGTAGCCACCGAATGGAGCGCCTTCTGGTACTTGGTTATAAGTGTTAACCCAGATACGGCCTGTTCTAACTTCACGTGCAACTTTCAATGCACGGTTGATGTTTTCAGAGAAAACGCCGCCTGCTAAACCGTATTCAGAATCATTTGCGATTTGAATTGCTTCGTCTTCATCTTTAACTTTAATAACTGTTAAGACAGGGCCAAAGATTTCTTCTTGTGCAAGTTTGTTTTTATTATTTTCTACTGCAATGATTGTTGGTTCGAAGAAATAACCTTTAGATAATTCTCCATCTGTTAAGCGGTTACCGCCAACTAAGATTTCTGCACCTGATTCTTTAGCATAATCTACATAATTTTGGATTTTTTCTAATTGTGCTTCACCTGTTTGTGAACCCATTTGAATATTTTCATCTAGAGGGTCACCTACTTTAATACGGCTGAATGCATCTTTTAAGCGATCCATTAATTTATCATAGATATCTTCTTGTACAAGTAAGCGTGAACCAGCACTGCAGACTTCACCTTGGTTGAATAAGATACCAAGTTGAATACCTTCTACCGCAACATCTAAGTTTGCATCGTCTAAGATGATGTTAGCTGATTTACCACCAAGTTCTAGTGTTGCAGGAACTAAGCGTTTCGCTGCAGCATCAGCAACTTGATAACCTACTTCTGTTGAACCAGTGAATGATAATTTATCTACACCTTCGTGATTAAAGATTGCATTACCTGATTCAGAACCTTTACCTGTTAAGATGTTTACTACACCATTAGGTAATACTTCTTGGAAGATTTTAGCTAATTCAATTAAGCTGACTGGTGTAGATGATGATGGTTGGATGACTACTGTGTTACCAGCCGCAAGTGCTGGTGCTAATTTCCAAGCTGATAATAACATTGGGAAGTTCCATGCTACTACGGCACCTACAACACCAATTGGTTCATGACGTACAATACTCATAACATCTTCACTCATGTCATTAACTGTACCTTCATCTGTGTCAATTACACTTGCGAAGTATTCATAATGACGTGCTGATAATGGAATATCGATTGTGGATGTTTCACGAATCGGTTTACCATTATTTAATGTTTCGATAACTGCGAAACGATCTTTTTGTTCTAATAATTTGTCACCAATTTCGCGTAATAATTTCACGCGCTCTGCTTTAGGTGTTTTACTCCAGCTGTCGAATGCTGCTTGTGCTGCTTGAACAGCTTTATCAACATCTTTTTCGCTTGCTTTAGCTACTTTAGTGATAACCTCACCTGTTGCTGGGTTTGAAACGTCAATTGTTTCTCCTGATTCGCTCGGTACAAACTCACCATTAATAAATAAATCATAACTGTCTTGGATATAGTCTCTTACATTTACACTCATGATTAAAAGCCTCCTTTAAAGCTAATTTATTTATTGCTCAAGGTTTATGAAAAGCTTGGAAACCTTGTTAAAACCTATTGTGAAGCGTTTTCAGTTGTATATTAATTATCACATAATTAAATAAGTTAGTCATACAATGTGCTTATGAATCCATTCAAATGAAAAAAAGCCCTGCATCATGCAGAGCTTTTAAAGATCTTAATTATGCTTTTACATGTGTCATTTCTAATTGGTGTACTAAATGTTTCAACATTGTATTGTTTGGTGTTGGAATACCAAATTCTTGACCATATTCTTCAACTTGACCGTTTAGGTAATCAACTTCTGTTAAACGACCACTATATAAGTCTTGGTGCATTGAAGGATGATGTAAACCTTGTGTTTCAACAGGATAAGATCCTTCGATTTTATGCACGATTGTGTCAAAATCTACTTCAACGCCTTTAGCAGCTGCTACTTCTACGATTTCACGTATGATTGGTGTAATCATTTCGCGTGAATTTTCGTATGCTGCAAAATCAACGATACGTTTATCTAAAATTGTACAAAGTGGATTAACTACACTATTAAGTGCTGCTTTTAACCAAACTGTTTGCATAATTTGATTACTGATTGTTGGATTTAAACCTGCATCTTCAAAGACTTGATTAATTTCTCTTGTTCTTTCACTTTCTTTACCATCAACACGTTGGAAGTCTACAGTACCTACACCTTCAAGTAATAGTTTGCCCGGTCCTCTTAAACCAGCTGTCCACATTGTAACAGCAAGATAGATTTGTTCCTCAGGTACGACTTGTTTAAAACGTTCGTCATGACCCAAACCGTTCATCATTGTCAATACTGCTGTGTCTTTAGTAATAGCCCCTTTATCTTTCAGCTTTTGCAACATTTCTACAGATTGCATTGCTTTGGTAAGAATGATGACTAAATCATATTGATCATTCACTTCTTCAGGTGTAATCATTGTCGCATCTACTTGATAAGTCTCAGTTTCTGTTTGAATTTCAAAGCCATGTTTTTGTACAGCCTCAACGTGAGGTAACCAACTATCAATAAATGTAACGTCGTAACCTGCTTTTTGAATTTGTGTACCTACACGGCCGCCCATAGCGCCGGCACCAGCAACTGCAATTTTCATATTCATCGTACTCCTTACGTTTGTATTGCGGTAAGTTATTACCGTATCTAAAGTTGTATCTGTTTATATTATAACGCTTAATTCTGTTATTTTTGAATATTGAGATAACTTATATTTAAAAATTAGCCGGCAATTTTGCCGGCTAATCATAATGATTGAGATTATTTAGCTTCTTTTCTCTTTGTATAATAATAGATTGGAATACCTAATAAAGTAATGATAATACCAATTGATGCGAGTAATGTTTGAGTGAATAATGTATTAATTAATACGAACACACCTGACACAATCGCAATTAATGGTACGATTGGATAAAGTGGTACTTTATAAGGACGTTCCATTTCTGGTTCTCTACGTCTAAGAATCATTACTGCTACGAAAGCCATTGTGTAGAATGTCCAGATAACAAAGATCAACATATTTGTAATTGTATCGAATGCACCTAAAGACATCATAACGAAAGCAATAACGATTTGAACTAAACCACTTGCCCATGGTGCTTGTCCTGGTGTCAATTTCAAGAAGAAGTTCTTGAATGGTAAACCGCCACGTTCAGCCATCGCATATGGTACACGCATACCTGTCATCATATAACCATTTAAAGCACCATATACAGATACCATGATACCAATTGTGACAATTTTACCTCCGCCATTACCGAAGATTTTAACAGAAGCTTCACTTGCTGCGTTCAAGTTACCGCTGATTTCTGAAATTGGTAATGTCATTAAGAATACTGCGTTGATTAAAAGATAAACAACCATTACAGCACCTAAACCGATAGTGATTGCACCTGGTAAGTCACGTTTTGGATTCTTCAACTCACCAGCAATTGTACCAACGTGCATCCAACCATCATAAGCGAACATAGTCGCAAGTAAACCTGCACCTAAGGCTGTAAAGAAGCCTTGCTGCTCACCTGATTGAATTGGGAATAGTGAGAATTCTACATTACTAGGTGCAAAGAAGCCGACGGCTACAATTAAGATAATTGGAATCAGTTTAATTACTAATGTAATAGACTGAAGCATACCTCCTGCTTTAGATCCTAAGCAGTTGATAAAGTATACAGTTAGCGCAGTTATTAATGCAATCAACAAAATCCAATGTGCTTTAATATGGAATAAGTTAGTAAATTGCGTCGCAAAGACAATTGCTAAAGCAGCAACGTTTGCTGGGAAATAAATAAATGCTTGCGCCCATCCTGATAAGTAACCCCAGAAGTTACCGTAAGTATATTCAATATATTTAACAAGTCCGCCTGTCTCTGGAATTGCGGCGGCAAGTTCGGCTGCAGTCAACCCTGCACAGATTGTTACTAAACCACCTAACAGCCATACCAACATTGCCATACTTGTAGAGCCCGTTACTTCTGCGACACTGGAAACTTTAAAGAATACGCCAGCGCCGATTACCGTTCCCATAACTATGGAAATGGCTGAGAAGAAACCTAAATTACGTTTAAGCTCATTTTGATTACTCATATCTATCTATCCTCCATTTACTCATACGTGATAAGCAAGTAGAGAGACGCTATACATTATTAAAACAGTATCATTCAATATTATTACAAAAATAAAAGACCATACCGCACAACACATACATGGATTTTAAAAATCTTTGTATTTGTCGTACTGTTCAGCCGCTTCTTTAACCCTTCCTTATTGAATGCGCTTACATACTGAAAAAAATAACTTTTTATTTGTCTCTGTTACTTTTATCCCTTTTGATAATGTTAATCATAGCTTCCTGTTACAGTTTAACGCACGCTCGCATAATGGGCAATAACATTTTCTTTTAATATATACACAATTTATGAACAAACTTTGAAAAGGTGTTTTGAATGTATTAAAGAAAACTGTTATTTATTTGAGGTAGTTAAACCAAACTTAAAATATCTGAATAACCCCAATCAATCATACTTATTTCTATTACCTGCTTCTCCCTCTTTTAAATCATTTTTTACTTTATATTTAGACTTACGTTCAAAAAAATCACATTCTACTTTGGTAATTCATACCAAAATAGAATGTGATGTCGTGTCATCTCATATGTTTTATAAGTCTAAGAGATCATTTTCTAATTTATTAATGATTTTTTCATTATACTTTTTATAGTCAAATTTTGATGCTGGTACTTCACCTTTTAGAAACTTTAGTAATCCATTAGTGATACTCTCAACATTATTTTCTACCAACAAACCATTTTCTTTATTTATAACTGTATTAATACCACTTACGTTAGTTCCGATAATTGGTTTACCCAATACATTTGCTTCTATAATTGCCATTCCTTGACCTTCATTATTTGAAGCTAATACAAAACAATCACATTGTTCTATAAATATAAAAGGAGTTTGTATAAAACCTAGAAGAAAGACATTTTCTTGTAAGTTCAACTGTTGAATCAGTTTATTTAAATCATTATATAAAGGGCCATTTCCGATAATAAACAATTTACTATTTTTTTCTTTTTCAACTACCTTTTTAAATGCTTTGATTAAATTAGAATGATTTTTTTCAGGTGATAGTCTACCTACACTTACAAAATTAATATCATCCTTACTTGGTGACTGTACACATTTTATATTACAATTGCGTTTATTTACTTCATTTATATTGTATATAGTGAAATCTACTTTGTTTCCATCATTGTATAGTTGAATATGTTTATTTTTATCATGTGCTTCTTGAGCTATTTTAATTATTTCTCCACCATCAATAACATTTTCAATTGAAATCATTTTTTTCAGTGGATTAGTTATAAATTCTGCTAAGTTTTTCTGGTTTTCTTCGTTAACGCTTTCCGAAACAGATACAATTCTATCAAATTGATCATACAAACTAAAAATAACTTTTAAGTTCCATTTGTGTTTATAGACCCCATTTATTTTTTTATGATATTCTTCAAACATATTTGCATGAAGAAAAATTGCTTTAACTTTTACAGGTGCAAATGCAAAAAGTGCTGTAAACATTTTATTGTAACCACCATAATCGATTAGAACATCAGGATTTAAATTACCAAATACTCTTTTAAAATCCATTGAAAAATATTTCTTCAAATGACTTTTTATAATGAATTTTGAATTAAATCCTTGTCTATAC
>NZ_PPRU01000002.1 GCF_002902285.1 Staphylococcus simulans | reverse complement strand
TATTCTATATTTAGAAGTTTACTTCATTCTAAAAGATCATAAATAAGTTAAAACAAGCTTAAAGCGAAAATGTAGCTTAAATGCTAACGTCTTACTGTGTCAGTAAGACTTTTTTTATGCAAAAAATCCCTTGAAACGAACACTTTCATTTCAAGGGATTTTCTATTAGATATTAAGTTTACTTTTATTTACGCATCTCTAGTGCGAATATCTTCAAGGATTTCCTCAAAGTAATCTGGAAGAGGTGCTTTTCTTTCGATATATTCACCAGTTACTGGATGTGTGAAGCCGATGACACCTGCATGTAAGGCTTGACCACCAATGTCCATTGTTTTTTTCGGTCCGTATTTTGGATCTCCAACTAATGGATAACCGATGTATTTCATATGTACACGAATTTGGTGTGTACGTCCTGTTTCAAGTTCACATTCTACTAATGTGTAGTTGTTAAAGTGTTCTAGTACATTAAAGTGTGTAATCGCATCTTTACCATCATCGACAACATCCATAGCTTGACGGTCTACTTTATTACGACCGATTGGCGCATCGATTGTGCCATAGTCATGTGGAATATTTCCGTGAACTAATGCCGTATATTTACGCGTTACAGTTTTGTCCATGAGTTGTTCCACTAAACCTCTATGTGCAATATCGTTTTTCGCAACCATTAATAAACCTGACGTATCTTTATCGATACGGTGGACAATACCGGGTCTGATTTCACCATTAATGCCGCTTAAATCTTTGATTTGGTACATTAAGCCATTTACAAGTGTTCCACTGTAATGACCTGGTGAGGGATGCACAACCATACCTTTAGGCTTATAAACAATTGCCACATCTTCATCTTCATAATAAATGTCTAAGTCCAAATTTTCAGGTTGAATATCCGCTTCAACCGTCTCCTTCTCCGTCACTTGAACTTGATCATTCTTCTTCATTTTATAATTCGCCTTCACAACTTTTTGATTCACTTCAACTAAGCCTTCTTTAATCCAATCTTGGATTTGGCTACGTGACCAATCAGAGTTTTGTTCAGGCAAGAATTTATCTATACGTTGGCCAACGTGTTCATCTTCTGTAATCTGAAAATCAAATTGAGTCATTTCAACACTCCTTTACTTCACTTTATTTTTCTTAGAATCAAACAACAACAAAATCAAAATTAAAATGACACCGACAGTCAAACTAGAATCCGCAACATTAAAGATTGGGAAATCATAACCGAAAATATACGTATCAATAAAATCGACCACTTCACCATTTTTCATACGATCGATGAAATTACCTAACGCACCAGCAAATAATAAACTGATTGCCATCTGCATCCAGAAATGACCTCTTGCTTCTTTAACGTAGAAATAAGTAAGTAACCCTAATACAATAATCGTAACTAAAAAGAAAAAGCCCATTTTGCCGCTGAGTATTCCCCAAGCAGCGCCTGTATTACGGTGAGAGGTAATGTTTAAAAATCCTGGAATGACTGAATATGAGTCACCTACTGACATTGTTTTTACAATATATGCTTTAGTAAATTGATCTAAAATCAGTACCGCTAAGGTCACAAATAACGTGGCACCGATGAAATATGATTTTCTCATGTCTTCCTCCTTGAAGCAGCCAGCTCATCTATTGTGTTATCACAATGATGCATACTGACCTTTCACTTCTTCATAACAACATTGTATATTATAACAAATTGCCAGTAGAACAGATACTAAAATTATCAATTAAGCTTCTTTAGTATCTTGTGTCTTTGGATTCTCTTTTGGATGAATATAATGATAGTTTTGAACTTGTTGTGGTTGAATCGCACGTGAAGTCACTTTATGAGGGGCAACGTAATTCATTTCAGTTACATATAATGAACCATCATCATTCACATGTTCAATGTATGCGACATGACCTTCTTCACCTCTTGGTGATTGTAAAAGTGATGAGGCTTTAGGTTGTTGATTCACTGTGTAACCCGCTTCTTCAGCTTTGTCTGCCCAGTACTTCGCATCTCCCCAACTTTTACCAATCATATTACCGTCATCTTTGACTTTCTCAAACACATAATCCGTACATTCTCCATCATCGTACGGATTAAATGCCATAGGATCAGGTTTCATCTGTTCTATATAATGTTCAATCTCATCTTGATGGTCGACTGCCACATATGTTGCTCCACCAAGGACGACCAACATAACACCTGCTGAAATTAGTTTTTTCAATGATTATCAAACTCCTAGATAATTAAATCGAAATGCGATACCGTCCGGTCCTTTTAGCCAAGTATGTGTCGTCTCTGGATAATGGAAATCTACCAATGTTAAACCATACGTATCATCATTTTCCATCCGCTGCATACTAGACATCCAATGATTGACAGCTAAAGTATGATGATAACCGTTTGATGACATAAAGAGTGATGATTTATTCACAAAAGAAGATTCTTCTAATCCAAAGTGTGCTAAGTAATAATCTTTCACTTCAGAAATACGTACCGTCTTCAAATGTAAATTACCAATCATACTGTCATCTGGAATACCTTGCCATCCATCACGTGAACGTAAGTTCATTAGTTTAGAGGCATATAAATGTCTTGTATCCATAATCACACGATTCTCTTTATCAAAATCCCAGGTTTCTTCCGGTTGGTCCGCATAAAATTCAAAGCCATTACCTTCAGGGTCTGTAAAATATAATGACGTACTGACATTATGTTCCGCACCATTTAACGGGATTTCATGTTCCGTTAAGTGTGCCATTAAATCCGCTAAATGCGCGTGCGAACCTAAGCGAATACCGATATGAAATAATCCTGCTTCTGATACTAATGGCTCTCTGCCATCATCTATTTGATGTAAGGTAATGCGATGTTTTGAATCTCCTACTTCATATTGAATAGAAGTATACGTTTCATTAATCACATTAAATCCTAATATCTCTTCATAAAAGTGTTTTAAGTTTTCTTTATCTCTCACATTTAACGTCACACCATTGACGTAATGTTTTTCTCCTAATTGACGCAATGCCGTCGCTCCTTTCTGTCTATTTTCATTGACGTTCCATAAGCGTATTACTCATTATACCGAGTTTTCGACTCAATTACTCAGGATTGGCTCACAGTCTATACATTGAAAAAAGCACTCTGAGGGTTAGTCAGAGTGCTTCATTTTTACTTTAAGCTTTATTTTAACAATGTGTGACTTATAAAGTTTCTACAACTGCTTGGCAACGTGGGCATAAGTGATCTAAGCCGTTTGCTGAACCAAGTTCAGTGCTGTAGTTCCAGCATCTTTCACATTTTTCACCGTCAGCGTGAACAACTTTGATATCGCCGTGATAGTATTCAGTACCATTTTCAACTTTATCTTCTACTTCCACTTGAGATACGATGAATAATTGTTGTAAGTTTTCAAAGTCTTTTAAGAAGCTAGTCGCATCGAAGTGTTCGTTGCTTCCGATGATTACTTTCGCTTCTAATGATTTACCGATAACTTTGTCGTTACGTGCACTTTCTAAAGCACGGTTCACATCGTCACGTAATTTCATGAATGTGTTCCATTTTTCAAGTAATGCTGTGTCTGGTTCAACCACTTTAGGCATATTTGCTAAATGTACACTTTCTTCTTCTACGTGAGGGATATATGACCAAACTTCTTCAGCTGTATGCGCTAAGATTGGTGCTAATAATTTAGTCATGTCGACTAAGATTTGGTAAAGCACTGTCTGCATACTACGACGTTTTGGTGAATCTTGTTTTTCGATATATAAGATATCTTTACCGTAATCTAAGTAGAAGTTACTTAATTCAACGTTAATGAAGTTTTGAACTTCTTGATAGATGTTTAAGTAGTCGAAGTTATCGTAGTGTTTGATGATATTCGCTGTGAATTCACGTAAACGATTTAATAAATAACGATCGACTTCTAATAAGTCCGCTTCATCCAACGCATCTGTGCTTGGATTAAAGTCATTAACGTTACCTAACATGAAACGTAATGTGTTACGGATTTTACGATAAACATCCGCAGTTTGTTTTAAGATTTCATCAGAGATACGTACGTCAGATAAGTAGTCGACACTGCTCACCCATAGACGTGCGATATCTGCACCTTTTTGTTTTACGATTTGATCAGGAACGATAACGTTACCTAATGATTTGCTCATTTTCTTACCTTCTCCGTCCATTACGAAACCATGTGAAAGTAAGAATTTATATGGTGATTGACCACGTGTCGCAACTGAAGTTGTGATAGAAGAGTTGAACCAACCACGATATTGGTCACTACCTTCTAAGTAAAGGTCAGCTGGAAATGATAATTCCGGACGTGTTTCTAATACACCACGGTGTGATGAACCTGAGTCGAACCATACGTCCATGATGTCTTCTTCTTTTGTGAATTCACCATTTGGACTGCCTGGATGTGTGAAGCCTTCAGGTAATAAGTCTTTCGCTTCACGGTCGAACCATACATTTGAACCATATTTTTCAAATAAGTTCGCTACATGATAGATGACTTCTTTATCCATGATGATGTCGCCATTTTCAGCGTAGAAGACTGGAAGTGGTACACCCCATACACGTTGACGTGAGATAACCCATTCGCCACGGTCACGGATCATGTTATAGATACGTGTTTTACCCCAGTCGACTTTGAAGTGTGTTTCTTCAATTGCGTCTAAGATATCTTGACGTACTTTACTGATTGAAGCGAACCATTGTGGTGTCGCACGGAAGATAACCGGTTTTTTCGTACGCCAGTCATGTGGGTAACTATGTGTGATGAATTGTAATTTTAATAAAGAACCATTTTCTTTAAGTAAGTCTGTGACAGCTTTATTTGCTTTGTCATAGAACATACCTTCGAATTGGCCGCCTTCTTCAGTGAAGACCCCTTTATCATCTAATGGGCTGATAACAGGTAAACCATATTTTTGTCCGACAATATAGTCATCTTCCCCGTGTCCAGGTGCTGTATGAACCGCACCAGTACCAGCATCAGTTGTAACGTGTAAGCCGTTGATAACTAATGATACACGATCAACAAATGGATGTTGTGTTTCAACATATTCTAATTCTTTACCTGTGAATGTTTTTTCAAGTTCGATTGCGTCTTTATCCCAATCTAATGCTTCAGCAACTTCTTCTACTAAGTCAGTACCTACAACATATTTTTCACCATTCACTTTATATTGACCATATTTCAATTCTGGGTGAACTGTGATCGCAACGTTTGAAGGTAATGTCCAAGGTGTAGTTGTCCAGATAATGAATTTCGCATCTTCATCTACAACACCTTTGCCGTCTTTAACGTCAAATGCCACATAGATAGATGGTGAACGTTTATCATGATATTCGATTTCCGCTTCAGCTAATGATGATTCACTTGATGGTGACCAGTAAACTGGTTTTTTACCTTTATAGATTAAACCACGGTCAGCCATTTCACCGAATAAACGGATTTGTGCTGCTTCATATTCAGGTTTTAATGTGATGTATGGATCGTTGAAGTCACCATTCACACCTAAACGTTTGAAGTCTTTCTTTTGAATATCGATTTGTTCTAAAGCGAATTCCTTACATAATTCACGGAATTCAGATACAGGCATTTCTTTACGCTTAACACCTTTTTTTGTTAATGCTTGTTCAATTGGTAAACCATGCGTATCCCAACCAGGAACATAAGGTGAATAGTAACCTTGCATTGATTTATAACGTACGATAAAGTCTTTTAAAATTTTATTTAAGGCATGTCCCATGTGTAAGTTACCGTTCGCATACGGTGGGCCATCATGTAAAATATAAGTTTCATTTCCCTTATTTTTTTCTAAGATTTTATGGTATAAATCTTGTTCGTCCCATTGTTTTTGGATTTCTGGTTCTTTCTTTGGTAATCCCCCTCGCATTGGGAAGTCTGTTTTCGGCATCAATAGCGTTTCTTTGTAGTTCATTAATTTTCACTCCTTAAAATATAAAAAAGAACTCTAAGTTCAATTAACAGGGACGATTAACCGCGGTACCACCCTGATTAACTCAACTTAGAGTTCTCTTCATTCTTACCTATATGATTGGATAAAACAGTGATATAAGAATTAAACATATATTAGGCTCGCACCATCCCTAACTCGCTGTTATGTTGATATGTTCACTTAATTCTTACGCGTCTGTTTTACAAATTTCAATTATTATTTTTGTTCTTTATCTGCTTCGTTTTGTGCTGGTGTACCGTCTTGTGCTTCAGCTTGTTGCGCTTGCGCTTGTTGTTTCTCTTGTTCAGTCACATCATTTTGATGTAAATGTTGGAAGTTTTCTTCTGTGACTTGTTGTGCATCTAAGTCATAGTTTAATAAGTAATCCCAATCATCATTCTTCAATAAATCTAACTGAGCTTCCACTAACATGCGGAAACGAGAACGGAAAATCTTAGATTGACGTTTCATATCTTCTGTTTGGAAAGATAAACGTCTTGCTTTTTCCACACCGTCATTCACAATACGATCTGCTTCAGCTTTTGCTTTCGCAATAATCGCTTCTGCTTCTTTTGTCGCAGCCATTTTTGTTTCTTGGCTTGCTGATTGTGCTTGAACTAAAGCGTCACTTACTGATTGTTGTACTTCTTTGTACGCTTTTAAGTTATTTTCTTTTTCTTCTACAACTGTTTCAAGTTGTTTTTTCTGTTCTTTTAAATGTTCAATTTCTTGACTGAGTTGGCTTAAATAATCAGCGACTTCAGTGGGTTCAAGGCCATTCTTAATTCTAGAAAATTCTTTGTTTTTAATTTCATTCGGTGTAAAAGACATCTTATATTGTCCTCCTTAATCATACACTATTTGAATAAAGTTTCATATACTATGCGCAGTTTGTCTTTCTTTGTTTTATGACCGATTTCAGTCACTCTCGCACGGCCATGTCCTTGTATCGACAGCAAATCTCCAGGTTCTAGTTGGAAATCTGGACGTTCAATAATTGTATGATTCACTTTGATACGTTTCTTTTCAATATATTGTTTTGCAATTGAACGTGATTTACGAATCATTTCCTTCAACACAACATCTAAGCGCATTGCGCTGATCGTTGCTTGATGGAGCGTCCAATCCTCTTTTGATTGTATCATATCTTCTAGTGGTACTTCATGCAGTTTGACCGGCACACCCTTGATTCGCTTTAATTCCAACATTATATACGATTTAATATTCTTTGTCAAAATAAACTGAATTTTATCGCCTACAATAATATCGCCGAGCTGATCGCGTTCAATACTGAGTGACATCAACGTTCCAAGCACATTACGATGATCAATTGACGCAAACTTTTCAGGATACTCTAAATCAAACAGCACCAGCTCAAAATCTTCTTCAGTCGGTTCAAAGTAATCTGGCGCAATCACTGCACGCTTACGTTCACTAGATGGATTGCCGCCATTAAATGAAACCTGTAAATCATCGAAGCTATTGACGATGACTTCTAAAATATATTGTGCTCTTGGATCTAGAAAGTGTGTTAACACCGGCGCATAATTGCGTTCTGCTTGTTGTACTTTATCCATCAACATTGTGATGATAGGTTGTTCTTCTCTTCTAAAGTGTTGATATATATCTATGTGAATTCACCCCTGACAAAAGAAAAAGGCAGCCTGATTCCAATGAAATTCGGCATACCTTTCATGATTTATTAAACTAATTGTTGCAGAATCAGTACGAATATCGTATGTAAGCCTCTTTGAAAGAATATCAACACAAAGATAGCGGCTAAACTTGAGATATCAATCATACCGATTGGCGGGATAATTTTACGAAATGGTGCTAAAAACGGTTCGTAAATCTTACGTAGGAAACGTCCAAATGCAGAACCTTGCGCATTCGGTATCCATGACATAAAGAAGTATAAAATCATACCCCAGTAATACACTGTCAACAATATCTCTATCGCATTAAATAAGAGCGCTAAAACATTAACTAAACTCATAGCTGGTTACCTCATTCATAATCAAATTCAGACGTATCAATATCTTCTGTAATACTGCCAGCTACTTCTACGTTATCTGGTGTACATAAGAAAATATCATTACCGACACGTTGGATGTCTCCGCCGATTGCGTATACTGTTCCGCTTAAGAAATCAATAATACGTTTCGCAGAAACATTGTCAATACGTTGTAAATTGACGAGTGTCGCACGTCTATTCTTCAACTCATCTGCAATATCTTGCGTATCTGAGAAGACACGTGGCTCGAATAAACACATTTTTGAACTTTCGTGCAAGTTCCCAGCGTTCATATTGACTACATTTCTTGAAGGGTCATTGTTTGTGTGATTAGCCATTTGATACTTCCTTTCATTGGAAGACGTCTGCAATCGATTGCTTTGTGTTTGACGTTTAGGGACAGTCTTAATTGCACGCTGTCTTTCATTATAATAATTATTATTGTTTGTTGATTGCGTTTGCTGCGCTGTTGTAGTAGCTTGTGTTTGAGGTTCTGGTTCAGCTTGTGCAGTATTTTTTGTAGGTTGCTGACGATCAGCAACTTCCTCTTCTTCTTCTATGACAAAAAAATTGTTAAATAGGTCTTTTAAAGCCAATTGGCTCACTCCTCTTTCCCTACTAGTTTAGTACCGATTCGTACGAAGGTTGCGCCTTCTTCTGCAGCAATTTCATAATCATTACTCATGCCCATAGATAATTCAGTGCATGGCGCATAATCTAATTGTTTTGCTTGAATTTCATCACGTTTATGTCTTAATGTTTCAAAAATCTGTCTAATTTCTGCTTCATCTTCTGTATAAGGTGCCATTGTCATCAGACCCACGACTTGAATGTTCTCATATTGTTCAAGTAATTCGATAAATGCATCTACTTCTTCTAAAGCAAGACCATGTTTACTTTCTTCTTCAGAAACATTCACTTGAACAAAACATTTAACGACATGTGATGCGCGTTTATTGATTTCTTTCGCTAAACTTTTACGGTCTAATGCATGTAAGTAATCAATGTCATCGATAACTTCTTTGACTTTACGTGATTGCAATGTACCGATAAAGTGCATTACCACGTCATCTGGCAATGCTTCTCGCTTAGCTTGGAAACCTTCTAAACGATTTTCCCCAAAATGTCTGATGCCAGCATCATATGCTTCTTTAGCTCGCTCTATTGTAACATATTTTGTTACAGCAATCACGTTCGGTCTGGTGTCACGATGGACTTTCTCAAGACTTTTCGTAATATGTTCGTTGATTTGTTCTAGATTTTGTTTCACATTCATTCCAATTACTCCTTACTTCTTACTGTCCGATAAATGCCAACATACGGCCAGTCTTACTTTTTTCTACCCTATATGAAAAGAATAAGTCCAAATTCTCAGAAGTCGCATAATCTGTTACGTCAATATTTTCACTCGGTACACCTGCTTGGATAAGTAATTGACGATTCGCTTCTTTTAAATCGATGCCGTGACGATCTTCGCCACGTGTATCAATAAATGTTGATGCATCAACAGGTAAGGCTTCAAATTGCGCTTTAATGTCATCATTAATTTCATAACTATTTGAAGTCGCAGGACCTATCACAACTTGCAGGTCTTTCAAATCAAAAATGATATGTTCTAAAATTTCTTCTGAAATACGGCCAACTGTACCTTTCCAACCTGCATGTGCTAATGCAATAAAATGATGTTTTGGACTATAGAAATAAACAGGTACACAATCGGCATAGCACATCGTTAATAATACATCTGAATCATATGAGTACATACCATCTACTCCATGCAAAGCATCTGTTAATGTTTCAATGTTTGTATTCGCGTCATCTGTTGTCACTTCAACGACATTTGTGCCATGTGTTTGAATCGGGAAGATCCATTGTTTTCTATCATAACCGATGGCATCAGCAATGATACGTTGATGGGCATGTACATTTTCAGCAGCATCATCGATATATAATGCCATATTAAACGCGTTTTCTGGATACGGACTCTGTCCACCTTCTCTGGTAGTGAATCCTAAAGTAATCCCTTCTGATTTCGCACCAGTATGTTCTAAATAATGTGGTTGTTTGCTAAAATTCTCTGGCATAATAATCTCTCCTATTTATAGATTGATGCCTTTTAAACTAGGTTGTCAATTTAATAGTAAAGCTAATTGCGCTTATATTCAAATATATAAAAAGTGTCATCAGATCAATCGATCTGATGACACTTTAGATTATTGTTCTCACTAGACCACTCGATGACCTGTTGCATCTAATCTTGCGTGATACTATGGTTGATTGCTCAATGCAAACTTTATAGAAAGAGATTAACGTCTAGTTCTTCTTGAACGTCTTTCTTCTCTGTTTCTGATGAAGCTTGGAATATCATCTTCTTTAGTAGTGTGTGTTCTTGATTCGCTTGATGATTCAGAACTATGAGATCTTGGCGCATGACCGATACCTTCGTCGCTTGAAGCACTTGTGCTTGTTGCGCTAGATCCGAAACCTGTATTAGATTGTTTACGTGCATGAGTTGCTGGTTTGTCTTCGAAACCAGTCGCAATTACAGTAACTACGATTTCATCTTGTAATTCAGGGTTGATAACAGTACCGAAGATCATGTTTACATCTTCATCTGCTGCATCTTGTACGATGTCAGCCGCTTCTTGCGCTTCGAATAAAGATAATGATTCTCCGCCTGTAATGTTCATTAGGACACCTTGTGCACCAACGATTGATGTTTCAAGTAATGGAGAAGAAATAGCTTTTTTAGCTGCTTCAACTGCACGGTTTTCACCAGAAGAAACACCGATACCCATTAATGCAGAACCTTGGTTAGACATGATTGTCTTAACGTCTGCAAAGTCAAGGTTTACTTCACCAGATACTGCGATTAAGTCTGAGATACCTTGTACACCTTGGCGTAATACGTTATCCGCTTCTTTGAACGCTTCCATCATTGGCGTAGATTTATCAACGATGTCTAATAAGCGGTCGTTTGGAATTACGATTAATGTATCAACAGCTGCTTTCATTGATTCTACCCCTGCAGCAGCTTGAGTTTGACGTTTACGTCCTTCGAAACTGAATGGGCGAGTTACAACACCAACTGTTAATGCACCCATTTCTTTCGCGATCTTAGCAACAACTGGTGCAGCACCTGTACCAGTACCGCCACCCATACCAGCAGTTACGAATACCATATCAGCGCCTTGGATAGCGTCTTCGATTTGCTCGCGAGATTCTTCTGCAGCTTTTTTACCAATTTCTGGGTTCGCGCCAGCACCTAAACCACGTGTTAATTTTTCACCGATTTGGATTCTGGACTCAGCTTTAGATAAGTTTAATGCTTGACCGTCAGTGTTGATTGAAATAAATTCAACATTGTTCATTCCGTGGTCAATCATTCGGTTAACAGCGTTGTTACCTCCGCCGCCGACACCAATGACTTTTAACGTCGCTAAATGATTAAATCCTTGTTCAAATTCTAACATTTAAATTTCCTCCTAGTTTTAATGGGCAATCAATCAAATAGAGATTTCAATAATTTTTTAAATTTACTTTCTTCTTGTTTCTCATGAGATTGGTCTGAGTTATAATCAGTTTCTTGCTTAGTATTGTGTGTTTCTGGTGTTTCAGAAACTTCGTCTGTTTCAATTGATTCACCTGAAGCAGGTGTTTCATGAGTCGGTTTAGCTTGTTTTTTCTTGAACCAGTCGAAACCGCTTGCTTTTTCAGTTTGCGGCTTAGGTTCTGACTCGATTACTTCCTCTTCAAATTCTTCATTATCATGATTACTAATTGTAACATAATCTAATAATTCATCAAAAGTGATACTGCTAGAAATCGTTGAAATTGCAGATGAGAATTCAGGTTTTCTGATTCCCATTTGTGAAGGTGTATGTATTCTTACCTTCTCATTAACCATATCTTGCAATAATTCACGAACACCTAACAAGTTTGCTGAACCGCCTGTTACCACAAATCCGCCGTTGACTTTCGTCAATCCTAATTCTTGCAGTAAATCAAAGACATTAAAGAAGATTTCTTCTACACGTGCTTCGATAATATCTGCTAAATCTTTTTGCGTGAATTGTGCATCTTCATCACTATCGATTTGTTCAACTGAGAAAACATCTTGATCTGATGCTGAGTTATAGAATGCATGACCATATTGATGTTTCACTTTTTCTGCTGTCGCATAAGATGTGTTAAGGCCTTGCGCAACATCATCAGTGATATCACGTCCGCCCATTTCGAATGAATCAGCGTCAACTAACTCGCCGCGTTCGAAGAATGCTACTTGCGTTAAATCTTGGCCAATGTCAATCACACATGCGCCTAACTCTTTCTCAGTCGGCGTCAAGATTGAGCCATAGTTGTATGCATCAGAATAAACATCTAATACATCCACACCGCAAGCTTCTACACATTTAATCAAGTTGACAAGAATTGATTTTTGAATCACAATAACACCTGATTCAACTTTTAACGAATGTCTTGCAATCAATTCTTTCGGATCAGAAACTTCGTTGTCGCCATCTACGATGAAACGAATTGGGAATGTATCCACCACTTCAGTTTCTTCAACGTCGTTTTTATCTCTGATGCCTTCTAACACAGTTTCAATGTGTCTTCCGTTTATTTCAGTATCTTCATAAAATTCGATTTCATTGGTTTCATCATAAACTTCAGTAGCGACAATCGGCAATTTCAAGAATACTTCTTTAATATCAACGCCTGACGCGATTGAAGCTTTCTTAATTGTATCTTTAACAGCTTGTTTAGCTAAATCGAAATCATCGATCAAGCCATTCTTAATTCCGCTTGTATAGGTTTGTCCTGTACCTATCACATTAATTCCATTATGAAATTTTTCGCCTACTATTGTTTTTACACTAGATGAACCAATATCTACACTTACATAGTAATGTTCCTCCATAGATAGGCACCTCCTGACAATTTCTTTAAAAAATACACTATAGTTAGTTTACAATACGTTTCTATGGTTGTGAACTATAAACACATGATATTCAAGACTTTTTTAATTATTTGTACTACTTTCTTTCTGAGAATTATCTTTTGTTGTCTTATCGTCTTTCATTTGGTCATTAATTTTGTTCAAAGTATTCTGCAATTCATCTTTCGCTTTATCTTCCATTGCTGTACCTTCTTTCAATTTCACACTGCTGTCTGATGATGTTGATGAAGAAGATTTGTATGGAATAAATGAAGCACCGACATATAAATCAATATAACCTGATTTTTTCAGTTCACCAGAGTCATCACGTTCTAGTGCGCTGACCATTTCAGGATAATATTTTAATTTATCGGCAATCGTGCGTATATTGCCGATGACTTGAATGCCATCTTTCATATACAATCTGATTTTATTGCGGTTGTCTTTATCATCCGCATATTCTACTTCAGAAATTGATTGTCTGATTTCTGTCGGTATTTCCGATAAAGCTTGAATCATTTTATCGCGTCGTGATTCACTAAAACCTGATATCACTGGCGCATCATTCGGTACTTGTCCTTTATAATCTTTTAAAATATGATCATTTGAAAGCACTGGATGATATTTGCCCTTATCTTCTAACAATCCGACCAATTGATACTCAGAAACATTCACCTCTAAATTATTCGGCAATTTTCTCTTGATCTGTACGTCTTTAACGAAAGGATTTTCTTTCATTTTGTTGATGGCTTTCCCTTTGCAGAACATGTAGATTTTAGTATCTCTCTTTAAATCCAAAGCTTGTTTCGCTTCTTTATCAGAAAGATAATGGTTGCCTTTAACCTCTACATGGTCAATATTACTAATTGGCGTGAACATATACAATACTATCAGAATAATTAACGCTATGAGTGTTCCAAATATTATAAGTTGAACGCGCCGCTGTTTTGCTCTGCGTTTTCGGCGTTTTTCTTTTAAGTACTCTGAATCAATTTTTCGTACTTTGTCTGCCATCCATCATCACCCTCCTACTTCGAAGGGAGATGTGAACGAAAACTGTCGATGAAAACATCTCCTCGTTCTTCAAAAGTATTGTATTGATCCCAACTTGCACATGCTGGTGATAATAAGACCACATCATTTGGTTCAATAATATCTTGAACTTTCTCCACTGCGTCTTTAACATCTGTTGCACGTACCACATACTTGCCTTGGCTTTCACCAAGCTTCGTCAACTTATCTTGTGTTTCACCAAAGGTCAACATCGCACGCACATTCTTCATGTATGGAATCAATTCATCAAATCCATTTCCGCGATCTAACCCGCCGCACAACCAAATGATCGGTTGTTCGAATGAATTCAACGCAAATTGCGTTGCTAAAGTATTCGTTGCTTTCGAGTCATTATAATATTTGTTCGTTTTGTTCGAACCAATATATTGCAGACGGTGTTTGATACCTGAGAATGTTGTTAGTGTATGAATGACCGCATCAATGGAAACACCTGCTAACACTGCTGCAAGTACAGCAGCTAAAATGTTTTCTAAGTTATGTTCACCAGGAAGCACAATATCATCTTTATGAATAATACGTAAACCATTCAAGACGATATATCCGTCTTTCATATAAATGCCGTTAACTTCTTGATTTGTAGAGAAATAATATGTTTTGGCCTTTAAGCCTTCTGTTTCAATCAAATGACGCTGACTGTAATTACAAATCAAGAAGTCATCTTCAGTTTGATTTTTATAAATACGTCGTTTCGCATCACGATAGTTTTCTAAAGTACCGTGATAATCTAAGTGCGCTGAATAGATATTCGTAATAATCGCAATATGTGGACGATACGTATCGATACCAAGCAATTGGAAAGATGACAACTCAGTAATTAAGTAATCTTCAGATTTTGCTTCTTGTGCAACTTTAGATGCTACAAAACCGATATTGCCTGAAAGCAGACCTTTTTGTCTGCTATTGTCGAACATGTCGCCAATTAACGAAGTCGTTGTTGTTTTACCATTTGTCCCAGTTACCGCAATAATCGGTGCTTCTGAAATCAAATAACTCAATTCGACTTCCGTTAAAATTTTCAAACCACGTTTTTCTGCTTCTTCAATCAATGGCACAGTATAGGGAATACCTGGATTTTTAACAATGATTGGATTGTCATCCAATAAAGATAATGGATGATGTCCCCCGATGACAGTTAAACCCATTTCTTTTAAATCTTTCGCATGCGGATCTTTGGAAAGGTCCCCGCCATCGTTGACAGTAACTTCTGCACCAAGATGGTGTAGTAATTTAGCCGCTTCATATCCGCTTTTCGCTAATCCAACTACTAATACATGTTTTCCTTCTAATCCTTTATATTTAAGCATTGATTAATGCACTCCAATCCATAAACCTATCAAGCCTGTGATGAGTCCTGTAATCCAAAATACTGTCACAACTTTCCATTCATTCCAGCCGCATAATTCAAAGTGATGATGTAACGGACTCATCTTGAATATACGTTTGCCTGTCAATTTGAATGAAGCGACTTGTAAAATAACTGATAATGTTTCAGCAACAAATACAAATCCGATGAACAATAATGAAATTTCCGCGTTTAACATAATTGATACAGTTGCGATGATACCACCTAAAGCTAAGCTGCCTGTGTCTCCCATGAATACTTTTGCTGGGTTGACGTTATAGAATAAGAAACCAAGCAATGCGAAGACCATAATAATACAGAATGTACCTACTGCATGATTACCAAGCATAAAGCTCATAATCGCATACATAGAAAATGCAATAATAGATAAACCTGTCGCTAAACCATCTAAACCATCGGTTAAGTTGACCGCGTTAGAGAAGCCGACTTGCCAGAAGACAATGAAGACGACATAAACGACAGAAAGCGGAATTTGTACTGTTGTAAACGGAATGTGAATGCCTGTCGCAAAATGAATCATGTTAAATGTATCACTCAAGATAAAGAAGATAACCGCAATCGCAATTTGTGCTAAGAATTTTTGCTTACTTGTTAATCCTTGGTTATTCTTCTTCACGACAATGATGTAGTCATCGATAAAGCCGATTAAACCAAAACCGACTGTCACAAATAACAATAGAATAAACGGATTCGGATTATCTGAGAAGATAATCGCAATTATTGTTGCGACGATAATACTGATTAAGAACGTTAATCCACCCATCGTCGGTGTACCTGTTTTCTTCATGTGGCTTTTCGGGCCTTCTTCACGGATACTCTGTCCAAACTTCATCCTTTTTAATGTTGGAATCAGTATGGGTACTAATACTGCTGTAACTAAAAATGCGACAATTGCTAAAACATAAACCATATTGTTCTCCTTGTGTATCTTAATTTAATTTTATATGTAAGATGAGGGATGGATACCAAACGTATCCATCACCTCTTGATGCTAATCTGCTTGTGGTGCGGACAATTTCACTTCTACTTCTTTTTTATCTTTCAACGACGTATTCGGGCTGATAGATTGTTCAGAAACAAAGCCATTACCTTTCATTTTAACACGAATTCCTGTTAATGATTCGAAAGCTAAGACATCATCTTTACTCCAATCTTTCATATCAGGCATTGTCATGTCACCATCTGTTTTCATAAAGACTTTACTGTGCAGTAATGTCTTTTCATCAGCTTGCGGTAATTGCTGTGCAACCGTATCGCCTTCACCGATGACTACTGGTTTCAAGTCTTTGTTTTTCACAGCTTCTTCAGCTTGATCCACAGTCTCGCCTGAAACATTTGGCACTTTGCCGAATGAATCTTTAGTTGCTTTTTCATTATCTTTACCGACATTTAAATACTTCAATGTGTTTTCCATAATTGGATTAAATGCCGAGCTGACATTCATTTCATAAGCTTCTTGTTTATTTTTCTGAGCTAAGCTCATCCCAGCATAAACAATAATTTCAGGATTTTTGCTTGGCGCATGTCCGATAAAGCTTGAGAAGTATGGATAAGGACCTTTAACGTAACCGCCGTTTTCAGGGTCAGCTACTTGGGCAGTACCTGTTTTACCACCGATACGATACCCTTTGACTCTGAAGTTTTGCGCGTGACTTTTCTTGCTGTTAACAACTAAGTCCAATTCTTTTTTCACTTTGTTCGCGGTATCTTCCGTAATTGGTTTGCCTGCAAATTCTTTCTCACCTTTATATAGTGTATCGTTTTTAACCGGATTGTCTATACTACTTACGAACCATGGTTTAACCATGTTCCCTTTATTAAAGAATGCAGTTTGCGCTTGCAGCATTTGGATAGGAGTGACTGTTGTAGATTGTCCAAATGCTGTTGTTTTTTGTTGTAATTCATTATCCCAGGCAATACCGCCCGCTGCTTCACCATCGAACATACCGCCTGTTGGTTTACCGAAACCGAATTTCTCATACCATGATTTCATCTTGTCAGATCCAACCATATCTTGAAGCTGCATCATCAAGGTGTTGGATGAATAAGTGAAACCAAGACTCATTGGAATTTTACCCCAACCTGTATTGTTCCAGTCAGAGATTTCAGAACCCATGATATCTCGATGACCTGATTTATATTCCTTATCTGGTTTGAACTTACCTTCTTGAATCGCTGCGGCTAAACCATACGTCTTGAAGGTAGAACCCGGTTCATACGTATTTTGATATAAGTCATTCGCCCACTTCTTACCGAAGTCTTTTCCTGTTTCAGGGTTGAATGTCGGACGTTGACTGAAGGCTAAGATTTCACCTGTATGTGCATCCATAACTACCGCAAAGGCATCTTTTGGGGCGAAACGATCATCTAACTTATTCAAGGCTTCCTCTACAAAGACTTGGATGTTTGAGTCAATCGTTAAATGCACATCATCTCCACGTTGCGGAGCTACTTCTTGTTTAGAATTTGGTGCGATATAGCCCCAAATATCATGTACATAAGATAACATCCCACGCTTACCGGATAAATAGCTGTCAAAGATTTTTTCAACACCCATGGCACCTTTTAATTCTCCATTATCTGGATTCTTTTGTGCCATTCCAATTAAGTGAGAAGCAAAGTTTCCATTAGGATAGAAACGTTCTGTTTCAGGATATAACGCAACACCAGGCAATTTCATTTTTTCGATTTTGTCTTTTTGTTGGTACGTTAAGTTGCTGCCCTTACGGCCGAACTCAACTTGGAACGCTTTTTTGTTATCTAACATTTTTTCAATTTCTTTAGGTTCCATATCGATGACAGTTGCGAGCTTCTTAGCCGTTTCTTTCTTATCAACCACATGACGCGGCTTGTCTGAACCTTCATCAGCTTTCTTACTGACAACTGCTGTCAGTTTAAAGCGTTCAACATCTTCTGCGAGGACTTTGCCATTACGGTCATAAATCTTTCCTCGTTCTGGTTGTTGTTGTGTTTGAACTAAATATTTTTCATTGGCTTTCATCACTAAGTTTTGTCCTGAAGAATGCCCTGTCAACATGACAAAGGCATACCTTAAAACCAATAGAAAAAAGAGCAGTCCGAACAAGCTGACGAGGAGGACTGCCCCTATTTTATTTTTTTTAATTTTAATTTTTCGCTTCGGCATTATTACGCACTACCTTTACATTATCGTTCTTTAAGCTCATGCCTTGTTTTTGAGCTTTATCGTAAATGCGTTCATAAGAAGAGTTCTTTTTGATTTCTGATTTTAATGCGCTGTTCTGACTTGATTGTTGTTCGATTTTATAATCTAAATCAGCAATTTTACCCTTAGTATCATAAGCATCCATTTTTAATGAAAGTATATAAATACTGATCATTGCAATCACTGCGACTAAAGATATGTATAATACCTTCTCAAATTTAGTGAGTTGTACGACAACCTTGCGCTTAACTTTCTTAGTCGGCGATGGATTGACTTCTGGGGTTTGTCTGGCGGGTTCATATTGTTCGGTATAAGGTTCATAGATTCTTTCTACAGCCATAGTAGTTTGTCACTCTCCTATCATTTTAAAATCTCTGCTACACGCAATTTCGCACTGCGAGCGCGGTTATTTTCTGCTAAATCATCATCGGTTGCTGTAATCGGTTTGCGGTTAACACGTTTTAGTTTCGGTGTATATTCCTCTGGAATAATAGGTAAACCACGGGGAACTTCAGGGCCTTTTTCATATTCTTGGAAGATTTGTTTGCATAAACGGTCTTCCAACGAATGGAAAGTAATCACTGAAATGCGTCCGTGTACTTTGACTCTTTCAATTGCTTGCTCTAATGAGTCCTCGAAAGCTTTCAATTCATCATTTACAGCAATTCTGATAGCTTGGAAGACACGCTTCGCAGGATGCCCGCCTTTACGTCTTGCTTTAGCAGGAATACCTTCTTTAATAACGTCAACCAGCTGTAAAGTTGTTTCAATGGGTTCATGTTCTCTTGTTTTTTCAATTCTTCTGGCAATCTGTTTAGAGAATTTCTCTTCACCATAACGATAGAAGATTCTGACTAAACTTTCATAAGGCCAGTCATTCACAACTTCATAAGCTGATAAAGGTTGTGTCTGGTCCATACGCATATCTAATCTAGCATCTTGGTGATAACTGAATCCTCGCTCCGGCACGTCTAACTGTGGGCTTGAAACGCCTAAGTCATAATAAATGCCGTCTACTTTTTCAATGTTCAAATCATCAAGGATTTGATTGATTTCTCTGAAATTACTGTGCACAAAAGTGACACGATCTAAGTGGTCCTTTAAGACCTCTTTCGCATTTTCAATTGCTGTCATATCTTGGTCTATCGCAATCAAATGTCCTTTGTCATTGAGTTGATTTAATAAATAAAGGGCATGGCCTGCTCCACCAAGTGTACAGTCTACATACACACCATCTTCTTTTATATTTAATTCGTCAATGGTTTCTTTTAACATGACACTTACGTGATGAAACACTTTCATTCCTCCATTTAAAAATCAAAGTCTATCAAATCTTCAGCGATATCTTCGAAACTGTCTTCAGATTCTTCATAGAAAGCGTTCCATGTAGATCTGTCCCAAATTTCGATGCGGCTAGAAACACCGATCACTGTACATTCTTTAGTTAAATTAGCGTACTCCCTTAAATTTTTAGGGATATTAATACGCCCTTGTTTATCAAGTTCCACTTCAACAGCACCTGAGAAGAACATACGCATAAACCTACGTGCGTCTCGTTTTGTCATCGGTAATGACTTCATTTTCTCCTCAATATTCTGCCATTCTTCCATAGTGTAACCGAACAAACATTTATCAAGGCCTCTGGTAATAATAAAACGTTCATTCAATTCGTATCTGAATTTAGATGGTACAATCATGCGTCCTTTTGCGTCTAATTGGTGTTCGTACTCACCCATGAACATTTATATCACCTCACCTTATTTATAATTTACCACAACTCACCACTATCCTCCACTATTTATGTGAACATATCGAAAAAAATTCATTTTTAGCATAAAAATAGCCCGTGCTCAAGACTGCGAGCACGGGCTAAACCCTTGATTTCCTAAGGTTTGATAATAATTTGATTTAAAGTGTAACGAAGTGGTGGATAGGTGGAGGGACTGAACACATCCATCCCAAAATCATTCATAATTTGTAGCGCATTCCAGATTCTTTCTTGAAGACCGCCCATTGGGTGGAGAGCATCGTTAATTTCTCTAAAATGTTTCATGCTGATCGCATTTTCCCTCTCGATATTATGGAAATAACGTTTTCTAAGATAATCATACTGCGTATGATGAATTTGATTATTTTTAATCACTAAATTCTTATTATCTTCATTATCTTTTACTTCAGCTAATAACTGCTTATAGACTTCTTGCTGATTCTCTTGAAGCGCGTCTAATTGTTCTAGGAAATTATCAGATGCATGCGCTCTGATAAACTTATCTTTCTCATCATCAATACCATTGGTAATCACATCTTCAGTATTAATTTCATAGCGATTCAATAGTTTTTCAACGCGTGGTGTTAAATAAGTTATTTTCATACGTGGCAAGACAATCGGCATGTCTACATCTAAGACATCAAATGCACCTTTTAATTCTGCCCAGTATTTAATTTCACTTGGACCGCCGATAAAGCTGAGCGTATTGAACAACCACTCTTCCATAATCGGTCGTGTCACCACGTTGTTTGAAAAACGTTCAGGTTCTTGTTCTAAGATTTCAAGCAATTCCGCTTCTGTATACCCAGTTTGAGACTTACTTGTATAGAACTTACCATCTTCAAAAGTCAATAATTGACGCATGTCTTCTTCATGTAAGAATAGATGCACATTCGTGTCAGTTTGAATCATCTGACTGAACCCTGCTTCTACTGTACGTGCTTGTTGTTGTCTAAAGGCATTATCTACCGCTTCATGTTGTTTCAACATTTCTTTTAATATCGGTTGTTCAAGCTGACGCAATTTCGGATCTTGCGCATCAATGAATAGTACACCGTAATCTTTGAAGACTGTATGTAATAACGCTTTGAAAATATCCGTCCACGTTTCATATTTTTGAATTAGAGACAACATTGTCTCATGCAGTACTTTCGTATGTTCTGTTTCTTGAAGCTGCCCCATAAATTGATCTAATGCTTCAATTAGTGCTTCCTTATCAGGCGTATAGCGTGAAACGTTACTTTCAGGCGGTGTCATAGTATGATACTTTACCTTCTGCAACATCGCTTTTTTTGGATTAAAGACATACGTGTGATTCACTTCATCGAAGTCGTGGTCCTCTCCGGCTATCCAAAAGACCGGCACCACTTCTTTTTGATATTCATCTTCTACTTGAAGACTTAAATTAACAATCGATAATATTTTATGAAAAGTATACAGCGGTCCCCCGAACAACCCTGCTTGTTGTCCACCGATGACTACTTTAGCTCCTCGACTTAATTTATCAATACTCTCTCTTTGTTGATCAGATAAATCTAAATCTGACATATATTCACCAATAATAGAAGCTAATGCTTTCTCCCTGCCGTTGCTTGGCTTGTTTAAAGCTTCTTTAAAGCTTTCAGGAGACATCGCATCATATTGGTAAAATGAATTAAGCACTGAATCGCTTGATTTTAATTTTGTCAGAAACTGATCATTCTCATTGATATTTGCGGTTAAACAATCCATACACTTTTCTCCTTAACTACTGTGTTTTCTCAATCATAGTATAATGTCTATTTCTATATAACACAATTTAACGGCTTATCGTATTCAATGCGTGTAAGCGCTATTTAATATATAATATACTTAAGAAAACAAAAGGGGGAGAAATAAAATGGGCAACATAAAACACTTAGATATTAACTATAAGACGGATGAATTGTTTGAGAACTTTAGAGAAACAAGTAATCCTAACCTCGCCTTTATTGATGAATTTGCGGGTGAAATGATTGACGCAAGTTCAGAATCACCATTTTACGGCATTTTTGTCGGGGAGAAAATTGCAGCGAGAATGGCGTTATATGAAAATGGCGAAGTTGAAGAACAATACTTCCCTGACTACGATCATTACTTAGTATTATGGAAACTTGAAGTATTACCTAATTATCAATCAAGAGGACTGGGCACAGAATTAGTAAACTTTGCGAAAGAAAAACACTTACCAATTAAAGCTATCGCAAGAAACCAATCTAAAGATTTCTTTATCAGACATGGTTTCAAAGATGTCGAAGCAAAGAACCCAGAAGGTTATGATGTATTGATTTGGGAACCAGGCCACTAAGATACACAAACAACCTTGGCATTTAATAAAAATCACTATTAAAACATAGAAATACGGTCTTGCATGTGGTGATGCAAGGCCGTATTTCTATTATAAAATCGATTTGATTTCATTTAAGTTTTTAATTTCATAGTCTGGCTGAATCTGCGTTGTATTTTCTTTACCTCTATAGTTAAACCAGCATGTCGCAACACCTGCATTAATACCACCTTGGATATCAGATGTTAGCGAATCACCGATAATCAATGTACGCTCACGATCCGCATCTATACGGTCAAATACATAATCAAAGAATTCCGGCATCGGTTTTTGGAAACCTGTCACTTCTGAAATAAAAATATCATTAATCATCGATTCAAGCGGTGTTTGGGTCAGTCTGCGTAATTGCGTATCTTCAACACCATTCGTCACGATATAAAGCTTCGCATGATCTGCCATATATTGAATGGCATCTAAAGTATCAGGAAAATACTTTACCGGTGCTGTCGCAAGACCATCGCGGAACATCACATCCGCTTCATGTCCATTTACCTGCATCCCAAAACGATCAAAATAATTAATAAAACGATCAGTCAGCACTTCTTCTTTTGTTAACTTATTCTCTTGAAACGCTTCCCAATGCGCTTGATTCACTTCTTTAAATAACGCTAAATTTTGATATGTCGGATCAAGTTGATATTCTTTGGCTAAATGAAAGAATGCTTGGTCTTCTGCATCATGAAAGTCCACAATTGTATCATCAAAATCTAACAGTATCGTTTCATACTTCATTGTTTCACCCCCATTATTCCTCATGGTAGTTGAATTTATAATATCTTGCAATAGCACTATACGTCTCTTACAAGATTTAAGCAATTAACCCATCTAACATTTAATTGTGAAACTATATTTTGTTAGATATACTAAAGAATATAAACAAACATCAATCACCTATTTGGGTATGGGAGGATAAAAATATGACCTTCACCGCGACTACCTTTTTAACTTTATGGCTGCTATTCACACTTGTCTTTATTATCTTTTTATTCTTTACATTAAACGCTTTAGGTAAACAAGCTCGATACAAATTCAAATTGACTATTACATTGAGTTCTTTATTGTTAGGTCTCATTTGTTTTGTGGGTATTTTCACGGATCAATCACTCTACAAAAACATCAATACAAAGTTTTCTTTCAAAGATAAACTGTCCTTCTTAGACAAAAGAGATAAACCAAAACCTGCACCTCAACCAAAACAAGACACAAGTCAAAATCAAGATACAGAACACCACTATTCTCGTGATGAGATAAAATCTAAAGGATACGAATATGAACATGATTATTTCCCGGTCGATTTTAAACCTACAACCGCTTCAGGCAAAACGATCAAATCAAAAGCTGAAGCATTAAAAGTAGGCCAAGACATTGAGCCTGGATATTACCGTATTACTCCTACCGGCAAATCGTCGTCTGGAATTATCACAATGAAAAACCCTTTTGATAAGGAAGCAGAGAGTCAATTCCTTTCAAAAACTTCTGGCCCCTCTTCATTTACAACGTATCTTGTCGAAGGTCACACGCTCGTATTGAATGAAAAAGAAAAAGCAAATCACACTGAATATATCATCGCACCAGAAAAACATAAGATGCGCACAAGTCTCACACCCGGTACTTATATCGTCGGTACCGATGTTAAACCTGGTAAGTATAAAATCAAATCAGATAACAGCGGGAACTTTATCGTCACAAGCAATAAAAAAGATGGTCCTAAATATAATGAAATCTTAAAAAAGAACTTCACCAAATCTGTTTCACTCGATAAAGGAGACATTATTTATATTAAAGGACGTCCTATAGTGAAGCTCTCACCCCAATAGCTCATTTGCCTATCGTTATTAGCTGGCGTATAATTAAGTTCGCATGTATTTAAATTACCCTTAGACTATAATCAATGGATTAAGGGTAAATACATTATAAGAGATGTATTAATGTTTAAAGGGAGTTGAATTCAATGAATCCACGTTTAAAACGCGCGTATCAGTCATACATTGAGAAGTTTGGTGAACAACCACCAAAACCTTATATGAGTACTTTAAGTGAATACGAACAAGAAGAAGTCATCAACCAACGTATCAGAACAAACACAAAATTCTCTGATGATAAGTACTATAAAAAAATACCAGTGAGATAAATTCGATCTATTAAAAAGATGTACCTTAGTTGGTGCATCTTTTTTGTTATTCATCACCTTTAAACTCTTCTAACAAATTTGCCCTATCGAAAACTTCTCCATGGCAATTGTTTATAACAAAAAATCAAAATTACAATCAGTTAACTTAATTTAACTGCAATAGCCAAAAAGTTTTCTATAATTTATATTGCCTATCAATAAATCAAATCGTATAATTAAATTGTCGAATTCAACATTTCTTATAAACAAGAGAGTTTTCTATCATCATTATTAAAGACTGATTTTCTTTCAACCAATTAAATTTTATATAACGTATCTAATAACTTTATTTATTTATTAAAAACGATAAATAGAATCTCACGTTATCACTTTTCATTAAAATACATTTACTTGCAGAAGATTTTAAAGTTAAAAGAATCAACTCAATACTTCATTGACAAGATTGTTAAGACTAAATGATAAATGCTGAATATTAATAAAACAAATATGATGATTTCATTTTACCTTATCATGTATAAAGCATCCGCTAACTATAGAATTAAACAAGCTTTAACTATTATGAACAAACCCGATTTATTAACCTGACTTAAAATTGACAATTCTATGTAATGCGTCATCACGGTCTGGTTTTTTAAATATATATAAATAGAAAAGAGGTTTATGAATGGCAAAGAAAGAAGAGATTTATTACAACGAAAAGGGTGAACGTGTTTATCCACACAAAAACAAGAAACGACCGTTTTTTTTAGGTTGTTTCGGATTAATTGTTTTACTTTTTATTATTATTGGATGTTCGGCAGCTGTAACTAGTGGAGGAGAAAGTTCAGATAACTCCTCTTCCGATTCTGAAAATTCGTATTCTGATTCGGAATCTTCAACAACTGAATATGATAATGAAACTGCATATCCAGATACTGAAGAGTCACATTCTGATACATTTGATGAAAGTTTGTCTTATGATAGTGAATCTTCTTTATCAGATTTAGATGAAGAACAATCAAAAAGCTCTACAGAAGGTGAGTCACGTGCCGCCTTAAACTCAGCTAAAACATACTCTGATATAATGCACATGTCTAAACAAGGTATTTATGACCAGCTTATATCAGAGTATGGTGAACAGTTCTCTGAAGAAGATGCACAATATGCCATTGATAATTTAAACGTCGATTATAACGAGAATGCATTAGAAACAGCTAAAGTCTATCAAGAAGAAATGGATATGTCTCAAGCAGAAATCTTTGATCAATTAACCTCTGAATATGGTGAAAAATTCACTACGGAAGAAGCGCAATATGCCGTAGATCACTTAGATTAAAGATTATTACCTTTAACATAAACAGAGGTATACCATGAAAACCCTAGCTTTATTATAGATTGAATTAATTTTAATAAATGAATCGCGTGAGAGAAAACTATTTCATTTAAAAACAAAAAGCTAAATTTGATGGTGGAATAATGCTATATAAGTTGAAATTGACGCCCTTGTAATATGGGTGAATATAATTAAAATGATAATCATGTAGATGAACACTATATTCCTTTCAGTCTTGAAATCTGAAAGAAATAACACATTCAGATATAAAAATAACATCAAGAGACATTCAGAGTGGTAACTAAAAAACAGGACAGACTATCTGCCCTGTTTTTTAATTTAAAAGAATATCTACAAACGATTTCGTTCATGACGAATAATTGAAAAACACAAACTCTCGAGACATATCACGTTAAATGAACTTAAAAAAATCGTTATCTTTATAAAGCTGAAATAAAATACTTAATTTAGTTTCTATGTAAAAAAACTCAGCTCTACATCTTTCGATGCAGAGCCTACAAACGTATAGTTTATTTCCTTATCTATAATAG
>NZ_PPRU01000019.1:87125-108383 GCF_002902285.1 Staphylococcus simulans | reverse complement strand
TTTATACATATTTTCTAAAATTTCATAAAAAAATAAACTACCGTTACACTTTTTCAAGTTATAACGGTAGTTTGTCTACGGTCTGAGACCTGTTTTTACAGGTCTTTTTTATTTTGAAAAGGGTTTCATACCATCTGAAAGATGGCTATAGTTAAGTAATACACATAAAGAGAGAAAGGTTGTTGATTCAATGAAAAAGTTATTTGCACTCTTAGCCATGAGTATATTAATCGTTTCAGCATGCGGGCAAAATGATGAAAAACCAAAAGAAGATACCGAAGACAAAGCAGCTACTGAAAAGAAAGACAAATCACAATCTAAAAATGAAGAAAATGAAAAGAAAAAACAAACAGACAAAAATCAACAAAAAGAAAATAATACGCAAGACGAACAACAAGCAAACACTGAACAGCAAAATAAAGATGAATCAACTGCAGAAAAACAGAATCAACAAAATCAACAAAGCCAGCAAGTTGATTTAAGCAATATCACCGACAGAGCAACTTTAGAAAATGTAATTTATGGTAATTATGCAGAAATTGATAAGATCAAAGCTTATAATAGTGCCGTTGCGAATGGCGTAATTCCACAAGGCAACGTGACAGAAGGTCCTGCAAGTGCCGCATATGAAAGCTCACTGCGTGTAGAAAGTGGTGCTGAACAATCTGTCTACAATCAAAATGCACAGTCACAAGCTGAGGAGCCAACAGAAGATGTAAATGCGGAAATCAATGCAGCGCAAACAGAAGAAGAATATATCGATGCTTTACGAAAAAAATATAACGGTGGATTATCTTCAGCTGAAATTCAAACCAAACATGCAATTGAACAAGGATACTATGATGGTGATGAAGCTGAACAACAAGCAGTTTATGATGAAATAGAACGAAGAGAAGCAGACATCGAAGCTGGTAAATTCGATCACTACAAACAATAAATAAGAAGGTAAATAAAAAACAGCACAACAACCTTTTCAGATTGTTGTGCTATTTTAATCAGTTTAGGTAAAAATTATGACATTTTTACAACGTTTGCAGCTTGTTCGCCACGGTCGCCTTCAACGATGTCGAAGTCAACTTTTTGGCCTTCTTCTAATGATTTGTAACCTTCGCCTTGGATAGCTGAGAAATGTACGAATACGTCGTTACCATCTTCTCTTTCGATAAATCCAAAACCTTTTTCTGCGTTAAACCATTTAACTGTACCACTATTCATATAAAAATCCTCCGTATGTGCTTTTGCACGAATATTTGTAACTTGTTTATAAAAATCAATGGGAGTAAATTCATACGAATTAAAACTGCAAATCAATTTCACGAACAATTACTTAAGTACTATACTACACCCATTATTTAGGTTTGTATACCCTTTTGCCTCATTTCTTCAAAATAATTTAGATACCACAATTATTCAGACAATATAATCATTAAAATCACAAATATTTGTCATTAAGATGATGGAAAACGAAACCTATAAAACTATAATAAATCAAGTAAAATTGATTAGAATGCAATTTAATTCCATAATTCTCATTAATCAGGTATGATTAATTCACTAAATAGAAAAGGAGTGATGATATGACCAAACAAGTCGTATTAATTACAGGTGCAACAAGTGGAATTGGTTTTCAAACAGCACAACTTTTAGCTGATAAAGGATACACTGTTTATGGAGTTGGTAGAAGAATAGAAAAACTGAACGCTTTAAAAAATATACATGCAATAAAAATGGATATTACAGATGAATCATCCATACAAAAAACTGTTGAACAAGTGATTTCAGAACAAAATCGTATCGATATTCTCATTAATAATGCGGGTTATGGTTCATACGGAGCCATAGAAGATGTAGAAATTTCAGAAGCAAGAAAACAATTTGAAGTAAATCTTTTTGGTTTAGCGCGACTCACTCAATTAGTGTTGCCATATATGCGTAAACAACATTCTGGGAAAATCATTAATATATCCTCGATGGGTGGCCGTTTCACTTCATACTTTGGCGCATGGTATCATGCCACTAAATACGCTTTAGAAGCTTTCAGTGATGCTTTAAGAATGGAAGTTGAGCCATTTGGCATTGAAGTTTCTATTATTGAACCTGGTGGCATCAAAACTGATTGGGGTCATATCGCAGCAGATCAATTAGCAGCATCAGCTAAAGGCGGCGCATATGAAAAAGCAGCACTTAAAGCAGCAGAAGGTATGCACAAACAATATAATTCTAATTTACTTTCAAATCCTAAAATTATTGCCGATACTATTTTAAAAGCCGCTTCAAAAAAGAAACCTAAAGCACGTTATTTAATCGGTATGGGAGCAAAACCTCTTGTTTTCTTACATGCCATTTTACCAGCAAGACTCTTTGATCACATTGCTAGACGCTTAAGTTAAAAAAGAAAGGTCTAACATTGATAAAATTCATCCATCAATGCTAGACCTTTTTATACAAATAACGGCTTTTATTTATCTATTTTATTTATCTAATAAATCTTCTACAGGCTCACCAATTCTTACATAATGATTACCTACTACACGTGTAATTGGATTTAATTTTTCAACATCCACATAAGCTTTATCTACATCATAAATTTCATCATCAATGTAAATTGATTTTACTTGTCCTACAAGCATGTCTGTTCCTTTTTGTTCATCTCCTAATTCTAAATGATGAACTAATTCACATTCATATCGAACTTTGGCTTCTTTCACACTAGGAACATTCACAACTTTAGAATCTGTTGTTGTAAGATCAGTCATGTCTAGTTCGTTCACATCAGCCCCATAATTATCGCCTGTTTTCACCACATCTTTAACGATATTTTCATCTACAATATGCACCACAAATTCTTTAGTACTTAGAATGTTTGCACTTGTATCTTTTAGCGCTCCATTATCTTTACCTACAGATATCATTAACATTGGTGGTTCAGGACACACTACATTAAAGAATGCAAAGGGCGCTGCATTTACATTACCTTTCTCATCTTGGGAAGTGACAAAAGCAATTGGTCTAGGTGTCACTGTACCTATCAACATTTTATACATATTTCCTGTTTCTAAGTCTTTTGGATTTATATACATACTCATATCACCTTTCTCATTCATATTCATACATTCTATAATATTTCTGCACCATCATAAATCTTAAGGACTTATACATGAACAAGTCATTTAATTCAGTTCACAAAGATTAATATTAAAATATTTTAGTGATATTTTCATGACACTTTTTTGACAGTCACCTCAATTTTTTAAATTATTTAGCCCGTTTTGTTAAAAACAAAGATTAAAGTGATATAATTTAAACGTTATAAAATAATTAAGATAACTGTATTGCACTATTTAGTTATCTATTATCTCTTCGATTCTATATGAAAACAGCAATTTTTGATACTAACTACTTATTTACATTGATAAATAAGGGGAAATTGTATTTAACTTTACTTGATTCATAAAATCTAAGATTGATAACTGAGTTTTCTTACGCTTAATTATAAAAGCAAACAACATCAGGAGGAATCAACATGAAAGAAAAAGAAAAGTGGTATCAATCAACTTGGTTCACAATTTTAATGCTATTATTTGTATTCCCAGTAGGATTATTCCTAATGTGGAAGTTTAAGAAAAACTGGAAGTTATGGGTAAAAAATCTTGATTACTGTGTTAGTTGCAATAAGTGTGGTTAATATGATGACTAATAAGACACCGACTAACAATAACACAAGCAAGACTAAAACAGAACAAAAATCAGATAAACAAGAGGCAAAAAAAGATGATAAAAAACCAGAAACAAAATCATCGAATAAAATGAACGAAGTTGTTAAAGTCGGAAAAATGGAGTTCAATGTAACTAATAAAGCCATTGTAGATCAAGTTGGAGATGTAATGACAAATAATGCAAAAGGCAAATTCATAGTATTAGATATTACAGTTAAAAATAACGGAGATAAAGCTGTAGACATTACCGATTCGTTCTTTAAACTTTTAAGCGATAAAAAAACATTTGAAGCTGATGGTTCTGCAACAATCACTGCAAACCAAGCTGTATCGCCTGATGATTTAGGTTTTATTGGTGACAAAATCAATCCCGAAAGTACAAAAAATGCAAAACTTGTATTTGATGTAGCACCTAGTATTGCTGAAAAAGATAATTTAGTATTGCAAGTACAGTCTGGTTTTTGGGGAACAGAAACAGCAAAAATCGAATTAAAATAAATGTCTATGTTCTAAAACAATTTAGGAACGGTGAATTTCTCACCGTTCCTTTTTCTGTAGCAACAAAAAATAAAAGCCTCTAACCGCAATGGTTAAAGGCTCTATGTATGGAGGCGGCGGGATTTGAACCCGCGTCCAAGGATCCTGATACAAATCTTTCTACGTGTGTAGTCTATTATTCAAATTTCACATGATGGTAGGAAATAGACAACCAACATCATGCTAGTTCGATTAATCTCTTCTAGACAGACTTCGAACAGCAGTGCCTAGCGTATCCTACTAAAGTTGAATCACGTTAACAGCACATAGGCGATGCTGTTAGGTGATGCAGAGTGCGATTAGGCAGCTACTGCTAAATTATTGTTTGTTTTGCCAGTTATTATAAACTGTGTGTGTTGATGACGGAGACAACCCTCCGACACGCTTAATAAGCTCTGGGGACCCCTGTCGAATCCAAAACGCCCCCGAAATAATATTAAATAGATTCTATTCACTAGAATCCAATAGCACTCTTTATCATATCAAATATGCATTTAGTAATCAATATAATTGTTTATAAATGATTTTCAAATAAACTAAGAATGCGGGAAGCAGGTTTAACCTGCTTTCCCTTAATAACGATCTTTCATCGCACGCTGCATGTCGCGTTTAATTGCTTTATCTTTAAGATCTTGACGTTTGTCATATTTCTTCTTACCTCTTGCGACGCCAATCAACATTTTACATACACCATGTTTCAGATACAGTTTTAATGGGATAATCGAATAACCGATTTCTCTTGTACGTGTGCCTAATTTTTCAATTTCTCTTTTGTGTAAGAGTAATTTTCTTGGTCGCACTGGATCATGATTAAATCGATTGGCTTCTTCGTATGGCGCAATATGCATATTATGAACGTAAATTTCACCATTTTTTACTTGAGCGAAACTATCTTTTAAGTTTGCGCTGCCACGACGAATCGATTTAATCTCTGTACCTTTTAACACAATGCCCGCTTCAATCGTATCTTCTACATTATAGTCATGTCTGGCTTTACGATTCTCCGCTAAAGTACCAGGAGACTTTTTCTTCTTCTTCGACATCGTGTTCACCTCTTGTTGAAAATTTTATAAAAAGAGAGGAGCGGCCATCCCACTCAATATCTCTTATTTTTTCTTTTTACGCGCTTTTTGTTTTACCTTTTTACTTTTGTAAAACGGTTTGTGGTTCGTGTCCTTTTGTTTATCACGATTACGTTGGTTTTTACCTTTACGCTGTTTCTTCTTACCTTTTTTCTTGTCGCCGCCTAAGCTTTTACCACGTGTTTTCGTTTGAATCGTTGTGCCACGTGCAGGACGTTCATTTGATTTTCTACGTCTTGGTTCAGGCATACCTACGATTTGGAAATCAATCATACGTTGATCAACATCTACGTTGACGACTTTAATCTTCACTGTATCACCGATACGGAAAACATTACCTGTACGTTCACCAATCATTGCCATTTGACCTTCAGCGAATTGATAATAATCGTCTGTCATACTTGATACATGAACCATACCTTCAACAGTATTCGGTAATTCTACGAACATACCAAAGTTCGCGACTGAGCTGACAATACCTTCAAATTCTTCACCAATATGTTGAAGCATGAACTCTGCTTTCTTAAGTTCATCTGTATCACGTTCTGCTTCGATAGCACGACGTTCACGATTAGACGTATGTTCCGCAATTTCCGGCAATTTGTCTTCCCATTTGCGAAGTTCTTTGCCGCTCATTGAATCTTCAATCAAGTACTTGCGGATTAAACGATGTACTACTAAGTCAGGATAACGACGAATTGGCGATGTGAAGTGCGTATAATAATCTGCAGATAAGCCGAAGTGACCTAAGTTCACATCTTCATAACGTGCCTGTTGCATTGAGCGTAACATCATTGTAGATACAACCGTTTGTTCTGGCAAACCTTTTACTTTCTCATGAATTTCTTGAAGCGTACTTGGAGATACATCTTCTCCTGTACCTCTTACTAGAATACCGAAGTTCGTAATAAACTCGAAGAATTGCGTTAAGCGATCTGATTTAGGTTGTTCGTGGACACGATAGATAAAGGGTACTTCCATTTTATTGAAATGTTCAGCGACTGTTTCGTTCGCTGCTAACATGAATGATTCAATTAAACGTTCACCTTCACCACGTTCACGCATCTTCACATCTACTGGAATTCCTTCTTCATTAACAATCACTTGCGCTTCATCAATATCGAAGTCGATTTCACCACGACGTTTACGCATTTGAATTAATGTTTCACTTAATTCTTTTGCTAAGTCTAACATCGGTGTCACATCTGGGTATTGTGCACGCACATTTTCATCATGATCAGTGATGATTTGGTTGACTTCATCATACGTCATACGATGATCAGATTGAATGACACTATCAAAGATTTCATGTTTAACAACTTTACCATCTGAATTAATTTCCATACGACAGCTTAATGTTAAACGGTCAACATTAGGATTCAATGAACAAATACCATTACTCAAACGGTGTGGAATCATTGGAATAACGCGGTCTACTAAGTAAACACTTGTTCCACGATCATACGCTTCTTTATCTAATGCTGAATCTTCTTTTACATAGTGGCTGACATCCGCAATGCTGACTGTCAATTGCGTATTACCATTCTTCAATTTCTTAAGCGCAATCGCATCATCTAAGTCCTTCGCATCTGCACCATCAATTGTAATCGTCAATTCATCACTTAAATCTTTACGGCCTTCTAATTCTGACGGTTCTATATATTCTGGTACAGCTTCCGCTTCTTTTAAGACTTCATCAGGGAATTCAATTTCAATACCGTGTTGGTAAATGATAGATAGAATATCTACACCTGGATCATTTTTATGTCCTAAAATCGCAGACACATGACCTTCAGGATTATCATTTCCTTCAGCATATTTAGAAATTTGAACTAACACTTTATGGCCTTCAACAGCACCTAAACTTTGACCTTTAGGGATAAAGATATCCTGCATAATACGTTTGTCATCAGGAATCACAAATCCAAAGTGACGGCCTTCTGTATAAGTTCCTACCACTTGTGTGATTGAGTGTTTTTCAATAGATTTGACTTCACCTTCGACTTTACCTTTGAAATCTCCGCGTGAGGGCTGTACTTCTACAATAACAGTATCGCCATCCATCGCACGGTTGATTTTTGTCGGTGGAATAAAGATATCTTCCATATCTTCGTCTTCAGGTCTAAGGAAGGCAAACCCTTTTTTGTTTTGGCTTAACGTTCCTTTTACTAAGTTATCTTTCATATTTTTTTGATTACCCTTTCTTTTGTAGCGGTCTGTTTTTGTTCGTTCAACTAAACCTGATTGTTCCAGTTCAACTAACACCTTTATTAAATCTCTAAATGAGTCGGCATTATCTAAACCTAAACGGTCTTGGAAATCTGAAACTGACATGGGTTCATAATCAGGTTGTTTTATAATTTCTGTGACAGATTGTTTTAAATCCATGATGCCCCCTCCTTTCTTTCTTATTTATAATTTTTTATTCGTCTTATTCAGACCAATCAAGTCCTTCTAAAAACTCATAAATATCTTCAAAGACTTGTTCTTTTTCTTTATCAATGGTAATTACATGCCCTGAATCGGCATACCATTTAATATCTTTTTCGTCAGAAGATGCTTCTTCATAAATCACATTTGCTGAATCAGCATTAATCATGGCATCTTTTTCAGCTTGAATGACTAATAATGGATCCATGACTTCGTCTACATGATCTCTGACATTTTGAATTGTTTGTTGTAATTCTTTTAATGTACCTGTAGGTTGGAAAGCTTCCATTTCTCGATCAATCGTCTCTTGATCTTTTCCTTGGTATTTCTTAAAGTTGCGTGCATACTCTAAGACACCTTCGTACATTGAGCCTTCTGTCTTAATAAACATAGGCGCACACATGGTTACTATACCCTCTACATCTCTATTTAAGCTTAATTTCAAAGCGAAATCTCCACCTAAGGATAAGCCGGCTACCGCAATTTCATCATAGCCTTTAGATTTTAAGAAATCATAGCCATCTAACGCATCTTTAAACCAAACATGCGGACTAGATTGTAAAATCTCTTCCGGCGGCGCTGCATGTCCCTCATATTGCGGCGCATAAGAAGTATAACCTTTCTTTTGTAAGAAACGGCCTAATTGGCGCACGTCTGATGAATTCCCTGTAAATCCATGTAATAATAACACTGCTCTATTACCTTCTTCAAAGAAGAACGGTTTAGGCAATTTAATCTGCATGTCGTTCAATCCCTTCATCTCTTTCTAAATATACAATACACAATTACCATTATAATGAAAAAAGCCCGACTTTAACATTGTCGGACCTTACATTTACATATTGAGATAAGTAATTGCGAGCATTAAAACGAAAAACACAATAGATAAGACAATTGTGACACGGTTTAAGAATAAATCCACGCCGCGTTGTTTCTGTTTTCCACCAAAGAGCTGTTCAGCGCCCCCGCTGATGGCTCCTGAAAGTCCATTGCTTTTGCTTTCTTGGAGTAACACAACTGTGATTAATGCGATACAGTCTATAACTAATAAAACTGTCAACAAAATGTGCATGCTTTACTCCTCCATTCATAATATACCTAGCAATTATAACACGTTAGGTGTCTATTTATCAAATTCAATTCATAACACACTGAGGGTTCTATCGATTAAAAGTACTTTTTCGTTTGATAGAAATAATCAACATATACAGCGCCAAAATCAACGATCCTGCTAGTGTAATCCATAATGGTAATGTCATATAGAATGATTTCACATGGACGATACTTTGTAAGATTGGGCCTGCGTTTACTGCTGTAAAGAATGTTTGTGAAATATAAACCGCAAATAAGAACCACCATAAATAAGGGTGTTGATTCCAAATTGCGATCAATCCACATAAATAAGCCAATAAATACATAATTCCTGTTAAGCGATAACTATTTAAGAAATTTCCGACTGCGTTTTTCGTTGCATCAATCTGATGAGAAGTCAATAAGTCTGTAATAACACTTTTATCCAACACTACAAAAATGTATGTGCCGTACATCATTGCTAAAAAGAGTGATGCATATGCTATAAATCTACCCGATTTTTTTGCACGCATTACTTTATTGTTTTCAGTATCCATGATTTTTTCAAACTCCTTCATGCCTTTAGAATACTTCCATTGTTTTTCATTATATCAGTTCTTGAACATGAGCGGGAGTGTCTGCATTAGAAAGCAAAAAAGAAACTGCTAAGGTTGATGAGACCTTAACAGTTTCTGTAGTAAAGTTACTGAATTAAATTTTGCGTGAACTCAATATCAGTAAAGTCTATCTTATTTGTCTAAGTTGTAGAAAGAATGGATGCCGTCAAATTCAGCTGTTTCGTATAATTCGTCTTCAATACGTAATAATTGGTTGTATTTAGCGATACGGTCAGTTCTTGATAATGAACCTGTTTTGATTTGACCAGCGTTTGTAGCAACTGCGATGTCAGCAATTGTAGTATCTTCAGTTTCACCTGAACGGTGAGAGATAACTGCTGTGTAGTTAGCTTTTTGAGCCATTTGGATAGCGTCAAATGTTTCAGTTAAAGTACCGATTTGGTTAACTTTGATTAAGATTGAGTTACCAATACCTTTTTCGATACCTTCAGATAATTTTTTAGTGTTAGTAACGAATAAGTCGTCACCTACTAATTGAACTTTTTTACCTAAACGATCTGTAAGTTGTTTCCAACCATCCCAGTCGTTTTCGTCCATACCATCTTCGATAGTGATGATTGGGTATTTGTTAACTAATTCTTCTAAGTAGTCAACTTGTTCAGCTGAAGTACGTTTAGCGCCGCCTTCACCTTCGAATTTAGTGTAGTCGTATACGCCGTCTTCGTAGAATTCAGAAGCAGCACAGTCAAATCCTAAGAATACATCTTTACCTGGTTCAAGACCAGAAGTTTTGATTGCTTCTAAGATTGTGTCTACAGCATCTTCAGTACCGTGGAATTTAGGTGCGAAACCACCTTCATCACCTACTGCAGTTTCTAAGTCACGACCTTTAAGAAGTTTAGCTAAGTTGTGGAAGATTTCAGCACCCCAGCGTAATGCTTCTTTGAATGTGTCAGCTCCAACAGGTAAAATCATGAATTCTTGGAATGCGATTGGCGCATCTGAGTGAGAACCACCGTTAACGATGTTCATCATTGGAACTGGTAATTGTTTACCATTGAATCCACCTAAATATTTATAAAGTGGTTGACCTAAGAAGTCAGCTGCAGCACGTGCAACAGCAATAGAAACACCAAGGATAGCGTTAGCACCTAATTTACCTTTGTTTTCTGTTCCGTCTAATTGAATCATCATTTTATCAATTGAAACTTGATCTAATGCTGAGAATTCTCCTTCAACGATTTCAGGAGCAATAATTTCGTTTACGTTTTCAACTGCTTTAGTAACACCTTTACCACCGTAACGTTTTTTGTCACCGTCACGTAATTCTACGGCTTCGTATTCACCTGTAGATGCACCTGATGGTACTAATGCACGACCGAATGCACCGCTTTCAGTTAATACTTCTACTTCAACTGTTGGATTACCGCGAGAATCTAGGACTTCGCGAGCATAAACATCTGTAATAATTGGCATGTTGATAATCTCCTTTTCATAATTGCTTTCATATATATTATAACTTGTCTTGCTTAAAAAATGAATTAATTAAACGATATTGATTGTGAACAATTAATGTTTAATTAATGACTCACCAGTCATTTCTTCAGGTTGTTTAACATCAAGTAAATCAAGTAACGTTGGAGCTAAATCTCCTAATTTACCAGTTTCACGTAATGTCACGCCTTCTTTAGTAACGATAACTGGAACTGGGTTAGTTGTGTGTGTTGTCATTGGTTGATCATCGTCTGTTAATACTTGGTCTGAGTTACCATGGTCAGCTGTAATAATTGCATGGCCACCCATTTCTAAGATTTTGTCTACGACTTCACCAAGACATTCATCTACTGCTTCAATTGCTTTTACAGTAGGCTCTAACATACCACTGTGTCCAACCATATCTGGGTTCGCAAAGTTTAAGATGATTAAGTCTAAGTCACCTTTATCTAACTCGCCTAATAAAGCATCTTTTACTTCATACGCGCTCATTTCAGGTTTTAAGTCATACGTTGCAACTTTTGGAGAGTCGATTAAAATACGACGTTCTCCTTCAAATTCTTCATTGCGTCCACCACTCATGAAGTAAGTAACATGAGGATATTTTTCAGTTTCGGCAATTCTTAATTGTGTTAAGTTGTTTGCTTCAGCAACTTCACCGATTGTTTGTTTTAAATCTACTTTTTCAAATACAACACGACCATCAACTTGATCGTTGTATTTTGTGAAAGTCGCAAAGAATAAATCTTTAGGTTGGTTCACTTCAAAGCCTTTGAAATCTTTGTTTGTGAAGATTTCAGAAAGTTGGCCCGCTCTGTCAGGACGGAAGTTGAAGAATACTACTGAGTCTCCATCTTGAACGCCTTCATTTTGTTCTTTGATTGAGAATGGTACAACGAATTCGTCAGTTAAATCATTCGCATAGTTTGCTTCGATACCTTCTTCTGCTGTTGCATACTCAGGTGTATTAATGTCACGAATTGCGTTATACGCTTTTTCTTCACGTTCCCAACGTTTGTCACGGTCCATTGCATAATAACGACCAGAAATTGATGCAAATTGACCAATACCGATTTCTTTGAATTGTTCTTCAGTTTCTTTCACATATTTTAATGCTGATTTTTGATCTACGTCACGGCCGTCTAAGAAACCATGTACATAGACTTTATCAAGCCCTTGTTGTTTAGCTAATTTTAAGATTGCAAATAGATGTGTGTAGTGACTGTGTACACCACCGTCAGATAGTAAACCAAATACATGCAATGCAGAATTGTTTGCTTTAACGTGTTCAATTGCTTCGTTTAATACTTCGTTTTCAAAGAAGTCGCCGTCTTCAATTGATTTATTAATGCGAGTTAAACTTTGGTAAACAATTCGGCCAGCACCAATGTTCATGTGACCTACTTCTGAGTTACCCATTTGACCTGCAGGAAGACCTACTTCAAGACCACTTGCTTCGATTTGAGTTGTAGGATATTTTGCATAATAACGGTCAAAGTTAGGTTTATGCGCTTGTTTAACTGCGTTTCCGTGTACATCTTCTCTATTTGCAAAACCATCAAGGATGATTAATGCTGTAGGTTGTTTCGCCATATTATTTAGCACCTTCTAATAATTTTACATAGTCTTCAACTTTTAATGAAGCTCCGCCGACTAATGCGCCGTCGATATCAGATTCAGCCATATATTCAGCAATGTTGTTAGGTTTTACGCTACCGCCATATTGAATACGTACTGCATCTGCAACTTCTTGGCTAGCAAGATCTGCAACTGTTTTACGAACAAATGCACTCATTTCGTTTGCATCTTTAGCAGTTGAAGATTTACCAGTACCGATTGCCCAGATTGGTTCATAAGCAATGACAACTTGTTTCAATTGATCGTCTGATAAGCCTTCTAATGCTTTTTTAACTTGTTCGCCGACAACTTCTTCAGCTTTTCCGCCTTCACGTTGTTCAAGTGTTTCACCTACGCAGATAATTGGTGTCATACCGTGGTTGAATACTGCATGTGCTTTTTTGTTAACATCTTCATCAGTTTCGAAGAATAATTCACGACGTTCTGAGTGACCGATGATAACGTATTTCACACCTAAGTCAGCTAACGCTACTGGAGAAGTTTCACCAGTGAAAGCACCGTTATCTTCGAAATAAGTGTTTTCTGCACCGATTGCTAATCCTTCAGCTTCACCGTTTTTAACTGCTGTAGTTAATGCATCTAATTGAATTGTTGGTGCACAGATAACAGCTTCAACTTCGTTTGTATCAGGTAATTGAGGTAAAGCTTTAACAAAGTCTTTTGCCTCTTGTACTGTTTTGTTCATTTTCCAGTTACCTGCAATAATTGGTTTTCTCATTATAAAACGCTCCTTGAAAGTTTATTAATAAGTTACAACTTATTTGTCGCTAATTGATGCAATACCAGGTAGTTCTTTACCCTCTAGATATTCTAATGATGCACCGCCGCCAGTTGAAATGTGTGTGAAGTCATCTTCGAATCCAAGCATCATTGCTGCTGCAGCTGAGTCACCGCCACCGATGATTGTAGTTGCATCTTTTAATTCAGCAATAGCTTCACAAACACCGATAGTACCTTGTGCGAAGTTTTCGAATTCGAATACACCCATAGGTCCGTTCCATACTACTGTATGCGCACCTTCTAATTCTTTTTTGAATAATTCAACAGTTTTTGGTCCGATATCTAATGCTTCTTGATCTTCAGGAATTTGATCGATATCTACAACTGTGATTTGTGCATCGTTTGAGAATTCTTTAGCTACTTTACCATCAACTGGTAAAACGATTTTGTTTCCAGCACGTTCTAATAAATCTTTAGCAAAGTCTACTTTGTCAGCTTCTAATAAAGATTTACCGATTTCATAGCCTTGTGCTTTAAGGAAAGTATATGCCATACCGCCACCGATTAAGACTTTATCAGCAACATTTAATAAGTTTTCGATTACACCGATTTTATCTGAAACTTTCGCTCCACCTAAGATTGCTACAACTGGTTTATCAGGGTTGTTTACAACGCCACCGATAAATTTGATTTCTTTTTCCATCAAGTCGCCAGCTGCACTTTCTAAGTGAGATGCAATACCTACGTTTGAAGCGTGTGAACGGTGTGCTGTACCGAATGCATCGTTAACGAATACATCACCTAAAGATGCCCAGTATTTACCTAATTCTGGATCATTTTTAGATTCTTTTTTACCGTCTAAGTCTTCGAAACGTGTATTTTCAACTAAAAGTACTTCGCCTTCTTTTAATGCAGCAACTGCATCTTCTAGTTCTTTACCACGTGTTTGCGGTACGAATTTAACATCTTTGCCTAATTTTTCGCTTAAGCGAACTGCTACAGGTTTTAATGTTAATTTTTCTTTATCACTTTCTTCTTTAACTTTACCTAAGTGAGAGAATAAAACTAATTTACCACCTTGATCAAGGATATACTCAATTGTTGGTAAAGCTTGAACGATACGGTTATCGTTTGTAATTTCTCCATCTTTTAATGGTACGTTGAAGTCTGCACGTTCTAATACGACTTTCCCTTTTAAATCTAAATCAGATACATGTTTTTTTGCCATCAAAACTTCCTCCTTTGAATAAAAGCGCGAATTTATAAAATGTCTGTAATTTGAGGTTAGCATATGGGCAGAAATAATGCAGATATAAATACAGAATCAAATGAAATTTTTCATGTTTCTGAAAATATCTACTCTAATAACCATGTACTTAATGAAAATAAGCGGAGAAGCGTATGTGCCTCCCCGCTTACTCATAAGCTGGTCATCGAATTTCAACAACACATTACCGCTTGTTAAATTCAGACCTTAATATTATTGTTTATAGATTATTTTACGTCTTTGATAAGGTATTCTAAAGTACGTACTAATTGTGCAGTGTAAGACATTTCGTTGTCATACCAAGCTGCAACTTTAACTAATTGACGACCAGATACAGTCATAACACGAGTTTGAGTTGCATCGAATAATGAACCGAATGTCATACCAACTACGTCTGAAGATACGATTTCGTCTTCGTTGTAACCGAATGATTCGTTAGAAGCTGCTTTCATAGCTTCGTTTACTTCTTCGATTGTTACGTCTTTGTCTAATACAACTGTTAATTCAGTTAATGAACCAGTTGCTACAGGAACACGTTGAGCGCCACCGTCTAATTTTCCGTCGATTTCAGGAATTACTTTACCGATTGCTTTAGCAGCACCAGTTGAGTTAGGAACGATGTTTTCAGCTGCTGCACGTGCACGACGTTTGTCGCCTTTTCTGTGTGGACCGTCTTGAGTATTTTGGTCACCAGTGTAAGCGTGGATAGTAGTCATGAAACCTTCTACTAAACCGAAGCTGTCATTTAATACTTTTGCTACTGGAGCAAGTGAGTTTGTAGTACAAGAAGCACCTGAAACGATTACGTCAGAGCTGTCTAAAGTATCTTGGTTTACGTTATAAACGATTGTTTTAACGTCACCAGTTGCTGGTGCAGAGATTAATACTTTTTTAGCACCTGCGTCAATGTGAGCTTGTGCTTTTTCGTCGCTAGTGTAGAAACCAGTACATTCTAATACGACATCAATGTCTAAATCTTTCCAAGGTAATTTGCTTGCATCTGGTTCTTCGAATGATTTAACTTCTTTACCATTCACGCGGAATCCGCCATCTACAACTTCAACTTCTTCAGTGAAACGTCCTTGCATTGTATCGTATTTTAATAAGTGTGCTAACATTTCATCATCTGTTAAGTCGTTTACTGCTACTACATCGATACCTTCAACATCTTGAATTCTTCTGAATGCTAAACGACCGATTCTACCAAAACCATTAATTGCTACTTTAACTGCCATTATTATGGCCTCCTTTAAAAGATATTGTTAAAAAGTGAAGTCACTTTTTTAAACTAAATTGATTGTGATTGAACTATATTTCTTGCTGCGCCTTCATCTGTAATTAGAATTGTGTTCTTAGGAGCAATGGATAGATACGCTCTGATCGCATCTCCTTTTGAAGCACCTCCAGCTACAGCAAAGATATATTGCTTCGATACTAAATCTTCCATTTGAAGTCCTATCGTTTTAACTTTATGAACGATATGACCTTCGCTGTCGAAATAATATCCAAATGCTTCTCCGACTGCATTGTGATGTTGAAGCTTTTCAATCACTTGTTTAGACGAATGACGTCTATTTGCCATTTTCAGCGCATCACCAATGCCGTGGACGGTTATATTTGATTGTTTAATTATTTCTAATGTATTACGAACTGAGGGCTCTTGAAGCAACAACTCATATGTTGATTCACTGACATTGTCAGGAACATATAATGTTGTATATTCTCCGCCAGTTTGCTGTGCCATACTTGCTGCAATCGTATTCGCCTGATATACCACATTTTCACCTAATCCACCTCTTGCGGGGACATAGAATGTTTTGAATGGTAGTACATGCATTGATTCACTCACAGAGGCCATTGTGGAACCGCCTGTGATAGAAACGATAGCATCTTCGTAAAAAGTTCGTTCTAATAACTGACCTGCCTGGCTGCCCATCTCTTTTTTTACAGCACTATCCATATCGGTATCACCAGGAACAACATAAACGTTTTTAATTTGATAGCGTTCTTTTAACAGTTGTGCTAGATGATAACCGTCTGAATACATGTCAAAGTATGATTCTAAGGATTCAATCAATTCATCGCCTTCAGGAGTTAATTCCATTCCTGTCGGTTTTACCTTGATTAATTCTTGCTTTTTCAACGTATTCGTTTCTGATCTCAACACACGTTCAGTCAAATTCATATATTCACTTAAACTTCTTCTTCCGACTGGCTGGTGCATTTTGATAGTAGTGAGTATTGTAAATCTTCGATACATTTTTTCGACAAGCTCAGGAATCAATTTCTGTTGGACTTTAAGCAAGTCTTCCACTACTATTTCCTCCTCTTTTTATTTAAGGGTCAACATGCAACCATGCTTTGACGTTTTTAGTCCCAGGTGGGACAAAAAAATAACATCTCTTACAATTGTCATAATACTATCATCTGGAATAAAAAGCAAGCTTAAACACTCACTTCAACTTCATTTAAGTAATACTGTTGTGAACAACACTACCTTTACAAATATATTATACCCTTTTTCCACTTAAGAAATCACCTGAAAACCACTTTTTCTTATCATTATATTTTCAGTATTCCCTACTTTATAATGGATATGTACGAAGGAGGTAGTTGCATGACAAATAATGACCAACCTGAAGTCATTGATCCCAATGACCCTCGCTATAAAGATGATGATTACTTTAAACATAGTCCAAGTGAACACCAGCGTTCCCGCTTCGAACAGGATAGAAAAATAAAATATTATTCCTTCGGCTGCACGCCATTCGGATGCGGTTGTTTACCTGTTGTTGCGATTATCGCACTCGTTATCACTTGGCTAATCAGTTTTATCTCATAATGAAAGGACCACAGTGCTTTTGGCATTGCGGTCCTTTTTATGAATTAATCGTCTGACTTCTGTTGGCTCGATTGACTTGAACTTGATTGGTTCGAGCTTGAAGACTGACTTGATTGTGTATTTTGTTGTGGTGCTTGTCTTTGCTGAGTGCTTTGTGATTCATTTACTGACCTTGACTGCTGTTCTTGCCCTGGCCTGGGCTGACTGCTTTGTTGTTGTTTTTCTTGCTGTTGCTGTTTTTGTTGTTGCTGTTGTTTTTGCTGAGCAGCTTGTTGTTCTCGTTGTTGCTGTGCTTGCTCTTTAGCTTGCTGTTGTGCTTGTTCTTGACGTTTTTGCTGAGCTTCTTGTTGTGCTTTTTGTCTTTCTTGAGCCGCTTCTCTAGCTTGCTCACGTTGTTTCTCTGCTTGTTCTTGAGCTTTTTGTTGTGCTTCTTTATCATCAGAACTATCTTTTTGTGGTTTTTGTTCTTTTTGTTGCGCTTTTTGTGTTGCTGCATTTTGACGGGCTTGTTCAGCTTGTTGTCTTTGTTGTTCACGTTGTGCAGCTAATTCATTTTGTCTTGCTTGCTCTGCTGCTTGTTGATCAGCAATTTCTTGTTGACGTTGTTCCTCTTCTTCTTTTTTGCGTTTTTCTGCCTCTCGTTTTTTCTTTTCAGCACGATCTTTTTTCTCTTGCTCTTCTTTTTTCTGTTGTTGACTGTATCGTTCGCTGCTCTTCTTGTTATTATCTACAAAAGCAAAAGTCGCAAATGCTAAACCGAATAATAAGAAAAATACGATTACAGCACTTAGTATCTTAGCGGGTTTGCTCATTTTATTGTTAGACATGTGCTCTCCTCTTTCCAATCCCTTTTCTTTTTCTATAAGTTACTTGAGTTACTTATTTTGATATATTAACTCATACCCTTTTTTACAACATCTTCACTATTATATCTGAGCTGTATTCATTTATATATCATAACATTTTCCACTAGGGTATACATTATTTTGCTTAGGAAACATTTTATAATTTCAATATTTATTTGAATAGGTTAACAGAAGGCGATTGGTCAAAAACCAAGTAAGATGATTAATTGATATAAGATTGTTATAATATACTACATCAACAACCGTAAAAAGACATGATAAAGGACCTATACGTTGCTCGCATAGGTCCAATACTAAAGGGAGTCAAAATTTCACCTTCGCATGTATATTATGGGGTATACTATTTTTAATTAAGAGATGTTTAATTAATTTCGAAGGTACTTCTATTATAACTTAGCTATAAGTGATTTAAACAAGATTACATAGTTTAAATTGACATATTAATGACTAAATATTGAATAAATAATGAATGTTTAGAATGTCTATAATCTATTAGGTTTCGGTATCCAAAACGTTGTTTAATACTAATGAGGTGAATATAAAAATGAAAGAATTTCTTATTACAGGCGGTACAGGTTTAGTTGGCAGTCATTTAGTAGATGCAATACACAATACAGATTCACATATTACTATTTTAACTCGTCAAGATCGTCAAAACTTAGATGATAAGATCACCTATGTTAACTGGAGTAAAGAAGGTTGGGAAGATAAAGTCCCAGATCATATTGATATTGTGATTAACTTAGCAGGTGCATCATTGAATAAAAGATGGACAGATGAATATAAACAAACTTTGATGTTAAGTCGTATTCAAGCCACACAATCACTTTATGAATTGTTTGAACATAAAGGTAAGTTCCCTGGAATTTTATTCAACGCAAGTGCAGTAGGTTATTATACACCAGATGTGCACCGTACTTACACAGAATTATCAAAATGCGATCCGCATGATTTCCTATCTGATATCACATATCAATGGGAACGTTTTGCGCGTAAATTCGAACAACATGGTACGCGTGTCATTATCGGTCGTTTTGGTATGGTGCTTTCAGATGAAGGTGGTGCCTTACCAACTATGGAATTACCTTACCGCTTCTATCTCGGTGGTAAATTAGGCACTGGTTTCCAATGGTATTCATGGATTCACATTACAGATTTAACACGTGCGATTCTTTTCTTAATCAATCAAGATGATGCTTCAGGCGTCTTCAATATGACAACACCTATTGCTGAGCGTCAAAACTTATTCGGTTATGCTTTAGCACGTGCAATGCACAAACCACATGAATTATGGGTACCAAGTGCACTGTTACGCTTAGTCTTAGGACAAAGAGCAACGATTATCTTAGATACACAAAAAGCGATTCCAAACCGCCTAGATGCTTATGGTTTCAAATTTGCATATCCTGACTTGAAATCAGCACTTGATAGTTTAGTTCATGAGTAAAAAGCTATATAATATATTTGTATTGTGAGCGCTTATTACTAAATGAAATCATAAAAAATTCGAGCGTTTATACAGATATAGCAAGTATAGTGAATGAAGGTGTATGAATGGATAAAAGCAGTCTTGTAACACGTATTTTAGTAATCATTGCTGGATTACTTTTAATATGTATCGGCAGTTTTTCAATGACGCGAGCTATCCCTTCTTTATATATTGCACTGTTTTACCTAATAGTTGGAATTATTATATTAGGGTGGACCGTCATTAACTTAATAAAACATTATAAAAGACAAAAATAAGAGTTCCGGAAAACCCCCGGAACTCTTTTCATTTCTATATTTAATAACAACTTATTTTTCAGGTTGCATAACTTCGTCGATCAAGCCGTATTCTTTAGCTTCATCTGCAGTTAAGAAGTTATCACGATCAGTGTCTTTTTCAATTTGTTCAATTGATTGACCTGTACGTTCTGATAAGATTTTGTTTAATTTAGCACGTGTTTTTAAGATGTGTGTTGCTGCGATTTCGATTTCAGTCGCTTGACCTTGTGCACCGCCTAGTGGTTGGTGAATCATTACTTCAGCGTTAGGTAATGCGAAACGTTTACCTTTAGCACCTGCTGCAAGCAAGAATGAACCCATTGAAGCAGCCATGCCGATGCAGATTGTTTGTACATCTGGTTTAATGTGTTGGATAGTATCATAAATTGCGAATCCAGCTGTTACACTACCACCTGGAGAGTTGATATATAGATAAATATCTTTCTCAGCATCTTGTGCTTGTAAGAATAACAATTGTGATACGATTGAGTTTGCTACGTTATCATCAATTGCTGAACCTAACATAATAATACGGTCTTTCAATAATCTTGAGTAAATGTCATAAGCACGTTCGCCGCGATTTGTTGTTTCAATTACTGTAGGAATTAAATTCATTCTATTTCCTCCTTGTACTTTTATGAATTATCCTTATTTTAACCTAAAAGTCAAAAATGGTCAAAAATAAAACTCACACCTTTATAATATCATCATATTGACCACTCTACACGAGACAGGTACACTAATAATTGCATGTTAATATTTACCCCTCGTAGTGTAATGGATAACACGTAAGATTCCGGTTCTTGAAATGGGGGTTCGATTCCCTCCGAGGGGGCTTTATACATATCAGAACCACCGATAAATCAAAGTTTAATTATTTTTAGGGGAAAATTGGGGGAAACAACTGTGTTTTAACCTTTTATCATGCTTTTTCTAAATGAAAATGCTATAATACATATATACCCAAACATGGTATATACTTTTGTCTTTGATCAACCAGCCACCTTTAATTAGGTGGTTTTTTTACATACACTTATATAACATATAATTATCACTAACGATAATTATATGTTATAATAAAGATGTACCACATATCACATTGTGGTATACGTTTCGGTCTTGACATTCTGGTTTGAAAAATTTCTTATATTCATGAGTCTTCTCTTTAAATTTCTTGCATATTGTTTTTAAATCCTAATTTTTACTATGCAAATTTATGGAGTCACTGCACTATGTGTGGTGGCTTTTTT
>NZ_PPRU01000019.1:0-87028 GCF_002902285.1 Staphylococcus simulans | reverse complement strand
AAAAAAAAAACCGCCATATAGGCGGTTAAATCACTTTAATATAAAGGATTTTACAATGAATAGAAAAAACATTTTCCCGGGACATGAATCGTCACTGTTCGCTAAGCTACTATTCCCTAAAGTTACTATACTATATTTTAACCATATATACAAGCCCCCCCCATTCACACGAGAGAATAAGGGGGAGTCAATATAGGGATGCATTTACAAACAAATGCGTGTGTTTTGCAGTGTAGATTTGGTCAATATCTACACAATAAATATATTACCACTTATAGTAGAGTTTAAACATAAAAAATACATAACTTTTTAACCCATTTCTTCTGAAAAGTTCCTATAATCATTTAATACTATCTAATAATTCATATGTTTCGTTATACACTTTCGAATACATATTATACTCTTCTGTAATCCATGATATATTATTTTCTTTACCAGTAATAATATCAGCCAGATTATAGTAAAACAATCTTACATGCACAACGTAGTCCTCTATAAACCTATGAAATTGATCATCTGTCATACATAAACCTTCAATGACATCAATGGTTGAGTATAATTCTGATAATTTTAAAGTATCTGATCTACTATATTCTAGTTCTTCAGGTTCCATAATTATATTATACAATTTACCTATAATATAATCGACTTTTTTCACTTTATTTTTTAAATACTTACAATAGTCTATATTTATAGTCATAATTACCTCCTCATTTTAAATTACACTAATAATTGTGAGGCGTTTCTTTCCTCAATGCAACACAGACACTCTCTCAGCACACTATTTATATGCTTTAGCGTATATAGTTAGCGTCCTATTCAAGCCGTTATCATTTTGCACAGATTCAATATTGAAATCTAAATCTTTCCACTTAATACGTTGCTTTGAATTTATCCCCTCTCTATATCTAATAATGAACCTCACGGGGATTTCTGATGCTGTAAGTCCAGAACCCAGAAACTCATTGCCACGAATCGTTTTTATATCTGCCCACGGTTTTGCAATAGTTTTTTCTTCAAATTGATTTGGCATTGGCCCACTGCTGACTCTCTGGAAAATCTTAATTCGATTATTAAAATGATATGCCATTGTTAACCTCCTTAATCTCTCAATCAGACTTTTTTGTCCTTTTCTGACTAACCAATATCCTACATCGCTCTTAAAAAACTTTCATAGTTATCAAACAAACCCACATATGCATCTAATAAAGACGCTGTGCCATCAATACGACGTTTAGGTGATTGATTCTTAACAGGTACAATGTTACCGTTTCTATCGGTCTCTATGCCTGTATTGGTCAAACACCACTTTAATATAGGATGGTTATTATAATTCACTTTATGCTTCTTTAGATCAGCACCTAAATTCTGCATAGGCAAACTTAAGGTTCTAGCACCTTGTGGCGTACGCACCATTTTAAAGCCGTGTCCTTCCATCTCATCCACCCAATACCGTGCTGAATAGTTATCATAATAAATCCACAGTGGCGTTATTTCATAATCCTCAATCATTTCAACAAACCACTCTGTAATGTCGCTATAATTAATCGTATTACCACGACACAGACGCAATAAGCCTTGTTCATGCCATTTGTCATAAGGTATCTTGTCATTGTCCACACGTTCCCTCAGATTGTCCTCAGGCAACCAATACATCTGATGGACATAGCGCATTTCAGTTTCTGGATCTACAAATAACAATGTGGCACAACTAAGGTCAGTGGTAATTGAAAGGTCAGCTCCGCCTATTGCATACCAATCAGCAAAATCTTTAATATCGAATGTAGCTGTATTGTTAATCTGTTCAAAGGTCAACCATGCATTATGGCTAGTTTCACGTACGTTGAAATCTTTGGTGAGTATGCCTGTAAGATTGTTTGCGTCGTTCTCTGCACGTGCTACTTTACGCTCTAAATCTTCAACACGCTTCGATATATTTAGTGAAGGATTAGCTTTTTGCCAACATTCAGGATTTTTATATTCTTTCTTTTCATCCAATTCATACATAATTGGTAAAAAGTTATCATCTTTAAAATTACCATCTACTACATTACACGCATACTCATATAAATCATCAAAGATAGTTCCCCGATGAGTACCTGCTGTGGTAATCATGATAAGTAATGGCTGTGTACGTGCAGATTGTGATTGTTTCATCACTTCATAAAGGTTTCTATCTTGTATAGAATGTAATTCATCAATCACGACCAAATGCGCATTCAAACCATCTAATGAGTTTGAGTTCTTGCCCAGTGACTGCATTTTAGAGAAGTTGTGACTGAAATATAAATCACTCTTGCGTTTTCTGATGTTACGGCTCAAATCAGGGCTTTGCTTAATCATCTCATGTGCTTGGTCAAATAAGATATTCGCTTGGTCTCGTTTAGAGGCCACAGAATAAACTTCTGCTCCGCTTTCTCCGTCTGCTATCATCATGTATAGTGCTATTGCACTAAGCATTGTTGTTTTACCATTCTTACGCGCTACATAGAAGAATGACTCAGTATAACGGCGTTTACCTGTCTCTTTATCTACAAAGCCGAATAGTGCCGAAATATAGGCTTTTTGAAACAAGTCTAGTATTAATGGTTTACCTGCAAGTTCACCCTTTGAATGCCTGCAAAACGTTTCTATGAACTTGATAGGACGTTCTGCTTTAGCATGATCATAAATATATTGAGGGTGGTTGTACATATCATCAATGAGTTTTTCATATTGTTTTGTGATGCGTTTAGATGCCACAATATCCCCGCTTTTGATTTGACGGTAATATTCTTCAATATAATTAAGCATTGTTTACAAAATCCATAAACTCATTGGATTCTTCTACGTTATCAGGTAATAACGTCAGCAGCTGCTTATATGTGGCGTTGTATTTAGTCACAGTGGTATTGTATGCCTTCATTGCGGGGTTTTCTTTAAGATACGACTGTTCACCTTGTGTAAAGATATATGTTGCGCCATGCTCACGTACAGTATGCTTTAATTCTTCCATTGTAGCTTTCATAAAAGTTAACTCTTCTAACAAATCATAAGCGATATGTTTATTATTAACATTATTTTCATCTATATACTTTTTAAGTTTTTCTAAATTAATCGATTTCATATTTAATTACTCCTAACTTTATTTTTAGCCACCCCTAAACTTTGGAAAGTCGGGTGGAGGATAAGTTAACTCCCAGCACCGTTTCCCAAGCGTTCCTTTCATATCAAGGTTATAGGGGGTATCCTATTTTCATTTTATTTAATTTTTATAATGTTTCCTTTTTCATCAAATTGTAATCCTTCACCAATTGCGATACTTCCAAAATGTTCCTGATTATGACACGTTTGACACAATGCTTCCAAATGGTCGTGATTAAGTGATACATATGGATTCTTATAATTCTCAGCATTCAGATATACTTTATGATGGCAAATACTCGCTAGCGCCCCACATCTTTCACAAATATAATTTTGCTTAGCCATATAACTGTTTTTACACTTAATCCATTTAGCAGACTTATAAAAGGACTGCGGAATACTTCTAGCCATCAAAATCACGTCCTAATGCTGTTAAAGATACTAACAAACTATCAATCGTACGCTTCAATCGTTCACTATCTTGTGTCTGTGGATCAAACCATAGTTGTAATATGAACTTAGCTGTTGTCTGTGCTAATGGTTGTACTGATTCATCTAACCAATCACGCCCAGTTGTTAGGTACAAGTAGTTAGGTATCGCCTCGACTAATGGAATGATAATCTCATCGTTAAAGTCTCCATCCACTCTTAAAGTATTGCGCGCATCTTCAATAGATATAATCATTGTGAACACTCCTTTATGAATAAAGGACACCAGCTAATCACTGATGCCCTAACTGGTTTATAATATTATGCTGATGCTGATGATGTTGTAGATGAACCCGATAACTTCACAAATGCTTCATCAACTAATACACGTGTATCTGCAACTGCCATAGCACGATAATCAATCAGACCAGAACGGAATGATGACTCACGTGAACTTTCAAGCATAATACCTTGTGGCAAGTTATAACCGATATAATTAAAGTCACCTAATAGAATTGTACCGTCTTCGATATTGTCATCAATGATAACGGGTTTACCAAAGATATATCCGACATTCTCACGTTGTGCATCTTGGATAAAGATAGGTCTTTGGTTAGCATCCATCACACCGTATACTTGGTTATACAATGTTGCATTACTCATTGCGAACTTAGCATTTTGTGCATAACCACGTGCAAGCATTCCTAGCGCTTGTGTGAAGTCTGTGTACTTGCCTGTTAGTGTTAAGCTGTTTGACTTGTCCCATGTGATACCTGTTAAGATACCTTGACCTTGGTTTTTACCTGTACCATTGATAAGTGCATATTCAATTGCTTCAACAACACAGTTAGTCAATTCTTCAACAAGATATGATTCGAAAGCTGAGATTGACATTGTTTTAGCTTTAACTGAAATGCTGAAGATTTTAATAATCTCATTCGCTTCAAATGACACGGCTGTTGTAACTGCTTTGTCTGCTTCAACATATGCGCCTTCTGTATGCCATTCTGCACGTTCTTGTGGTGTACTAATTGGGATACGGATTTTAGTAGGCATATTGAATGAACGTACATTAGCTAGTAATCCGCCTTGTGTTCTAGCACGACGAATGACTTCATTCAATGTTTGTTCAGGAATCACCGCACTCGCATTTGATGAAGATGTAAACTCATCTGCGCGATGTTCAGTTTTTTGTAAATCCATTGCATGATTGAATGTACGTTGTTCCACGTTAGATAATTCTTGTCCTAACATTGTTTTGAAAAATGCTGATCTATATTCATCTGAACCAAAGATATTTTCTTTTGGTACATCTTGAGTTTTAAATTGTTGTCCTGTAATTGGATTATATGAACGTTGTTCCACTTGTTCCTGCTCCTTTTCTTTGATATTTTCTTTCGCTTGGTTTAATCCTTCAATCTCGATATTTAACTTAGTCACATCTGCCTCAGGGTCATTCTCGATTGTGCCTCTGATTTCCCCAGCGCGTGTTTCAATATCTTCAAGCGACGCATTGCGATAATGGTTAAATGCTTCTTGTACTGTATTGAACATATTATTTTAACTCCTTCATAAATAATTTATTTAAATTGATTTTCGCTTTATTAATTTGCTGTTGTCTCATTTCTGCTTCCTGCATTTGACTTCTGGCTTCAACAGATGTTTCTGAATAAGCAGGGAAATTTACCACAGAAAACTCTAATACTTTATCTATTTTTGTAATTGTACGTGTGCGTGTCTCTACATCGTATCGACTGCCGTCTGATACTGTGAAACCAAATGATACGCCTGACATATCTCCACGTTTGATAGCTTCATAAACTGAGCGAGCTTCTTCGGTATTTGCCAATACTGCCCTGAAATGCATGCCTGCATCATCTCGCCATATTTTCATCGTCTTAGGAGATTTAGCTAATGGTAAACGGTTATGATCATGTGACACTAATAAACGTGTGTCATTGAATTTTAAACCGTCCAGCGCATTACGTTTGATGACTTCAGTATATGAGCCTGTCGGTGTATTAATCAGTGCGGGTTTATCAAAGACGATTGCTGTACCTTCAAGCACCATTTCACCATTTTGGGTATCTGTCTGTATTTCTGCACTTCTAATCTCTTTCATCAGGTGTTGCCTCCTTATCTCCGATTTGATATTGTTTCGCTAATTGTTTTTCTATATAGTTCAATGATTGAATGCGTTCATCACCATCTTCTACACGTGGCAGATTAAGCAGATCTAAAGCTTGATTGATTGTGAGTACACCTAATGGTAACAACTCTTTTATCACAGTAGCTTTTGATTTGGTGCTTGCATACTGTAGACGTGACGCTTCAAAAATAATACGGTTGCTGAATGCCTGTTCACGTTCGGTAAATATCTTATCTGTCAATTCTGAGGATAACTGTATAGCGAATGGTTCAATGATAGATTCATAAAAGGATTGCCATTGGTCTTCACTATAGTTACCAGTCACCATAGCTTCATTAATGCCTAGATAATCATATATCTTTTGTTTGACGGCTTGAATTTGCGGTGTTTCAATATCAGCCTCATTTAAACTCAATGGGACATAATCTAAAGTTGCATCTAATGGAATCACACCACCGTTATTATCCATCGTCATATAATTATTCATGAACTCATCTTTGGCTTCTTTCAGCTTTTTAGGTGCTAATGTCTGATTGTATTTCAACAAACCTCTGATTTGCGCTGAGTTTTTAATGGTATTGCTGAGACCTTCTTGTTGTGTATAAGCAAGATCTAACGTGTTCATGATTGCGTCATTCGTATCGCCTAATAACTCATTTGAATTAAAGTGACGACGCAGCACCGCAATTTCTGAATGATGAAAATGTACAATATCACCACTGTTAAATAGGATTTTCAAATACATTTCACCTGAACCATCAACCACATACTCTACACTTGAAGCTGATAAAGGATATAGTCCGCTGAGATTACCTTTTGAGTCTTTCTGAATTAAGATAAATGCATTGTTATACAAATAGTAATGTGTGGCCACTTTATATAAAAAGTCATATCCGCTCATATAAGGATTCGGACGATTGCTTAATATTCGATTGATTTTTGAATAGTTATCATCACGCATACCATTTGCGACATGCTTTCCGGATAACTTGGCAATGTGTCGGGCGATGGTATCAACTGCACTGCGATATATATCATTACTCCATGCGTCACCGTTGAAACTGCCTAGTGTGCGGAAGTTGCCCGTTAACATTTCATATTGTTTTGTCGCTTGTTGTTCTAATTGTTTGATTCCAAGTATCTTATCTAACCACTTCGGCACTTTTTCACCTGCTTTCTACTAACAAGAACATTTGTTCTGTTTTAGTACATATGTTCGATTTATTTATCTAAATTATACCACACTAGGGTATATAACGCTAGTTGTGGCAAGGGTTTGGGGTATTATACAACTGAAAACGCAACCGGTAACCAATGTTCTGTTTTGATGTTCTTTGACTTTACAATAGGTAACTCTAAACATTTACCATCGATCATATAATATATTGGCGGACATATTGTCATTTCTATATCCCCCTCTCTTTTTAAATCAGAAATTATCTTGAACGCTTCCTCATTCCAACCAATCCAAAATACAACATTGGTATTTTCTTCGCTTAAATATGCTATATCCCCTTTGTAATTGAAGTTATTTTCTTCAAATATCCTTTCTATTTCTACAAATGATGTTTCTTTGTGAGTTTTGATATACTCCAATATTTTATTTTTTAATCTATTTTTGTTCATTTTCAACCTCCATTGTCTTGTTAAGTGTCCCACTGTCTTATGCCATGTTACAGCTATGAGACACCTTTAAACCTTACTGCCACAAAGGATAGAGCTATACTGTCTTACTGTCTTATGATTTCCTCCCAACACTTTGAGAATATATAGTAATTTTTTCTAAAGTTTAGAGGAAAGTTTATAAGACACCGAGACAGTTATAGCGTGGCACTTACTCCCACAAAGTATTGAGGGTGTCTTGTAACTGTCTTATATCTGTCTTACTGTCTCGCTCTTATGACTTTATATTGATTAATTCAGAATAGTACGAAGACATATCAACATCGAATCCATATTGTTTACCGATCCCTTCGCCGTATCGAGATTGTTTTTTACTTATCCCACAATAGCGCGTATTTCTAAGCGCTTCATCAATCTTACGTAAATAATGAGGTTGAGGCTGGTCATCTCTGCCCATCATCACTTTCCATATTTCTTTACTGCAAACCTTATCACGCCATACATATTGACCGGGCTTTGAACCATCTAATGAGAATAAAGTACCGTCGTTATAAAAAGAGAATCTGTGATTATCTGAATTTGTACCATTTACACCATTGAATAAAATCTGTTTATCATGTAAACTTAACGACCAATAATCAGATGGTATAGGTTGCTCTAGGAAGTCCTCTATTTCACCGATAAGTGTATCTTTCTCTGAATGTTCTGCTTGCATTTCTAAAGCAGTTTCTGAGGCTTCTTTGTCTAAAAGCAATGCTTTATCGATAGGATTTTTATCAAAATATACTTTAGCTTCTGCGTACATTTGTTGAACAACCTCAGGTGTTAGATCGTCAAACGGACTTTTAGTTGCTTTATCCTTATCAGTAGTAACCGGTAAGAAACGTCTATTACCTGTCTTATCTTTTAAAAACTCATAGTTGTTCGTTGTACCTACAAAAACACTTTGACGTGGGTGTCTCTCAGTACGTTTGCCGTATGAAGCTCTGTAAATATCAACAACCGCACTGATAAAACTCTTAATATCTTCAATAGTAGATTTTTGAAAGGCTGATAGTTCTTCAATTTCACAAATCCATGAACCTTGTAGCTTTTTGTATGCTTCATCACCTTTGAATGTATTAATACTTTGGTTATACCATTGACCACCCATACGGCTCGCCAGTGTTGATTTACCCCCGCCTTGTTTACCGTATAAAATAACCATTGTGTCATATTTAATACCGGGTTTGTATATTCTGGCAATTGCTCCCATCACCCATTTTTTAGCTACTTCACGATTATAATGTGTATCTTCTGCACCTAAGTAATCAATAAAAAGTGTTTCTATTCTTTTTACGCCGTCCCATTGTTTACTTTCAATAAGTGATTTGATAGGGTGGAATTTGTTTTGATAAGCTTCTTTTTCTATAACACTATCCATAACATCACGGCTGAACTGCACATGATAAACTCTGTCTATATGAGAAATAACATGCGTTGTGTCAATATCAGCCCAATAGTAATTTGTATCGTCTTTTGAACGCCAGTAAGGAAGGCGTTTAAGTTTAGTGACATTTTCAAATACATCATATTGAACTAAATTATTTAAACTTCCATCGTTGCCTAAAATAATCTCTGCGTTAGTTGTTGTCTTTTTTAATGCATTAGTTGTTGCTGTTCGTCTTAATTTACTGCGCCAATCGTCGTTATTGGTCATATAGTTAGTTTTTTCGATTAACTCGAATACATCTTCTTTAGTTACTTCACTCAATCAGAACCCCCCCTTCTTATTTTGATTGTCTCTTTTTAAAATACTTTCGAATGTTTTATTTACTTCTTTTTGTTCAATTGGTGGTGTACATGTCATTGCCCACGCACTTGCCAGACCATAGACCAAATATTGATCTACATATCTACGCAACAAATAACCTATTAATGAAGCTAAGGTTTGATTCCGTTCACCTTCACTAACTCCAAATGCAATATCACGCCAATATGCGCTGTCACGTCTCTTATATTTGACTATAATATTCTGAGATTCGCTCTGAGTTGCATTGAGAGGGAACTTAGCAAGGCATTTATTCAATTGGTCACGTGTGATGAAGGGAGCATCATTGTTATACCAATGATATGGTGCGTCTTTATTACTTATAACGGGTAATGCTGATAATTGAATTGGTTTAAAGCATGATTCATCAATCGGTTCTCCAATATACCTTGATAACGCTCCAGCATACTTTGTGTATTCGTCAGGCTCTAAAATATCGTCTACAGGGATCAATAAACGAAACCTAGGACGTAAGTTTTTATCATTCTCATCATGTATATCACGATGTCTGAATGTGCTATATATAAAATATGCAAAATGTTTCATCTTATCTTTAACGTTATTTAGAAATCGGTTCATATTGTCGATATCGTCATAATCCAAAGAAAACACTTGTCGATACATTACATTTTCATCTTTTCTACGATGGTGTAAAACCTCACCCGTTTTCTCATCTACACCATCGTCAATATCTCCATAAATCGCTAAACCGTTAGCATATTTATTAGGGCTGATAACTGGACGAGTTAAAAACTCGCACCAGTCAGACCATTTTATATTTTTTACGTTATCTGTTCCTTTTGATGTCAAACTTTGATATAATGTTACATGAAGTTCATCATCATAATTCAGATTAAACATAGAGAGGTTTCTCCTTTCTTTTGTGATTCATTTTTACGCGTTATCAGTTTCGTTTCCCGACTTCACTGATGACGCTTTTTCTAATTCATGGAACTTTTGAATGAGTTCGTCGAACCGCTCAATATATGTGTGCATTAAGTCAAATAATTGTTCACAGTGAATACGCTGCTCAACATAACGGAGTCCATGATTTTTTACATCTTTCATATTATCCAGTTGGTTATAAGGAAACGCTTTTGAAATAAACCAACCATGCGTACTTTTTAAATCCTCAAACTTTTCTTTGATCACTTCAATATCACAAATTAAGTCAATAATTCTTACATTCATTTAAATGTCCTCCACTTCGATATTTCCAACGATATAATCTAATGCCCATTCTAAAATCCCAATTACATGACCTTCACGATCTGTTGTATGTTCATGTTCTCCTGTACTGTCTTTGACGGTATAGTGGTAAATTTCTTTATCTTCGTTCATAACGTCGCTTAATGTCATAGTTACTTCATCAATGATTGGAAATGCCTCATCTTCAAAATCCAACTCTGCAAGAATGTTAAACAACTCTTTATGAACTAACTTTAAAATGTGTTCGTAAAATGCTGTATCGCTATATTTATGATAAGTAATTGAATGAAATCTGTCTTTTGCCGATAAAAATACATCTTTATCCTTTTCATCTAATACTTTCTCTAACACTTTAACTACTTTAGACAAATAATACTTTTGCTTAATTTTCAATTTGGTTACCTACCTTTTTCTTATTTTTAAGTTCTAATACTCTGTTAATATCCAACTCCATACATGCGATTGAAATATCTTCGCCCACTTCCGGAAAGTGCTTTTCAAAGACATCTGGTGCAATATTCAGTAATAGATTGTGGTTAGTGTCTTTTATGTTGTACCAACCTACAACTGACTTAGTAATAATCACTTGTTGTTTCATTTCAGTTACCTGCTTTCTAAAATATTTGATTGTGATTTTCTTCGATGTATTGCTTCATATACTTTGCAACAAAAGACCAATGGTCATTTTTATGTGCTGGTGCATGTGTGAAATCTTCAATTTTTGATTGGTGCTTTGGATTCAGCAACAACTTTTTCAATAATGTATTTCTGCTTTTGTTCGTATGTGCCATTAGATCGTACATTGTCCACAGTGTCTTATGTTCAAGCAGTGTGGTTGTGAAATCTTTAGTTTTAATCATTGGTTTATGCCTCCTTTAAATTAACGTACTTTAATTTCTTCACTAAATAATTCATCAATGGATTTGTCATATAAATCACTCAATATCCGTGCTTCTGGCAATGTGAAATTTGCCTTACCACTCTCTTTTAATTGATAACGTTGTGGCGAAATACTTAACTGCTGTGCCACGTATTTTTGAGTATGACTGTGTTCTCTTCTTGTGATGTATAAAATTGGATATGCTAAAGTCATCATTCCCACCTCCCAACAACATATATATATGTTATTATTTAAGTGGAGAGGTGAGAAAACAATGATTAAATTCAAGCTAAAAGAAATAATGGAAAATAAAAACATGAAAATTAGTGACCTAAATAAAAAGACTGGAATATCTAGAAACTCATTAAGTTTACTGATAAACGGTAAGAGTAGAGGAATTCAATTTGAGACTTTAGAAAAAATTATCGGTGCATTAAATGTTGAAATAGGAGATCTTTTTGAAAAAACTTTTGATAAACTAGAAATAGTTTTACATAATAAAACGAAAATTCACTACAATATGAATAACTCTTTTGCGCATAAGCGTGAGCGTCTTTCTAATAAAAAATATAACGCTTTAGAATCTACAATATATGAGGATAGCATTATTAGAAAAGGATACATTCCTTATGAATTACAATTAAATTTTGAAGAGAAACCATATTGGTTGATAGAAATAAAACTTCAATATAGTGAGTTTTATAAAATATTTAAAACATTATTTAAAAACAATAAATATTCACCTATTATTTTTTCACATTATTTTGCCAAGAAAATCATGAAGTATGAAAAAGAAAATATCGATAAAGTTAAAAAACAGTTTGAAGTTAATGATGATTTTCTTTATGTTTCTATACCGCCTAGTGTATACACTGGCCCTAGAATCTTCACTAATATCGAAGGTGAAGAAGAAATAAATAGACTTTTAAATCATATAAATGAATCAGATAATATCAAAGTTGAATATGATGATTCAATGGTCATTATTAACAAATAATATATATCAAAATATTAAGTAGGTGATCACATGGCATCATTCGAAAAACGAAATAAAACATGGCGCTATGTCATTTCATACAAAGATGACGACGGAAAATACAAGAAATATCAAAAAGGTGGTTTCCGTACCAAACAAGAAGCAAAAGCACATGCGAATGATATGGAATATAATTTGAAACATGGCTACAACATCAATAATGATGTGATATTTGAGGAATATTTTAAAAAGTGGTATGAGGTCACTAAAAAACCACATATTAGTGCTAAAACATTAACACGATATGAGGCTATGCATAATCATATAAGAAGGTTTTTCAAAAATACTTTCTTAAAAAACATTACACCGACAGACTACCAGCAGTTTATTAACCACTATGGCAGTAATCACAATATCGACAGTGTAAGAAAATTAAACAGTTCTGTACGTAATTGTTTCCATCAGGCAATTCATGAAGGTTTAGTATTACGAAATCCTACATTCAAAGCACAATTAAGCGGTGGTAATCCTAGTAAAAGCGAAGAATTGAAATATATCAGCCACACCGATTATAAACGCTTGAAACATTACCTTGAACAAAAGGATAGTGTATCATCACTGGTCTTACTGGTTCAGCTTGTAACAGGTGCTAGGTTCTCTGAAGTAGCCAATATGAAACGTGATGACTTTTATGTAGGTGAAAACAAGGTACATTTGCCGGGTACAAAAACTACGACATCAGATCGTACTATCAGTATTGATACGAAGACACTAAATAAGGTTAGAACATTCATTAATGACAGACCGGCTAATATTAACGGTTATGTTTTTACTTATAACGATGCTGTCATTGCTAATGCGTCAGCTAACAAAGCGCTGAAAATAGCTTGTAAGAAATTAGGTATCAAAAGTATTACCACACATGCACTACGTCACACACACGCATCTGTGTTAATACATAATGGTTATAGTGTGCAATACATTTCAAAACGTTTAGGACATTCTTCGACACTAGTCACACAATCCGTTTACCTGCACTTACTCGAAGAAACATACGAACGTGAAGATAAGCAATTTATTCAGTTCATGGATAAGTTATGACACGGGGAAATTTAGGGGAAAATGATTTGATATTCACTATAAACGAGTGATAACGATATACCTAAAAACCTTGATTTCAATCCTTTTTGATACCGAAAGAAAATGAGAAACAACCTGTTTTCTCCCTCCGAGGGGGTTATGTAGTTAATATTAATTAACTTGAAACCTTTGAAACGTTGATGTATCAGCGTTTCTTTTATTTTGCTATTTAAGTCATCGGGCAGTTGTTAAAAAATCAAAATAGCTATTAATAAAAAACACCGCTAATAGCGGCGTAAGTTAAAATATTCAAATAATTATTTTTATGTATATAATTTGAAACAATTAACACATAGTATTACTTAAGTTGTTCAATAGCTTTTAGTAAATTGGGTGCTGACTGAGCTGTAAATTTATATTCAGTTGTAAAACTTTTAGTAGCCATATAACTCACTTCTTTCATAATAAAGTTTAATCAAATCCATGAAATACAAAAGCCTGTTCTTATGATTAGTTTTTTAAATTCAACATTAACTTTTCAACAATACCATTGGTTGCTTGTACAAGCACATTTATATTGCAAGAACTACATCATTTTTGAAATTAAATTCAACTTCCTAATATGAACCTCAAAAGAAATGAACTCTCTTAAAAGCAGAGTAGTAATCCATTACACTAATAATAAACTAGGCTCACTTCTTCAATATATATTTTACACTCCAATTCCAATTTATTAATCATGCAATAAATTATCAATTCTACAATTTTTTAGTTACTCTTTTCCCTTTAACACGATATTTCCAATTAATTTCTTTCATTTCATCTAAAATATCTGAATATATGCTTTTTTAATATTTAGAAATGTGTTAAAGTTTATTTGTTTGAAAGAAATTCATCTACATAAATTGTCAGAAATTTTTGTAAATAGAGAGAAGTTTTCAACACCAGGAGGTTATTATGAAAAAAGTAATTCTAATATCAGGTTTAATGCTCTTCTCGTTATTCTTCGGAGCAGGCAACTTGATTTTTCCACCTATGCTCGGATATACCGCGCAAAGCAATATGTGGACAGGTATGACAGGTTTTGCGATTACAGGTATTTTATTACCTTACATCACAGTTATTGTCATTGCCTATTATGATGGTGGCGTGGAGTTTATCGGGGACCGCGTCCATCCTAAATTCGGGTTTATTTTTGCAGTTTGTATTTATTTATCTATCGGGGCACTATACGGGATTCCACGTGCTGCGAACGTGGCTTATGAAATCGGCGCAAAATCGATTCTGCCTATTCACAACACATGGACATTGGTAGGTTTCTCCCTTGTATTCTTTATTGTTGTAGGGTTAATCGCTTTATACCCAACAAAAATTGTCGATAACTTAGGGAAAATCTTAACACCTGCCTTATTATTGATTATTGGTGCTTTATGTATCGCAGCGATTATTAATCCTGAAGGAAAAGTCGGACAACCACATGATAAATATGCGGAAACACCTTTCATTTCAGGAATCTTAGAAGGTTACTACACAATGGACTTAGTAGCAGCTTTAGCCTTCTCAGTCGTTATCGTACAAAGCTTTAAACTCGCGGGTATTTCAGACAGCAAAAAGATAGTGAGAAACGTTATCTTATCAGGTCTGATTTCAGCGTTATTATTAACAGTGATTTACTTCTCATTAGCATACTTAGGTATCACGACAAGCAAACCAGGCTTTGATAATGGCGCAAGCATTCTAACATATAATTCAGTACGATTATTCGGATCATTCGGTAATATTTTATTCGGTATGATTGTAATTTTAGCTTGTTTAACAACTTGTATCGGCTTGGTGAACGCAAGTTCTGCATTCGGATTGAAGAAGTTCCCACAAATTTCATACAAGACTTATGTACTGTCATTCTCAGTAGTCGGATTCTTAATTTCAATCTTAGGGCTCAACATGATTTTACAAATCGCAGTGCCATTACTGACATTTATTTATCCGATTTCTATTGTGTTGGTACTGATTTCATTTGTCGCAATTGCGATTCCGACAAAATTAAAAATCGCTTATATTTTACCGACGATTTCAACATTAATTATTTCAGTACTTGAAATCTTCAACACATTTAAACTGATCAAACCACTAAATGCAGTCTATCAATTCTTGCCATTATCTGATTTAGGATTGGCTTGGTTACTACCATTTATTATCTTAACTGCAATTGGTATTGCGATAGACTTTATGCGCAATAAGAAACATACACAACAACCCGCAACATCTTAATATTGATTGAAATGCCTTTCTCATTTTACGAGAAAGGCATTTTTATTTGACCAAAGCTTATTGTCACAATATTTCAATAATATTTCTATCTATTTCATTATAATTTGTTTGTGTTAAAATGAATCATGCATTTTTAATTTGAAACAAGCATTGTTTCAATCTTCACACTTCCACAACATATATGCGATACACTTATATTAAGGTTCATCAATATAATCTTTATTAAACAATTCATCATAGAAAGGGAGGATATATTTGAAACAACCGTCGCTCAATTATAATTTAATTACGACTGTATTCTTTATTTCAGGTATTGCGGTTATGTGCAGTCTTTACTCTGCCATTCCTTTAATGCCGATTATGGGGAAAGAATTACATTTAAGCGAAGGTGCCACAACATTAATCGGTGTGGTATTCTCAGTTTCTTATTCAGTCAGCTGTATGTTTTATGGAATCATTGCCGACAAGTTTGGTAAGAAGAAGGTCATATTAATCGGCTTGGCTATGCTCACACTTACAACTTTTGCGATCGGCTTTATTCATAACTTTGCGCTATTACTGATTGTACGTGTTTTACAAGGAATAGCTACCGCAAGCTTCTCACCTGTGTCATTAACATATGTGACAGAAGTGTTCCCTATTCATAAACGTGTTACCGCAATCAGTTTTATTAGTACCAGCTTCATGTTATCTGGTGTTATCGGTCAAAACTTAAGTGATATTATCGCCGCACATATGAGTTGGCGTATCGTTTACTTCGTATTGACTGTTGTTTACTTATTGCTGATTGTTTGGATTTACCGAGCTATTCCGAAAAGTCCTTATCATATGCCTGATACAAAATTCTCAGTGTTCTTTAAAAACATGAGACATATTTTGGATAATAAAGGCATTGTATTATGTTTCTTTGTTTCATTAACTATCTTAACGTCATTTGTTTCTATGTATGCTCTGCTAAATGAATATTTGACATCTGACCCAATCAACGCTGATTTAACGACAATATCATCAGTGAAGCTATTTGGTTTAATTGGTATGTTATTAGCGTTATCTGCAGGTCGCTTAAGTGATTTCATCGGTGTAAAACGTATTATTCTAATCTCATTAATCACTGCAGGTATCTCATTGATACTGATGGGCGTGACGCACAATCTCATTATCATCACATTATTCAGTGTTATCTTTATCGCAGGTATCTCTTTTGTGATTCCTTCTGTGATATCACAAATCGGTCTACTGACTACTAAAGATAAAGGCTTCTTCTTATCTATCAATACCTTTATGTTATTTATCGGTACAGCGATTGCACCTGTATTGTCTATGCAGTTGTTAAACAATATGCAGTCATTTAAAATGATGTTCATTGTATTATCAATCGTGAATTTCATCGGCTTTATTATAGCTTTAGGAATTCCGAAAAAATCAGTCGTAGATCAATAACGATAAAAAGCAGTCACTCATTTCAATTTTCAAATGAGTGACTGCTTTTCTTTATCACATTTCAATATGTTCACCGCTTCTAATCTTATCTGCTAACTCATTCAACTTACGTAAACGATGATTAACACCTGATTTCGAAATTGTGCCTGTAGAAACCATTTCTCCTAATTCTTTTAGAGAGACATCTTGATTTTCCACACGCAATTTCGCAATTTCTCTTAAACGGTCTGGTAAGTTTTCAATGCCGATTTCTTGATCAATCAACTGAATACTTTCAACTTGTTTCATCGCTGCACTAACTGTTTTGTTTAAATTAGCTGTTTCACAGTTTACTAAGCGATTTACTGAATTACGCATATCTCTGACAATACGCACATCTTCAAATTTCAACATCGCTTGATAACCTCCGATTAAACTCAAGAAATCAGAGATTTTCTCCGCTTCTTTCAAATAAACGATATTTCCTTTTTTACGTTCTAAATGTTTCGCATTCAATTCATATTCATTCATTAAAGCAGTTAAGCCTTCTGAATGACTTTCGTATAAAGAAAATATCTCTAAATGATAAGAAGATGTTTCTGGATTATTCACAGAACCGCCAGCTAAGAATGCACCGCGTAAATAACTTCGTCTCATTTCATCGTCACGAATCAAATATAAATCAATAGCGTGTGTAAACACACCGTCTTTTAAGATACCAAGTTCATGTAAGATTTCACGAGACTTCATTTTCGTTCTGCAGATATAAATGTTGTTCTTCTTCAGCTTCATTTTCTTTCGAACAAGAATTTCAACTTCAATATTGAATACTTTCTTAATCAGAGAGTATATACGTCTGGCTGTTGTCGCATTTTCAGTTTGTACATTGATGACAAATTGCTGATTCGACAAACTGAGTGCACCATTCATCCGTATTAATGCGCTAAGTTCCGCTCGCGCATTTTTATCATCGACATCGATTCTTGTCAATTCATTTTTCATGTCTGATGCAAAGCTCATGCCGCGCCATTCCCTTCTTTAAAATTTTCTATTTTTCGGATTAAATTGGATTGTGCTTGTTAAATCAAGTGCCAATTCATAAATCATGCGTGCTAAGCGTGTTGTATTATGGCGCACACGATTTTTCGAAGAAACATGGACTAAATCTTGTGCAGTAATCGGTTCAATACCTGCCGCTTCAATCGATTCTTTATGATAAGTCACAGGTTCTGCCTGTTCTTTATGGTAATTTTCTAAAATGTCTTTACTGTACTGATGATTCTCACAACAAATCACATAATCAATAAAATTTGTTTTCATGTGATTATGCATTGCTTGAATATGATCCATCACATCAAAATGATCTGTTTCGCCATGTTGCGTCATCACGTTTGAAACATAAACTTTAGGTGCCGCACTATCCACAATCGCTTCACCGATACCTGGCACACATAAATTGGAAATTACGCTCGTATACAATGAACCAGGGCCTAATACGATTAAGTCCGCATCTTCTAATGCCTCTACCGCTTCTTCCATCGGCTGCACATCTGCAGGCTCTATAAAGACACGCTTAATTGTTTTTTGACGCTTCGGTATATTAGACTCACCATACACGATTTCTCCATCTTCCATCTCCGCATTTAAACGAATACTAGAATTCGTTGAAGGAATCACGCGTCCTTTGATATTTAAAATTTTACTTAATTCTTTAACCGCATGACCAAAGTCATCCATAATATTTGTCAGTGCCGCAATCAATAGGTTTCCTACTGAATGACCTTCCACTTGATTCTCTTTGAAGCGGTACTGAAACAGCTCCTTTAAAGTCGGTTCTGTATCACTTAAGGCCGCAATAACGTTACGGATGTCCCCAGGAGCGGGAATGTCCATTTCACTTCTGATTTTACCTGTACTTCCCCCATCGTCTGCTACCGTCACAATTGCGGTAATATCGATAGGATAATCTTTTAAACCACGAGCCAATACAGATAAACCTGTACCGCCCCCGATTAATACGATTTTAAGCTTTTTCATTTCTCTCGCCACTTTCGATATGTGCATCTCTATGATGAACGTAAACATTATAGTCGTAACTATCATTCAAGTCTTCGGCTAATCGTTTCGCTAAGGCAACAGAACGATGCTGTCCACCTGTACATCCGATCGCAATCACTAATTGTGTCTTGCCTTCTTTTTTATAGCCCGGAATCATAAATTTCAATAAGTCTAATAACTTATCATAAAAGATGGCTGTTTCTTGCCATTTCATGACATATTGATATACAGCGTCATCATTACCGGTTAAAGGACGTAACTCTTTTACATAAAATGGATTCGGTAAGAATCTCACATCAAAGACTAAATCTGCATCTTGTTGGATGCCATGTTTGAAGCCAAAGCTCGTTACACTAATACTAAATGTTTCGATATCATCTCTATTAAACAATTTGTTTATTTTTGCACGTAATTCTTTTGGATTTAAGTCTGTTGTATCTATGACAAAGTTCGCAAAACTACGGATTTCAGATAATGATTGACGTTCTTCTCTAATAGAATTAATCAATGAATTTTGACCGTTATCACTTAATGGGTGTGCACGGCGTGTTTCTTTATATCTTGAAATTAATTTTGCTTCACTTGCCTCGACAAACATCACGTCTACTATAATGCGATTCTTGCTGCGTAAAAAATCTACTTCTTTTACTAAGGATTTGAAAAATTCGCGACCGCGTAAATCAATCGCAATTGCTACTTTTTGTAAAGATGGTGTGCCTTGCTCCATCAACTCCACAAATTTCGGCAGTAAAATCGGTGGTAAATTGTCTACACAAAAGTACCCTAAATCTTCTAAACTCTGTAAAACTACAGACTTCCCAGCCCCCGACATACCAGTAACCACTAATAATTCACTCTTATTTACGACTTCATTTTCTTCATGTTGCATAACGACACCATCCTGTAATTAATTCGCTCATAATATCCTTATCTTTATCATAGTATCATATTACATTCTAACTTGAACATGATTACTATGGAATATGTAAAAAGGTTTGAATAGATGCATGGTTTAAACCGCTTCATGCACTACTCAAACCTTCTTCGTTTTTTATTATGCTTCTTCTGCTTCTAGTTTATCTTTCAATTCTTCGATATAGCCTTGCGCATTTTGAGCTGCGATACTACCGTCTCCAGTAGCTGTAACGATTTGTCGTAAACCTTTTTCACGCACATCGCCTGCTGCGAAGATACCAGGAACTTTTGTTTCCATTTCTTCGTTTGTTACGATGTAACCTGCTTCGTTTGTGATACCTAAATCAACAATCGGTGCAGTTAAAGGTTTCATACCGATATAAACGAATACACCATCAGCGTCTAATGTTTCTTCTTTACCATCTACTGTAGATTGTAAAGTAACTGAGCCGACTTTACCGTCTTTTTCATTAATAGATGCTAATGTGTGATTCCAGATAAAGTGCATTTTTTCGTTTTTGAATGCACGATCTTGTAAGATTTTTTGTGCACGTAATTTATCTCTACGGTGAACGACAGTAACACTGTCCGCAAATTTAGTTAAGAAGTTACCTTCTTCTACTGCAGAGTCTCCACCGCCGATAACGTATAAGTTTTTGCCTTTGAAGAATGCACCGTCACATACTGCACAGTAACTTACACCGCGGCCGCCAAGTTCTTCTTCACCTGGCACACCGATTTTTTTGTATTCTGCACCTGTTGCGATAATCACCGCATATGCAGTAACAGATTTATCTCCATAAAAGACTTCTTTAATATCGCCTTTATCTTCAATCGCTTTAATATCGCCGTACTGATAAACAGCGCCGAATTTTTGCGCATGATCAAACATTTTTGTTGATAAGTCAGGACCAGAAATTGATTCGAATCCTGGGAAGTTTTCAACATCTTCAGTGTTTGCCATTTGTCCGCCTGGCACACCACGTTCGATCATTACAGTTTTTAAGTCCGCGCGAGAAGCATATACGGCTGCAGTCATACCTGCTGGGCCTGCGCCGATAATTACAACATCATAATCAGGTTGTTGTTTAGTCATTCTTCTTGCCTCCTAGTATTTAATCACACTCATTATAAGATAGAGCTTTCTTGAAATATACTTTTATGCTCAAATTGTGAATTTTACTATTTTACATACACAACTTTTAAACTTCTAGTAGAATTTCAATTGATTTATTCAAACGGTACATAGATATACCGAACCATTCTGTAATAGCTTTTTTCGTATAAGCATCGGGTCGTGTTTTAAAGAAGAGATATACACACGCTGCCACATACCCTTCTACTTTTTCCAAATCATATTCTTGTGCAATGATTCCTTCAGCTCGATCAATCCAATGTACAAATAAAGATTGATATTCTCTTAAAGCCTCTTTCTCATACAAGGTTAACATGCCTCGATGAATGAAATCTAATTTGACTAATTTCAATCCTTTTATCAAATATGTCAGATATAGTTTTTCGTATTCATTCATCGTTTCTAATACATTCCAAATTTCTTCTGTAATTAATAGTTCTCTGCCATTCATCTGTTCTAATAAGAAAATCCCATAAATACGTTCATGGCTGTCTTCACTTATCAATAGCGGCGCAATATGCGAATGGAAATAGAGATTTTTCTCAGAAATCAACCAAGGTGGCGGTCCTGGAGGTGTATCTGTCATTGCTTCAAGCTTTTCCCAAAACACCTTACTTTGCTCTTTATTTCCCAGGTGATAAAAGTTGACGCTTAACGCATGAAACATTTGCATGGAAATGAATTTACCTTTTTTAAACAAAGGATACAATAATTTTTGCGAAGCACTGAACTTTTGTAGATAGCTGAGGACAATACCAAGTTTGAAACTTTCTTCATCATTCATTGGTACAACTTTAGACAATGATTGCAGATAGTTCGGATAAGCTTTGTCATTTGTGTTATAAAGTAATAACGTATAATGACATAATGCATAAACATCCGTCTGATTTTCTTTTAAAAGCTGTTTCAACATATTACGTGCGATATCATAGTTTCCTAAATACAGATGTATCATTGCTAATAAATTGCGTACACTTTCATGCGTACGTACTGTCATTTCTTGGCGTTGAATAAACTTTTTCGCTTCTTCTAGCTTGCCTTGAGAGAAAAGATATTGAAAAATAATCTGAACTGCGAATACTTGGCTCTCTTTTTCAAGTACATCTACATCCTTATAGACAACTTCAAAGGTTTCTTCTAGTTCTTTTCTATAGTCTTCATCCTCTGACAGCAGCACATAATTCATCCCGAAACAAAATGCTTTATTCGGATCTTGTAAATTCGTATATATTTGACTGAGTTGATAATAGGATGATTCTACATGTTCACCTTTCGCAATGAAATCATAATAACGTCCAACAACTTGCTTAGCTTGGCCCACTTCAGTCAGTGCGGTTGTATAATCTTGAAGCGCTTCAAAGTCAGAAGGCGACAATTCAAGGACTTTATGATAGTACTCTGCGGCTTTTTGATAATCTCTATGTTTTAGTTTTGACGCTGCCAGTCGTTTAAAAAGTGATGCATCTTGCGTCATTGGAATCACCTTTTTAGATGGTTCTGATGTCATTGTATTGCCCCTCCTCTCACTTATAATCTGATCTGCATGGGATTGCCGAAAGCTAAAGCGCCATCTGGTACATCTTTATTAACTACCGTACCTGCACCGATTTTGACATGACTACCAATTTTAACCCCAGGTAAAATTGTCACATTGGCACCGATTAATGTATGATGACCGATTTCAACTTTTCCCACTCTCAACTCTGAAACTAAAAATTCATGGGTCAATATTGTTGTATTATACCCTATCACACAATTATCTCCAACTTGAATTAGATGCGGATATAAGATATCCGGCATCACTTTATAGGCAAAAGCTGTGTGCTTTCCAACCTGCATACCTAAACAAGCACGGTAAATCCATCGTTTTAATTTCAACGATGGAATATACCGTGCAATTTCAATCATAATCGTTTGTCTAAACGCTTTTTTCACTGTGATAAAATGATACATTCTCCAAAGCGGATTAATCTGCGATTGACTGCCCGCTACTTTTTTATAACGTCTCATTTAATCTCCTCTTATTTCGGCCATGCCAAGTTTCTGGCATCTTTAAATTTAGGTGGTTGTTTCTTCATTCGACGATAGATAATCATAACGACACTGATAATAATCAAGATAACAGACATCACCTGTGCCACTCTGATATTGCTTGTCAACATTAAACTATCTGTACGCATACCTTCGACAAAGAATCTGCCGATTGAATACCAAATCAAGTATAAGAAGAATGTTTCACCAATTCTTAAGTGCTTACGTAAAAATAGTAATAACGCAAAGCCAAGCACATCCCAAACTGATTCATATAAGAAAGTCGGTTGATAGTACTGGCCATCAATATACATATTATCAATAATAAATCTTGGAATATGAAGGTTCTCTAGGAAACTTTGAGACACAGGTCCCCCATGTGCTTCATGGTTCATAAAGTTCCCCCAACGTCCAATACCTTGCGCTAAGATAATACTTGGTGCGACAATATCTCCAATTTGCCAAGGGTTATGATTGTTCATTTTACACACAATAATGCCTGTGATAAATCCACCAATCAAACCACCATGAATGGCGATACCGCCATGCCATATCATCGGTATCTCTGAAGGATTTGCGGCGTAGTATGGCCATTGGAAAATCACGAAATAAATCCGTGCTGCCACAAAGCCGAAAATAGCACTCCAAAAGATAATATCAATCAATGCATCTTGATGATAGCCTACTTTCTTTGCGGTCGCCTGCGCAATAAAATAACCTAATAAGATCCCGAAGGCAATAATAATCCCATACCATCGCACATCAATCGGGCCTAAGCTGAAGGCCACCGGATCAATATAACCTAAGTTAAACAACATCTAGCTTACTCCTCTTTGTGTTCATTTTTTCTAAGTATTTCGGCATTTAAACGTTCGTTAAATTCTTCAGCTGTATTGATGCCCATAATGTTCAAGCGATAATTCATCGCCGCAACTTCAATAATAACTGCCACATTTCTGCCCGGTCTTACCGGAATTGTTTTCTTTGTGATTTCAGTATCTAAAATACGTAAGGTTTCTTCATTCAAACCTACACGGTCGTATAGCTTATCTTTATCCCAGTTTTCCAAATTGATATTCAAACCGATTTTCTTCTCTGTCAAAATCGAACCTGCACCAAATAACGTCATTACGTTAATAATCCCAAGTCCTCTGATTTCTAATAAATGTTCGATTAATTTCGGCGGTTTACCAATCAATTCATCTTTCGTGATTTCACGAATCTCCACATTATCATCCGCAACAAGACGGTGTCCACGTTTTACTAACTCTAACGCTGTTTCACTTTTACCGATACCAGAATCACCAGTAATTAAAACACCTACACCATATACGTCTACTAATACACCATGTAAAGATGTTGTTTTCGCAAGTTCATGTTCAAGATATGTAGTTAATCGGCTCATTAAACTTGTTGTCGCATCTTTAGATGTGAGTAATGGTACACTGAGCTCTTGTGCCGCATTGACTAATTCTTCTGGCGGCTCAATATCACGTGTAACGATAATTGCCGGTGTATCAGGACGGCATAACTTACGTAATCTGCCTTGTCGTTCTTTATCTGGTAATAAATTATAAAATGATAATTCAGTTGTCCCTAATAATTGAATACGGTCAGACGCATAATGCGAAAAGTACCCCGCCATTTCCAAACCTGGGCGTGAAATATCTGTATTATGAATCGGACGATCCAATCCTTCTTCTCCGGCTACTAAATTTAACTTGAATCTGTTTACTATAGCTCTAGCACTTAACATATTTTCACCTCAATCAACATTCTTTGTTATATGCTCATCTCTATCATATCAAAAAAGAATGCAGAAACGTTATTGGTTTTATCTCTATTCATCTTATCATTTCTTATATGTGTTCAAAAATCAAACTTTTTTCTTTGAAGTCATAAAAAAAGACATTCCACTGCTTTAAGTGAAATGTCTTAATCTGGTTATTGACTTGTTTGTGCTGCATCACGTTCTAATACTGTTTTCAAATATTTGCCTGTATAAGAATCTGGAGATGCGGCGATTTCTTCAGGTGTACCTGTCGCAACGATTGTTCCTCCGCCATCGCCGCCTTCAGGACCTAAATCAATCAAGTAATCTGCTGTTTTTATGACATCCAAGTTATGCTCAATTATCACAACAGTATCTCCGTTATCTACAATACGATTCAATACTTTTAATAAACGACGAATGTCATCCACATGCAGACCTGTTGTTGGTTCATCTAAGATATAGATAGAACGGCCTGTTGAACGTTTATGCAGTTCTGATGCGAGTTTCACACGCTGAGCTTCCCCGCCTGACAATGTCGTCGCAGGTTGGCCGAGCTTCACGTAACCTAAACCAACATCGACTAATGTTTGTAGCTTACGTTTGATTTTAGGGATATTTTCAAAGAAATGTGTCGCATCTTCAGCGGTCATTTCTAATACTTCAGAGATATTTTTACCTTTATAAGTCACTTCTAACGTTTCACGGTTATAGCGTTTACCGCCACATACTTCACAAGGTACATACACATCTGGTAAGAAATGCATTTCAATTTTGATAATCCCGTCACCTTTACATGCTTCACAACGTCCACCTTTAACGTTAAAGCTGAAACGTCCTTTTTGATACCCTCTGATTTTCGCTTCGTTTGTTGATGCGAAAACATCACGGATATCATCAAAAACGCCTGTGTAAGTTGCTGGGTTTGAACGTGGTGTACGTCCAATTGGGGATTGGTCAATATCAATCACTTTATCAAGTTGATCAATACCTTCAATTTTATCCACTTTACCTGGTCTGATTTTCGAACGGTTTAATTTTTGTGCCAATGTTTTATACAGTACTTCGTTCACTAATGAACTTTTACCTGACCCAGAAACACCTGTAACAACAGTCATTGTAGAAAGCGGGAAGTCTACATCTACGTCTTTCAAGTTGTTACTGCTGGCACCGCGTACTTTTAGTTTACGGTCTGTCACAGGTCTGCGATGTTCTGGGACTTCAATACGTTTCTTACCGCTCAGATACTGACCTGTTAATGATTTAGAATTACGCATGACTTGTTTAGGTGTACCTGCTGCGACAATTTCACCACCGTAATCGCCTGCACCAGGGCCTACGTCTACAAGATAATCCGCTTCTCTCATCGTATCATCATCATGTTCAACCACAATCAGCGTATTACCTAAATCACGCATTTCTTTCAATGTGTTGATTAAACGATCATTATCTCTTTGATGCAAACCAATAGAAGGCTCATCTAACACATATAATACACCCGTTAAACGTGAACCGATTTGTGTGGCTAAACGAATACGTTGCGCTTCACCACCAGATAATGTACCTGATGAACGATTTAACGTTAAATAATCTAAACCGACGTTATTTAAGAAATACAATCTTGAGATAATTTCTTTCAAGATTAAATCTGCAATCTTACGGTCTTGTTCAGATAAATCGATATTTTCGAAGAAATGCAATGCTTCTTTAATGGAATACTCTACAACTTCTCCGATATTCAAACCTGAAACATACACAGATAATGCTTCTTGGCTTAAACGTTTACCATGACATGTTTCACAAGGTAATTCCGTCATATATTTCTGCATCATTTCACGAACATATTCTGATGGAGATTCATGATAACGACGTTCAATGTTCGGCACAACGCCTTCAAACTCCATCGTTCTTGTGCGTGATGCACCATTACGTTGTTCGAAAGTAAAAGTAATCTCTTTACCTTTTGAACCGTATAAAATGATGTCTTTTTGACGGTCAGTTAATTTTTTAAACGGTCTGTCCATATCAATTTTATACACTTCTGCGACACGTTTTAATAATGTCGGATAGAAGTCAGAACTTTTTGGTTCCCAAGGTACAATCGCACCTTCACGTAACGATACATTCGGATCTGGAATAACCAAATCTACGTCTACTTTTAATTTTTGTCCTAAACCATCACAAGTTGGACATGCACCGAATGGGCTGTTGAAACTGAACATACGCGGTTCTAATTCACCAATGCTGAATCCGCAAATCGGACAAGCATGATTTTCAGAGAATTTTAAAGGTTCTCCGCCAATCACATCGACTGTTAAGTTCCCTTCTGCCAGTTCTAGCGCTGTTTCAATAGAGTCAGCCAGACGTGATTCAATACCTTCTTTCACCACAAGACGGTCAACAACAACTTCAATCGTATGATTTTTATTTTTATCTAGTTCTGGCACATCATTGATATCATGAATGTCACCATCTACTCTGACACGTACATAACCTTTTTTACTGATATCTTGAAGCAGTTTTTCATGTGAACCTTTACGGTGATTCACAATCGGTGCCATTAACTGAATTTTAGTACGTTCTTCTAACTCTAAAATACGGTCAGCCATTTGTTGTACTGTTTGTGATTCAATTTCAATACCATGATGTGGACAAAATGCTTTTCCGACACGTGCATATAATAAACGAATATAATCATAAATTTCTGTTACCGTCGCAACCGTAGATCTCGGGTTTTTACTTGTCGTTTTTTGGTCAATCGAAATTGCCGGAGATAACCCTTCAATCGTATCAACATCCGGCTTATCCATTTGTCCTAAGAATTGACGTGCGTAAGCACTTAATGATTCTACATAACGGCGTTGTCCTTCTGCATAAATCGTGTCGAAAGCCAAAGATGACTTACCTGAACCTGATAGTCCAGTCATCACAATCAATTTATTTTTAGGCAATTCCACATTGACACTTTTTAAATTATTTTCACGTGCACCTTTGACCACAATAGATGGATCTTTCTTACTCACACATGTCACCTCACCCTTCTGCTTTCAGTTCAAACAACATGTCTCTTAGCTCTGTTGCTCGCTCAAAGTCTAAGTCTTTCGCTGCTTGTTTCATTTCTTTTTCTATATTTTCAATTGTTTTTTCACGTTCTTTTTTCGTTAATTTCTTAGGTACGACTTTTTGTTCTTTTTCATTTTCTTCATCTGTTTCCACTGTCGCACTAATAACGTCATGGATTTTCTTACGAATTGTTTTCGGTGTAATACCATGTTCTTCGTTGTATGCTTGTTGAATTTTACGACGACGTTCTGTTTCATCAATCGCATACTGCATAGAATCTGTAATCTTATCCGCATACATGATTACTTCACCATGCTCATTACGCGCAGCACGGCCGATGGTTTGAATTAATGAACGGTTAGAACGTAAGAAACCTTCTTTATCCGCATCTAAAATTACAACTAAAGAAACTTCTGGGATATCAATACCTTCTCTTAGTAAGTTAATACCGACAACCGCATCATACGTACCCATACGTAAGTCACGAATGATTTCAATTCGTTCTAATGTTTTTATTTCTGAATGCAGGTAATTGACTTTAATTCCCGCTTCTTTCATATAAGTCGTTAAATCTTCACTCATCTTTTTCGTTAACGTTGTAATGAGTACACGTTCATTTTTATCAATTCTATCTTGAATTTCACTTAATAAATCATCAATTTGATTCTTCGTCGGACGGACATCTATTTTAGGGTCTAATAAGCCCGTTGGTCGAATAATTTGCTCAACAACTTCATCTGAATGTTCTAGTTCATAAGGCCCAGGTGTCGCAGTCACATAAACTAATTGATGTGCTTTCTTCTCAAACTCTTCGAATGTTAATGGACGGTTATCCAAAGCACTCGGAAGTCTGAAACCATGGTCAACTAAAACTTGTTTACGTGCTTTATCTCCGTTATACATCCCTCTGACTTGTGGTAATGTAACGTGAGATTCATCAATCATAATTAACCAGTCATCACCGAAATAATCTAATAACGTATACGGTGTTGAACCATAATCTCTTAAACTCAAGTGGACTGAATAGTTCTCAATTCCTGAACAAAAGCCCATCTCTCTCATCATTTCAAGGTCATAGTTCGTACGTTGTTCTAAGCGTTGCGCTTCTAATAATTTATTATTCTCTCTTAAATACTTTAAGCGATCTGCTAATTCTTTTTCGATACGTTGAATCGCTAATTCCAATTTTTCATCTCTAGTTACGAAGTGGGATGCCGGGAAGATAGAGAAGTGTTCTCTTTCACGTAATACTTCACCTGTTAAATAGTTTACTTCGCTGATACGATCAATTTCATCACCGAAGAATTCTACACGGATACACATTTCATCTCGAGACGCCGGGAAGACTTCTACTACATCACCGCGAACTCTGAATGTCCCGCGTTTAAAGTCGATGTCGTTTCTTGAATATTGAATATCTACTAATGCACGTAGAAATTGACTGCGATCCATTTCCATTCCTTGACGGACGTTAACTACTAAACTGCTATATTCAGAAGGATCCCCTAAACCGAAGATACTGCTGACACTGGCAACAACAATGACATCGTCACGCTCAAAGAGTGAACTTGTTGCTGAGTGACGTAATTGGTCAATTTCATCATTGATTGTCGCATCTTTTTCGATAAATGTGTCAGTAGATGGCACATAAGCTTCTGGTTGATAATAATCATAGAAGCTGACAAAGTACTCTACTCTATTTTCTGGGAAAAATTCTTTGAACTCATTATATAATTGACCAGCTAAGGTCTTGTTATGGGCTAATACTAATGTCGGTTTGCCCGCTTGTTGAATGACATTACTCATCGTAAAGGTCTTACCTGTACCTGTTGCTCCGAGTAACGTTTGGTGACGTTTACCTTCTTTAATACCCTTTGAAATTTTTTCGATAGCGGCTGGTTGGTCACCTTGCGGGGTAAACTCAGAAACAATTTTAAATGGATGATGTTCCATAAAATTCGGTATCCTCCTTTATTGACACTTCTATAGAAAAATATGAGTTTTAAAATATAAATAGGTTGAGACACTTGTCGTCTGTCCCAACCATATACTTCATGTTGAGATTGCAATTAAGCTGGTTAATTCGCAACTTCCCAAAATCTCATTTCATCGTTCTATTTAGTCTTTCTATACTCTCAATTACTCTATTTCAAACTTTTTACATCACTATATATTGTAACAGATTCTGTCAAAAAGATACAAACATCTGTTCGTAAAACTACTCTTTTTCCCCAAACAAAAAGCACTTGTCTTTTTTAGACAAGCACCTGTTTCATTTCTATTCAACGATCATCTTCATGCTGTTTATGAAGACGCAATTGATCTACAATCACAAAACCAGCCAGCAGAGATACAACATCTATAAAAATAATCCATTCACTATGAAAGAATCCTTTATATATAGAACCGCCGATCAGCATTAATGTCACAATTGCGCCGACCCATTTATTTTTCGTTACTACACTAAATAGTACAACAAGTATACATGGGAAAAATGAGGCACAAAGATACCAAATGAGATGCATAAGCGGTCACCCGTCTCTTTTATTTAAAATCGACATTGTTAATTCTCGTAACTCTGAACGTGGAATGAAGTTTTCCGTTAACATTTCAGGGATGACGTTCTCGATAAAATCTTGAACGGACACTAAGTGATCAAACTGCATAATAGTTTCTAAAGACATTTCATAAATTTCAAAGAAAAGTGAGTCTGGATTACGCTTTTGAATTTCACCAAATGTTTCATATAACAAGTCGATTTTATCAGCTACTGCCAAAATTTGACCTTCTAAAGAATCATCTTTGCCTTCTTGCAGACGTTCTCTGTAAACATCTTGATATTCTTCCGGAAATTCTTCTCTAATAAAATTATCTACCATCTCTTCTTCCACTTGCGAGAACAATTTCTTCAAATCACGGCTGGCATATTTCACAGGCGTTTTAATATCCCCTGTAAATACTTCCGCAAAGTCATGATTCAAAGCTTTTTCATATAAGCTTTTCCAATCAATTTCATTGCCATGATGTTCTTCTACTGTGGCTAAGTATTGCGCTATTTTCGTTACTTTAAATGAATGTGCTGCTACATTATGCTCAAAATACTTGAATTTACCAGGCAAGCGTATCAGCTTTTCTAAATCAGATAATCTTTTAAAATATTGATGTACACCCACGTTGAGCTCACCCCTTATCTATTTAATCAAATATTATACCCGCATACACGAATATATATCAAGCACTTTATCACGATTACTTTCAATTTTATTAAAACACTTTTCTTTTACTAGCGGAAATATAACGAATAAAGAGTTTATATTTATGAACTTTATAATAATATATGTGGTTTTCCTTCACACAATGTCTGAAGTTGCTTTAACTTTACCATTTTTCTTTCTGTAATTTAAAGCATTTATTTCCGATTTACTTAACCTTTACATTTAACTTGTACCAATAAAAAAAGCACCATCCTCTTAATAGAGAACAGTGCGAATCATTTTTTAATTAGTGAATGAAGTTATAACCGCTTGCTTGACCAGCTGAAATCGTACGTGAAGTTACGACACCTGGACCATAGCCGTAGTTCATTTCAGATACACGAACTGAACCGTCGCTGTTAACACCTTCAACATATGCTACGTGACCGTATGCACCTGCTGAAGATTGCATGATTGAACCTGCTGCTGGAATATTGTTTACTGTGTGTCCCGCTGCTGCCGCTGCGTTTGCCCAGTTATTTGCGTTACCCCAAGTTGAACCTACTTTACCGCCTGCGCGATCGAATGCGTATGAAGTACATTGACCTGCAGTGTAAAGGTTTGCACCTGAATAATAAGATGGTGCACTTGTTTGATATGAAGGTGCACTATAAGAAGTTGTTGGTGCACTATATGATTGTGAATAGTTATAAGATGGTGCTTCATAACTAGTGTAGCTTGTGTTATAAGCTGCATCAGCAGTATAGTTTACAGGAGCTGATGTTGTGTGTGCTGGTGCATCATAGTTTGCTGTTGCTTGACCAGATTTTTGTTCTGTTTGTGGTACAGCTTTACCAGTATGTAACGCTTCTAAATGCGCTGCACCTTTGTCAGAAACTGCTAAAATATCGCCAGGTAAAATGATGTGTGTCACGCCTGGGTTTAATTTGTATAATTGATCTAAAGAGATTTTATGTGCTGCTGCGATTGATTTTAAAGTGTCTCCTGCTTTAACTTCTACAACGTCTGTGTCAGGTAATACTAAAGCAGTGTCTTTTTTAACTTCGTCTTGGCTTAATTTATTAAGTGATTTAATTTCATCAGTAGTAGTGGCAAACAAAGCTGCAACTTCGCTTAACTTAGCATCTTCTTTAACTACATGCGTTTGTTCTGCAGATGCAACACCATTCAATGCTGTTAATAGAGTTAATGATGATGCTGATAGTAATAAAGCTTTCTTCATTTATTATTTCATCCTTTGCTGTCATTTTTTAATCATTAATTGATAAATCCAATATAGCACAACCCTTCCGCTCTAGGTGGAATGTTATAGAGTTGTAATATAAACGTTATACTATCGTTTAATCTCTAAATCAAAGAAACTTTCTGTCAATTAAACTAAATCATTGGCACTAGTACGCTTATTAACCTTTTTAATAGGATTCTTTGTAACATAACAGTAATATTAACTCATGCATTTAACATCTAAATTTACTTTTATCAATAATGTTTTTTGTTTGATAAAAAATAAAAGACCAAAGTATATTATACTCTGGTCTTGATTTGTGACATTACGCGTCACGGTTATCCATTTGTGTACGTAAGTACGCTTCAATGAATGGTCCTATTTCTCCATCCATTACTGCGTTAACGTTACCTGTTTCTTCATTCGTACGGTGATCTTTCACCATTGAATATGGATGGAAAACATAAGAACGAATCTGACTGCCCCAGCCGATGTCTTTTTGTTCGCCTCGGATTTCAGCCATTTCTTTTTCTTGTTCTTCTAATTTCAATTGATACAATTTAGATTTCAACATTTTCATAGCCGCTTCACGGTTCTTAATTTGTGAACGTTCGTTTTGGTTATTTACTACAATACCTGTTGGATGGTGGGTAATACGGATGGCAGACTCTGTTTTGTTGATGTGCTGACCACCGGCACCTGATGCTCTGAACGTATCGACTGTAATATCATCCGGGTTAATATCGATTTCGATTTCATTATTATTGAATTCAGGGATGACATCACAAGAAACGAATGACGTATGACGTCTGCCTGATGAGTCGAACGGTGAAATACGTACTAAACGATGCACACCTTTTTCAGCTTTTAAATAGCCATACGCATTATGACCTTTGATTAACAATGTCACACTTTTAACGCCCGCTTCATCACCAGGTAAATAATCTGCTACTTCTACTTTAAAGTTTTTATCTTCAGCATAGCGTTGATACATACGAAGCAACATGCTCGCCCAGTCTTGTGATTCTGTACCGCCGGCACCTGGATGCAATTCTAAGATTGCATTGTTATCATCATAAGGTCCATTTAATAATAACTGTAATTCAAATTCGTCTAATTTACTTTTAAAGTTTACAGTTTCTTCTTCTAAGTCTGCTTTTAAATCTTCATCATATTCTTCTTGCAGTAATTCGTGCGTCGCGTTCATATCTTCGATTTCTGCTTCTAAATCACGATAGCCTTGCACTACTGACTTTAACGCATTATTTTTATCGATAATTTCTTGCGCTTTATTTTGATCATCCCAGAATGTCGGTTCTGTCATCATTTCTTCATATTCTTGGATGTTTGTCTCTTTTTCTTCTAAGTCAAAGAGACCCCCTAAGTTGTTCTAATTTTTCACTATAGTTCGCGATATTACGCTTAATTTCAGATAGTTCCATCTTTTTTCTCTCCTGTACATTGATTGATTAGTTTGTTCTATACTTTTCCTATTTTAGCATAACTTAGAGATATGCTTGTATGAAAAAAGAACCGACTGCCTGTAAGGAAGAACAAATTTTCTTCCTTACAATACGCAATGGTTCTTAGAAATGCATACTATTTGCCGCAGCAGTTTTTGTATTTCTTGCCGCTTCCGCATGGGCAGGGATCGTTACGGCCGACTTGGTCGCCTTTCACAATCGGTTTCGCTTTGACTTTCTCTTTACCGTCTTCAGCTGAGACATGCTGCCCTTTATACTCCTTTGCTTTATCACGTTCCACATCATCTTCTACTGTGATGACAGACTTAAGGATATATTTGCTGACATCTTCTTCGATATTCATCATCATATTATCGAACAGTTGATGTCCTTCATTTTGATAATCACGAAGTGGGTTTTGTTGTCCGTATGAGCGTAAATGAATACCTTGACGTAATTGGTCCATCGTATCGATATGGTCTGTCCAACGACTATCGATAGAACGTAATAAAATCATACGTTCGAACTCATTAAATTGCTCAGGAATATTAGCTTTTTGTTTTTCATAAGCAGCTTCAACTTTTTCCCATACTGTATCAAAGATATCTTCTCTATCTTTACCTTTGATTTCAGAGATATCTAATTCACCTTCATGTAAGAAGACATCTTCTACATAATTAATGAACGGATCGTAATCTACTTCATCTAAGTCATCATTTACATAATAACCGATGGCGCGATCTAGTGTTGAACGCATCATTGTTTTTACAAGATCAGAACTTTCTTCATTATCGATAATGCTGTTACGTTCACCGTAAATAATTTCACGTTGCTTACGTAATACTTCGTCATATTCAAGGATACGTTTACGCGCATCGAAGTTATTACCTTCTACACGTTTTTGTGCAGACTCTACAGCACGAGAAACCATTTTAGATTCAATCGGTGTAGAATCATCCATACCTAAACGGCCCATCATATTTTGAAGACGTTCTGAACCGAAACGTACCATTAATTCGTCTTGAAGTGATAAGTAGAAACGACTTTCACCTCTGTCACCTTGACGACCAGAACGACCACGTAATTGGTCATCGATACGACGTGATTCATGACGTTCTGTACCGATAACTGCTAAACCGCCCAGTTCTTCGACACCTTCGCCAAGTTTGATATCTGTACCACGACCGGCCATGTTTGTCGCAATCGTTACAGCACCTTTTTGACCTGCAGTAGAAACGATTTCTGCTTCACGCTCATGGTTTTTCGCGTTTAAGACGTCATGACGTACGCCGCGTTTTTTCAATAACTTAGAAATATATTCACTGGTTTCAACCGCTACTGTACCTAAAAGAATCGGTTGACCTTTTTTATGTTTTTCTACAACATCTTCAACCACCGCGTCGAATTTACCTTTTTGACTAATATAAATTAAATCAGGTTTGTCGATACGTTGTACAGGACGGTTCGTCGGAATTTGCGTAACTGTCATATTATAGATATTACGGAACTCTTCTTCCTCAGTTTTCGCTGTACCTGTCATACCAGATAATTTGTTGTACATACGGAAGAAGTTTTGGAACGTAATCGATGCCATTGTCTTAGATTCATTTTGGATTTGCACGCCTTCTTTTGCTTCAATCGCTTGGTGCAACCCTTCTGAGAAACGACGACCTGGCATTGTACGACCTGTAAATTGGTCAACGATTAATACTTCACCATCTGTCACCATGTAGTCGACATCACGTTGTAGTGTATAGTTGGCACGTAATGCTGTATTGATATGTGTAATAATATCTACGTTGTTTAAATCATATAAGTTATCCAGTTTAAACATACGTTCAGCTTTATCTGCACCTTGATCTGTTAATTGAACAGATTTTGTTTTCTCATCATAGTTATAATCATCTTCAGCTTTCAACATTTTCGCAAATACGTTCGCTTGTGTGTAAAGTGATGTTGATTTTTCTGCTTCACCAGAAATAATTAAAGGTGTACGTGCTTCGTCGATTAAGATAGAGTCGACCTCATCAATGATGGCGAAGTGAAGCGGACGCATAACACGTTCTTCTGCATAATTCACCATGTTGTCACGTAAGTAATCGAAACCAAGTTCGTTGTTAGTACTGTACGTGATATCTTCATTATAGGCTTGGCGTTTCTCCTCTGTTGATAAACTGTTTAAGTTTAATCCTACAGATAAACCTAAGAAGTTATATAACTCAGCCATTTCTTCACTTTGTACACTTGCTAAATATTCGTTGACTGTAATAACGTGTACACCGCGACCTGCTAAAGCGTTCAAATACGTCGGCATTGTCGCTGTCAACGTTTTACCTTCACCGGTTCTCATTTCTGAAATGTCACCGTTATGAATCGCGATACCACCCATAACTTGGACACGGTAAGGTGACATATTGAACACACGTTTAGCCCCTTCTCTTACTAAAGCAAAGGCTTCAGGAAGGATTTCGTCTAATATTTTATCTTGTTTAACTACATCTTCTTCAGCTTGAACTCGTTCTTTAAGTTCTTGTGTTTTATTTCTAATTTCTTCATCAGTAAGAATCGACATTTCCTCTTCCAATGCGAGTACTTTGTCCGCTTGCTTACCTAGGCGTTTAATTTCTCTCTTATTGCCGTCAACAATTTTTGATAAAAAACCCATTCTGTTCGCTCCTTTGGTATAAAAACTGTTTGGCTTACAACAATTCATCTTACCATTTATATCGTAAAAGTTACACTTATATACTCATTCTAATAGTTGATAACTCTTTATTTATAAGTATCAGTGCTTATGATTTTCTTCACTTAATCCAAAGTTTCTATTTGTGTTGTTGGTGCATTACACGTTTCAAACATATCCTCTATATTTTGACACGTTCAACTTACTGAAATCAATCAAATACAATCTTATTAATACAAACTTAATCTTTGAAATTAGTAGTCATTAAAAAAGAGACTCGCAACCTCACAGCTGCGAGCCTCTCATGAGACATTAATTATTAATTTTCAACTGTTTCAATTAAACCGTATTTTCCATCTTTTCTGCGATAAACGATGCTTGTACCATCTGTATCACGGTCTGTAAAGATGAAGAAGTCATGACCTAATAAGTCCATTTGTAATACGGCTTCTTCAGAATCCATCGGTTTTAAGCTGAATTGTTTAGAACGAATGATTTCGATTTCATCATTGTTATCTTGATCAGCAGTTTCTGGTGTAGCTGCTGGGATTGATGGGAATGGTTCTTTCTCATTCTCTTTACGTTTTTTACGATTAACGCGTGTTTTGTACTTACGCACTTGACGTTCTAATTTGTTAGTGATTAAATCAATGCCCGCATATAAATCGTCGTTTCTTTCTTCTGCACGAAGTGTCACGTCTTTAAGCGGAATTGTCACTTCAATTTTAGTGCTTGAATTGGCGTAAGTTTTTACTTTAACATGTGCATCAACGTTCGGCACATTTGTAAAGTAACGTTCTAGTTTACCAACTTTGTCCTCAATGTAATTACGAATTGCGTCTGTAATAGTGAGGTTGTCTCCATGAATTTCAAATCTAATCATAGTGATCGACTCCTTTAACCTCTATATATGTTTTGATTGGTAATGCTCACCTTTATAATAACATGTTTCAACTATCTAGCAAAAGCAAATACATCTATTTTTCCAACTTTTCTGATAAATAAAGCTTCAATCGCATGATGGGCCGTTAGCCCTGTTGTATAAATATCATCTACGAGTAAAATGCGCTTATTTTGTAAATCTACATCTTGAAATGCAGGATTAATATAAAATGGATTGGGAGCTTTGGCACGCATCGCTTTATTCAAAGTGGATTGTTTCGGTCTAACGTCTGTTTGCAGTATCAGATGATACTTAACCCCTTTTGCTGTTAAAACCATTTCTACTGGATTAAATGTTCTTTGTTGATCCCTAACGATTGGTGAAGGAATCGGAATGATATAGTCATACTGTTGCTTCGGCAATCGAATAAGGTTTGCGATGACTTCACATAATGCCGTATCTCCAGCAATTTTATATTGATGAATCGTCTCGCGTACTTTCCCTGTATAACGGTAATCACAATAAAGTTGATGCATTAAGTTGAATTTGCGAGCTAAAAACTGACAATCTAAACAAGCTTCTTCACTTTCGTCTAACGGTTTTAAACAACGCGGACAGCGTTTCACTTTTTCTAGACGACATGTTTCGAATGCCTGTCGACAATGTTCACACAGAATTTCAGGTGATTTATAAAAATTCGCGGCAGTTAAAGGTTCCGAAAATAGAGTTAAGCATAGTTTACATTTCGGCATCCAACCACCCCTTTTGTAACCCTAATTGATTCAATTGTTTAATTTGGCGTTTAGCTTGCACCATAGATAAGGTGACCCCATTATGCAAAAACAAAACTAAGCCGCTGGTATCTTGTAATTTACGTCCTGTACGTCCTGCAATTTGAACTAAAGCTGCAGTTTGGAAACTTTGGCTGTCGATGACAATGACATCTAAATGTGCCATCGTGAAACCCCGTTCTAAAATCGTGGTCGTGAAGATAATCGGATGTTTACCTGCTCTTAAAGCTTCTACTTTCTCAAAACGTAAAGCATCTTCACTATGAACTGCCACCGAGTCTTTGAAATATTTTTGATAGTGTACCAAGGCTTGTTCCATCACTTCAATTTGATTAAAGAAGACTAAAGTGACGCGTTGGTTTTCAAGTTGTTTTCGAAGAAGTTCGAGTAAATAGCGCTGCATGCGTTTCGGTTTGAATTTGAAGTAGTGGAATTTGGGGACGGGAAGCGGTTTACGATGATATCGCGCTGGTAATGTAATGATATTCTCTTTTTTGAATTGTTTTAATAAACGTGAGGAAGGCGTAGCTGTCATATAAATATGACTATAAGCAGAAGCTGAAGCTTGAATGAGTGTCTGCATCAATAAAGGATCCATCGCAAGCGGAAATGCATCAACCTCATCAATATATATCACATCAAAGTGTTGTTTAAAGCGATATAATTGATGCACCGTCGCAATGACAAAATGGCCTTGATACGTCTGGCTTTGTCCTTGGTACAAGACGTCTATATGTTCACCTTTAAACGATTCGATAATACGCTTGCTGATTTCAATGACCACATCGACACGCGGTGATACAATCGCCACATTCATACCTTGTTGTCTGGCATGTTGAATTCCCGCAAACATCATTTCTGTTTTTCCTGCACCTGTTACCGCATATAGTAATAAATTTTCCTGCTGTTGAATCGCTCGAATAATATGTGAGGAAGCATAGGCTTGTTGTTCAGACAGTTCAAAGTCCAAATGATATTCCCCTAAGCTTATTTGATGTGCAGTTTTGGTAATATATATTGGCTTAAAGCTATCCATACGACCGAGTGATAAACAACTTCGACAATAAGTTATCGGTTGATCGTGAATTTTTGAATGATACGTATAATACTCGTCTTGATGAGGTGTTCCACATTGCTGACAATACCATTTTCCTTTGCCATTTTGTATCACACCTGGTCCTTGATAGATAATCGTTTCATCAGTCAGATGTTTCGTACTTCTGACTAACTTTCCATAATGCTTAATTGTTGTCAGTATAATCCCTCCTAAATAAAAAAAGACAAATCAAGTCACTGTCTGAGACAGTGGACTTCATTTGCCCGAAAAATTGTATTTAAATTTATTATTGTTCTACATAGTCCTCTGGACGATTTTCTAAAGATGGAATACGTTTATTAGTGAAACCTAATGCGACACTGCCGACACCTAAATGGGATGCGATAACCGGACTGAAATCCGAATAGTTGATCACATAATGATCAGGGCAACGTTTTTTCAAATTCTCATAAAGTTTCAAGCCATCTTCTCTTGAATCACCATTAACGACATAGAGTGTAACCTCATCATAATCTTTCACTTTTTCTAACACACCGTCTTCAATGCGTTTGACAGCACGTTTTTTCGTACGCACTTTATCTAATGGTACAATCACGCCATCCTCGAATTTTAAGACAGGTTTCATTTTTAACAATGTACCGATAAACGCTTGTGCACCTGTAATACGGCCGCTCTTTTGTAAGTTCTTTAAGTCATCTACAACAACTTCTGCCCCTGTATGTTCACGCATCTCTAATAATTCATCGATGATTGTTTCTGGAGATGCACCTTCTCTTACGCGTTCAGCAGCATAAACCACATATCCGCCTAAAATCATACCTGATAATTTTGAATCGAATGTGTGCACGTTAATGCCTTCGACCATTTCGCCAGCTTGTGTTGCTGATTGGTATGTACCACTGATACCTGCTGATAAGAATAAACCGATAACATCTGTATATCCTTCATCTTTGAGTTTCTCATATTCTTCTACGACTTTACCAATAGCGGGCTGACTTGTTGTCGGAATTTGCGTTTCTGAACGCATACGCTGATATAATTCACTTGGTTGAATATCCTCTCTTTCAATAAAGGAATCTCCATTTTCAAATATCACACTTAATGGCACAACCGAAATATCATATTCATCTAATAAAGCTTGTGTTAATGATGTTGTAGAATCCGTCATTACAGCAATCTTCATGATTTTCCTCCTCAAATATACTCATTGTCAATCATACCCTATTTTATTAAAAAAGAAAATTGATTCTTCCATTTAGAAAAAATATCCGGAGCATGTATAATAGAAGCAAAGACAAGCAATTCTATTGTCATAGGAACTAGTTAAAGGATGTCATAAAATGGAGAATCATATTATTACGATTAAACAAGAATACGTGATTGAAAACGTGATTAACAAGTCACGTTTTATCGCTCATATTAAGCCAGTAGAAAGTGAAGATGAGGCAAAAGCTTTTATTGATGAAGTTAAAAAAGAACATCGCGATGCCACACATAACTGTTCAGCGTATACCATCGGCGATAGTATGTTGATTCAAAAAGCAAATGACGATGGAGAACCAAGTGGTACAGCTGGCGTACCAATGTTAGAAATTCTAAAAAAACTTGAGACACATAATACTGCAGCTGTAGTGACACGTTACTTCGGCGGCATCAAACTTGGTACAGGCGGCTTAATCAGAGCGTACAGTGGCGCCGTTCGTGATGCGATCAAAGAAGGCGGACGTGTTGAATTACGTAATGCGATACCCACTACAGTTACAATCAGTTATGAACAGACAGGTAAATTCGAATACGAACTGCAATCAACAAACTTCATTTTAAGAGATACGATGTATACAGATAAAGTGAGTTACCGTATCGATGTATTAGAAGATGATTACGAAGACTTTATCAACTTTTTAAATCGAATTACTGCAGGTACATTCGAATTAGATGAAGAACAAGTAACGCGCCTGCCTTTCGATATTGAAACAAATTAGATATAAAAAACCGCTTGAATTTCACAAGACGAAACTCAAGCGGTTATTTTTATGTGATTTTACATATTATTCTTTGTCGTGTCTGCTGCCACGTTTCTCAAGCATACTCAGTAACGGACGATAATTGTCATCAATTAATCCTGTAAATTCTACAATCAATTCAATCGTGACTAGAATTAGGATCAACATCATCACAACGCCCCATGGTTGTGATAAGTATAAAATAACACTTGAGATACTGAACATAATCGCAATCGAATAAATTAAAAACACGGTTTGACGGTGTGTATAACCAAGTTTTAATAACTTGTGATGTAAATGCGATTTATCCGGCTGCATAATACGTTGTCCCTTTTTCGCTCTTCTGATCATCGCAAATAATGTATCGATAAACGGTACGGCTAAAATCACCATCGGGAACAGTAACGAGAAGAAAGTAATATTTTTGAACCCGAGTAAAGAAACAAAGCTAATAATAAAGCCGAGTTGTAGTGAGCCGCTGTCTCCTAAGAAAATCTTTGCGGGATGTGAATTATAAAATAAAAAGCCGAGCAACGAACCAATCATGACTGAACAAATCATCATGATAAAAATATCCGCTTGTAATATCGCAATAAAGCCAATCGTCATAAATGCGATAGTTGAAACCCCTGCGGCTAAACCATCTAGCCCATCGATTAAATTAATCGCATTGGTAATCGCAATAATCCAAAAAACAGTAATCGGAATACTTAAAATACCGAACTGAATCGTGCCTGGAACGAACGGCAATTGAATGAAGTCAATTGTGACACCGTGATACACTACCACTAGTGCAGCTAAAATCTGGCCTGCAAGTTTGTACAACGGTTTTAAGTCATGCACATCATCAATCAAACCGACAAAATACATAATCATCGTTCCAAGAATTAAAGGAATAATTTCACGTTCAATAGGATGACCAATCCAAATTCCTAAAATAAACGCAAAGAGTATCACCGTTCCCCCTAGTACAGAAACAGGTTTCGTGTGCACTTTTCGATAATTCGGCTTATCCATAATATCCAGCTTTTTGGATATTTTAATCACAATCGGCGTCAAAATCACACTTACCGCCATGGTAACTAATATCAGTAAAAGTGTTATCATTTTATATCCATTGCCAAAATACTGTTCAATCTATGTCATACTTAAAGAGAACACGCTGTTATCTGCCTTTTGACAAGGGAACCTCCCTTCAATACTCATATGTATACAATATCAATAATCTATTTTAACACGAATTATTGATTATTGTAGTAGATTATAATAACAGTTATCAATGTTTCAGATGACAAAATGTATATTTTCACTTACAATAACTAAGTGGTTATACAAAGGAGCAGATCAATTATGATTGAAGCTATCATTTACAATACTTCGGTGACTGTTGCAGGTATCTATCTCTTTCATAGACTGCAATATTCAGAAACGAAACAAATGAAGTTTTCACAAACTTATGTCACGATTCTTATGACTGTCGTCGCACTTTTACTTGCGGGCTATCCGATACCAGTTCATAATTATTTACTTTATTTAACATTTGTGCCACTCTTATTCTTAGGACGTTATACAAACGTCTTCTTTACTATGGTGGCTGCAGCTATTATTTTTGTCGTAGATGTTTTCGTTTACGGCGATCCTTTGGCATATAATATTGCTTTATTAATTATCGCCTTAGCTGTAAGCATCATCGGACCCTTTATCAAACAAAATGATATTGTGTCTCTTCAAATCTTGAACGTCGTAAGTTTAGTTATCTTAAGTGTCGTTTCAATGATTACGCACTTCTATACATTACAAGAAATTATATACTTAATTCCGATATCATTTATCGTTACTATCGCATCTTCCATTATCTTTGTAGATATTTGGCGTTTCTTTACACTTGTCCAACGATATGAAAACGAAGAACGTTATGATTATTTAACTGGACTTGGCAATGTAAAAGAATTTGATCGTCATTTAAATAAAATGACAGACAAAGCAGATGATAAAAATACAAGTTTAGGTTTACTTTTAATTGATATCGACGGCTTCAAAGATGTAAACGATGCCTTTACGCACCGTTCAGGAGATGCAGTCTTAAAACAAATCTCACAACTATTAATCAACTATGTGCCACCGAACATGAAAATATTCAGAAACGGCGGCGAAGAATTCTCAGTAGTACTGCTTGGTTATTCACTTGACCAAAGTGTAAAACTGGCTGAAAGTATTCGTGCAGGCGTGGAACAATCAACATTCCACTTGCCGAATAAAGAAGTCATCAAACTCTCTGTATCTATCGGTATCGGTTATTTAACCGCAGACGATTACAAATCACAACGTAAAGTCTTTAAAGATGCAGATGATATGTTGCATATGGCTAAAAATGAAGGGCGTAACCAAGTGATGTTTAACCCAATTGTTAAATAAACCATTTGTTTCAAAAAATGACATATTGAGACAAGAATCTATTACGGTTCTTGTCTCTTTTTTTCATTTCTATTGCAATCATCGATGTTCTATTGCAACTTTTTACTGTTCCCTGTAAACTTTCAAGTGTCAACAAAATCAAACGAGAAGGAGCGCAAAAAGGTGCCTGAAGAAGCAATTACCATAATAGATGAGAACAAAGTGATAGACGTTGTACTCACTGCAGGAAAGATATTACTTGAAAGCGGCGCAGAAACATATCGTGTTGAAGATACGATGTCTCGCATCGCTTATAGTTTTGGTTTAGATAATACCAACAGTTTCGTGTCGAATACTGCGATTATATTCTCATTAAACGACCGAACGAACACACGATTGATTCGTGTGCGTGATAGAACAACGGACTTAGAAAAAATTGCCCTAGCCAATAATATTTCACGTAAAATCGCTAAAAATGAACTAACGATTGATGAAGCAAAATCAGAATTGATTCATTTAGAACATGCTTCACTGCAATATTCATATTTAACTAAATTTTTAGCCGCTTCTATTGCCTGTGGATTTTTCTTATTTATGTTTGGAGGCGTTGCACAAGATTCCATTTTTGCCATTTTGGCGGGTGCAGGTGCTTTCTTAACATTCGATTTCGTTCAACGTTTTATTCAAATCAAATTCTTTTCTGAGTTTATCAGTGCCATTGTTGTCATTAGTGTCGCCGCCATCAGTCATAAACTCGGACTATCCATCAACCAAGATATTATTACCATTTCAGGGGTCATGGTCTTAGTACCAGGTATTTTAATCACTAATGCAATCAGAGATTTAATGGCCGGTGAATTGCTTGCTGGGATGTCACGCGGTATGGAAGCTGCATTGACTGCCTTTGCGATCGGTGCCGGTGTTGCGATTATTTTACTCTTCTTTTAAGAAAGGCGTGTTACAGAATTGATCTTACATTATTTATTTCACTTTGTTATCAGCTTTTGTTCTACATTGCTATTTTCAATCCTATTCAACGCGCCGCGTAAACAATTGCCGGCATGCGGTTATGTAGGCGCAATGGGATGGACCATCTACATCATTTCGATGGATTTGAACTCAGGTAAAGTGGCTGCTTCTTTCCTAGGCAGCTTTATCTTAGCAATTATGAGTCATGCGATGGCAAAACGTTATTTCCAACCTGTCATTATCTTTATTGTGCCAGGTATCATTCCCCTTGTACCTGGGGGCGCTGCGTATGAAGCCACACGTTTCCTAGTCACAAATCAATATACCCATGCAGTCAACACCTTTTTAGAGGTTACCTTGATTTCAGGTGCCATTGCTTTTGGTATATTATGTGCAGAAATCAGTTACCATATTTATAATCGTATTAGAATCAACTATGGTAAAATGAAAGGTAAATCCTATAGGAAACAATTTAACATGAATAATAGAGGTTAAGGGGTGCATATCAAGTGAAAGAACAATTAATCGACAGACTGAAACGTTATGCGGAGATTGATACACAATCTAATCCAGACTCAGAAGCAACACCATCAACTGAGAAACAATGGGATTTGTTAAATGTGTTAAAACAAGAATTAGAAAATCTTGGTTTAGATACAGACTTAGATGATAATGGCTATTTATTTGCGACATTAGAGAGCAATATCGCAAAAGAAGTACCGACTGTAGGCTTTTTAGCACACGTTGATACTTCACCAGACTTTAATGCGACAAATGTTAAGCCGCAAATTATTGAAAACTACGACGGCAAGCCAATTCAACTCGGCGATACGGACCGCGAATTAAACCAAACTGTCTTCCCTGCTTTAAAATCAGTAGAAGGCCACACTTTAATGATTACAGACGGTACATCATTACTTGGCGCAGACGATAAAGCGGGTGTTGCTGAAATTATGACTGCTTTAAACTATTTAGTTGAACATCCAGAAGTGAAACACGGACGTATCCGTGTCGCATTTACGCCAGATGAAGAAATCGGACGTGGACCGCATAAATTCGATGTAGCTCGTTTCGGGGCTGACTTTGCCTATACAATGGACGGCAGTCAATATGGCGAATTACAATTTGAGAGCTTTAACGCAGCTGAAGCAACGATTACTTGTCATGGTGTCAATGTACATCCAGGTTCTGCGAAAGATGTCATGGTTAATGCGATTAAATTAGGCGAACGCTTCGATAGTCAATTACCACAAGATGAAGTGCCAGAAGAAACAGAAGGCTATGAAGGTTTCTTCCACTTGATGAACTTCAATGGTACAACTGAAAAAGCTCAATTGAAATATATCGTACGTGATCACGACCGCAATCGCTTTGAAGCACGTAAAGCATTGCTTGAAGATATTAAAAATGAAATTAACGCAGATTATTCAAATAATCCAGTTGAAGTAGAAGTCCATGACCAATACTTCAATATGGCTGAAAAAATCAATGAAGTACCTGAAGTCATCGAGATTCCAAAACGTGTCTTCAAACAATTAGGTATTGAACCTAATACCGAACCGATTCGTGGTGGTACAGACGGCTCACAACTATCATTTATGGGCCTACCGACACCAAACATCTTCACAGGTTGCGATAACTTCCATGGTCCATTCGAATACGCTTCTATCGATGTCATGGAAAAAGCAGTACAAGTGATTGTAGGTATCGCAGAAGAAGTAGGCAATACCGAAGCATAATACAACTTTAACGTTACTAAAGAGACGTCACTATGTACGTATAAATATAAAAATGGCTGAACCTAAATTACAAAGGGTTCAGCCATTTTTGATTATGCATTTAAGATTATTAGTTGATTATGCTTTTGTTTGTGATTTTTGCGTATTGAATGTTGTTGTTAGGAGCTTTAAAGCTTGGACAGCGTAGAAGCGGATTTGTAAACCGGCTTCAAAACTTGTATAGCGCTTCGGCATTGTCATAAATAAGTTGAACATACCAGTAACACCTAACGCTTCATAACGATCGAATTTATCTGCTGTCGCATTAATCGCAATGCAAGGCTTATGATATTTTGTCGCAAGCTCTGCAATTCTTAATGATGTTGTTTCTAATAAATGATCTTGTTCATTGATACCTTCACCGAACATAATTAAATCTGCTTGTTCAATCAAGTTTTCTAAGTGCGTAATTTGATCCACTAAGCTATGACTTGTTAAAACTTCTGCGTTATAAAGTGCAGCTAAGACAGCCGCAATACCGCCACCTGTACCACCGCGTTCTACTGTACTTGTCACCGTACGTGTTTCATTTTTTAAGATTTCGCTGAAATACCAAACTAAATTATCAATTGTCGCAGCTTCTTCTCTAGAAATCTCTAACAATTTATAAACTTGCATGATTTCACTTTCTTTACCATACATCTTGCTGGCAAAGTCAGAGACGAGTTGGATACGCGTTTCTTTTAATCGTTGGTCAAGGCCTGAGAAATCTACACGACGAATGTATTTTAATACGCCTACGCCTTCTTTCGCATCGACAGGTTCACCTTCATCGTTGTAATATTTGGCACCTAACGCTTGCAGCATACCAGCACCGCCGTCAAAACTTGCGATATTACCGAGTGAAATCACTAAATGCTTGGCATCATTATCTAATGCTGCCGCAATCAATTCACCTAAACCATAGCTGGTACGCTCTGTCAGCGGTCGATTCCCTTGTAAGAATAAATCCGCTTCAATAATCGTCATGCCGCTCTCAGTCTTACCATAAACACCTTCAACTTGTTTCATATCTGCATCATGGACATTCACACGATATTTCGTGCCAGACTGCCATAAGAAGACAGAGTCCATCAATTCATGACGCCCATTGAACAGCGGCACTTGGACAATATCCGCTTCTTCAATTTGACTAGCGACCGCTTCTTCTACATATCGATTCGCCTCATAACTTGAAACGATTCCATTAAATTCATCCATTGCGACTAATACTCTCATTTTGTCACCTCAAATAAAGTTTCCCAATGTTTGTTCAATTCACTTAAATATTATACAGGTCTTATTTCAAAAAACCTACTGTAACGCCTAATGCTTGTTTTGCTTTAAATTAAAAAAACTCCAAGCTTTCAGATTGTGTTGGAAACATATACCCTTCATGTCCAACGTCTAAAAGCATGGAGTCCGCTTTTTACTTTATGTTATTAGTGCTTGTGTCCCCTGACAAGCAAGTTTACTCTTCAGCTTGTGCAAGTGAAGTCACATTAATGTCATCATGACTTGCATGCCATTTAACTTCACCATCAACAAAATAAAAAGCTTGTGGCGATTCATGCTTCACGCCAGTTTGTTCTGCAATGTAATCAGATACATCTCTTTGTTCTTGCACAATTAAATAATACCCATCGATATCACGTTCATATAAGAATTTATTGAACTGATCGTAAGCATTTGCTGAAATTGGGCAAGTGTTACTGTGTTTCATAATAAATACATATTTGTTGTCGTTAATTACTTGTTTAAACTGGTCAATTGAAGTCAGCTTTGTAGCCATTCTATTCACCTCTAAAAATATTTATCACCTAAAGTGATAGTCCCATTCATTCCATTTCCTATTTCAATGTGTCTAATTATACACACTTTATATTTCAATGTTAACCAAAATACTAATATTTTTCTTGCTTTTTTCAATCATTCTGATGTACATCGTTCTTTAAGCCCTTGAAATCATTACGGAATTGATGGTGGTACTTATCTAATTCATTCCCTGTTAAAGGAGTTTTATTCATATCATATTGCTCCAATTTACGGCTGATGTCAATGGTTCTTTGTCGTGTCTCGTAATAATTTTGCAGACTATAATACATTTCGATTGCGGTCTGATGCGCTTTTGCAGTCTTTTCTTCTGATACACTTGCTTGATTCAACTCTTCAATTTGTTTGCTGATTAAAGGTTGAATTTTTTCTTTGATGACTGTTTTAGTGTTTTGAGGATTGTCAGCATCTAAATATTTCTTCGCAATCTTCTGCAACTCCTTATTATGATGTTTTAATTTACTTGTAAATTTATCTATACTCTCAGTTTCACCATTTTGACGTGCTTCTGTTACTTGCTTCTCTAAAAGTGCACGATTCTTCTCAAATAATCTCGTGTAATTTAAAATATCTTCATTCGCTTTGATGGATTGATTACATAAATGTACGAAGCTACGAATATCTTTTAATGCTTTTTCTTGTTGGTCTACCTCATGCAAATACGTGTGACGTAATTGTTTCACCTTTTTAGTTTCTGCAGGAAGCTGTTTTGCGGCTTTTTTATAAGATTTAAAGGCCGGCATTAATTTCTTATCGATATCTTTCTCCATTTGTTGAAAGTCTGTTTTGTTTCTATCTGTTAAATCTGATTTGCTTAATTCACTTAAACGATTTAAATGAATATCATCCATGACTTGTTTAACATGTTTCTCTTCTTTATCCACTTCATGCTTCGCTTTTTCAAAGTGATTTAAATCTGACTGTGTTTTACTATTGCATGCCGCAAGAGACAGCGTTAGACAAACAATCGTTATTGCGAGAAGCCATTTTTTCACATTGTCCACTCCTGTCTTTTTATCTGTATAGTTTGCATGATTAATGTTTGAGTATGTCAGAATTCATAATATAATACTTTTAGAACTTTTACAAAGGACGGTTGAATATGTATTCTAAAACGCAGCCCTTAATCAAAGATAGGCAAGCGCTTCAAAATTATCAAAATCAATTTCAAGAGTTAAGCGACTTATTACTCGGTCTACTTAATACACCTGTTAAGACAGTCCACCATATCGGCGGTACTGCACATTTTAATTATACAACAGAACCGATTTTAGATTTATTAGTCGGCGTTACTAATTTACATGATATTACAGCTTTAGATGAAAAACGATTAAATTATGCCGGTTTCTATCGCTTGCACCACCGTTATAAGAAAAAAGTAGTAATGGCGCAATTCAATAATATGAAAGAACTTAAACAAATCGTTCGTCTGCACATATTACAAATTGAATCTGATCAATATGACCACTATTTAACGATGCAAGAGGCTTTAACCCATAATTCTGAGTTACAAGCAGAATTTGCAGAAGCAAAACAAGCTTTACATGCTAAATCAGAGACTATTCGTGACTATGAAACAGGTAAATCAGCTTTGTTTGAAAAGTTGTCACGAAGATACGGGTTGAATTAAGCGGATTGTATTTCACAAAAAGCCTGTTTCATTGCTATAATAAGAAAGTGAAAATAATTGAAAGGGAGTTCTATCGTTGCACAAAGATGACATTCTTACAGAACTGAAAAAAGTTCTGCCAGAAGAAATTATTAAAGTTGATGAACCATTAAAACGCTATACTTATACGCAAACAGGAGGAAATGCTGACTTCTATCTCAGTCCGACAACTTTTGAAGAAGTTCAAGCCATCAATCACATTGCTAGAATCAACAACATTCCTGTCACTTATTTAGGCAACGGCTCTAATATTATTATTCGTGAAGGTGGTATTCGCGGGATTGTATTGAGCCTATTGTCTATGGATTATATTAAAGTTGAAGATAATGTCATAATTGCAGGAAGCGGTGCAGCGATTATTGATGTCTCCCGTACTGCACGTGATGAATCTTTAACTGGCTTAGAGTTTGCTTGCGGTATCCCAGGATCAATTGGCGGTGCTGTCTTTATGAATGCCGGTGCTTATGGCGGCGAAGTCCGTGATTGTATTGATTACGCGGTATGTGTTAATGAACGCGGTGAACTTGTACAACTTACACGTGATGAATTAGAACTTGGCTACCGAAGCAGTATTGTTCAAAAACAACACTTGGTTGTGCTAGAAGCTGCATTTAACTTAACACCTGGCAAACAAGATGAAATCCAAGCCGTTATGGACGACCTAACAGAACGTCGTGAGTCAAAACAACCTCTTGAATATCCTTCATGCGGCAGTGTTTTCCAAAGACCACCAGGCCACTTTGCGGGTAAATTAATTCAAGACTCTGACTTACAAGGCCACCGTATCGGCGGTGTTGAAGTTTCAACGAAACATGCTGGATTTATGGTCAATGTTGATAACGGTACTGCGACAGATTATGAAGACTTGATTCACCATGTACAACAAGTCGTTAAAGAAAAATTTGATGTCGAATTGCATCCAGAAGTACGTGTTATTGGTGATCATCCAGAAGATGAATAATAAACATCATACTGTTCATGGTATCGGTCTAGACAATGAGACGCGTTGTACGCATTACCATACACCTATTGATGTTATCGCCATTAAATTCAAATGCTGTAATAAATTCTATGCATGTATTCATTGCCATAATGAATCAGAAGAACATGCACCTGTGCCATGGTCAAAATCAGAATTCGATGAACATGCGATTTTATGTGGTGTATGTGACACCACATTGTCAATCAAGGAATATATGGAAACAGATCATTGTCCGCACTGTGATGCGCAATTCAATCCAAGATGCGCTGCACATTATCCTTTATACTTTGACGTTTAAAGTAACAGTATACAAATTAATGACAATTTAAACTAAATAAAACCGAGCCGGAAATATATTGCATTCCGACTCGGTTTTTTAATTACCATCTTCCCCCTATTAAAAACGGTAATTATTATTTAACAACCTCTTTTAATTCGTCAATTTGTTTCATTGTTGTAGTTGTTGAACCTGAAGCAAAGTACCATAATTTCGGATCAAGTTCATAAATTTCATCGTCTTTAACTGCTTTAACATTCTTAATTACATCGTTTCCTAAGACTTGTTTCGCAGTTGATTTACTACCAATAGCTTGACCACGGTCCATTGCTAAAATCACATCTGGATTTTTCTCATTGATGTATTCGTTTGTTACGTTTTGACCATGTGAGCTGCCTTTGATTTTGCTGTCAGCTGGTTTAAAGCCTAATGTGTTATAAACTAAGCTGCCGAAACGTTCTTTAGGACCGAAAGTAGATAATTCACCTTCGTTTACTAATAAGTACATTACTTTTTTATCAAAATCTTTTGTTTTATCTTTCATGTCAGCGATTTTTTTGTCTAATTCTTTATTTAATGACTTCGCTTTATCTTCTTTATCGTAAATTTCACCTAAGTTTTCAGCATTTTTCTTCACTGAATTGACATAGTCTTTATCATCAGCACCTACATAAACAACTTTAGCGTCTGGTGCTGCTTTTTTGAATTCATCTAAATTCTTTTGGTTAGCTGTACGTGATGAAATGAAGATAACTTCTGGTTTAGCTTGCGCAATTTTATCGAAGTTCACTTCTTTTAATGAACCTGTGTTGATGTATTTGTCATCTTTAAATTCTTTTAAGAAGTCTGGTAATGTGCTGTTGCCTTCACCTTTAGGTACTGCTTTAACTTTATCTGCGACACCCATAGCTTTAAGTGTATCTAATGCACCATAGTCTAAAACGACAGCATTTTTAGGGTTCACTGGTACTTCAACTTCATTTTTAACCCCTTTTTCGTCGCCGCCTTTAGGATCTTCACTTCTTAATTGGTAATTATTTTCAATTTTAACTGTCTTTTTATCTGATGAACCTTTTTCTGAACTTTCTTTTGAATCACTGCCATTACCACACGCAGCAAGTAAAAACATAATACTAACTAAAATAAATAAGCCTAATTTCTTCATTTTTCTTTATCCTCCTGAAATGTGTTAGACCCCCGTCTTGATATGCCGTAAAAAATCGGCATCACCCCTTTCAAATGGTCAGTGTTTAACTATAATATAGGCAAATTCTTTGGCCTCTGATGCATTCGATATCGACATCCATGTCATAAAGATGTCTTAAGATGCTTGGTTGAATAACTTCGTCTCGTTCACTCGCTTTGACGATTTCGCCATCTTTCATCGCAATTACATCATCTGAATAACTAGACGCAAAGTTGATATCGTGTAATACAATTACAATTGTTTTGCCATGTTCTCGTGTTAGCTTTCTCAATGTTTTCATAATTTCTACTGAATATTTCATGTCTAGATTATTCAGCGGTTCGTCTAATAAGATACATTCTGTATCTTGTGCGATTGTCATCGCAATATAAGCACGTTGACGTTGACCACCTGAAAGTGTTTTAAGATTACGATCTCTGATTTCTTGTAGTTGGAGTAAATCTAAAGCTTCATTGATTTTTTCTTTATCTGTATCGTCTAATCGGCCTTTAGAGTATGGGAAGCGACCGAATGCGACTAATTGTTCGACTGTAATATTTAGTTCAGTATGATTCGTTTGTTTTAAAACTGAAAGCTTCTTCGCAATTTCATTACTTGTAAATGCGCCAATACCTTCGTGTTCAAGTTCTATAGAACCTGTATCTATATCCATTAAACGGCTGACCGCAGATAATAAGGTACTTTTACCTGCCCCGTTTGGACCTATTAATGACGTCAAACGTCCTTTACGAATTTCTACGTTAATATCTTTAAGAATCGGTTTATCATGAATCGTTTTATTTAAATCTTGAACTTGTATCATCATGAATTTCTCCTTTTAATCAATAAGTATACGAAGTAACTTCCTCCGATTAAGTTGATGAGGATACTTACTTCTGTCGTGGCTTCAAATAAATGTTCTACAATCCATTCTGCAGTAAATAAGCTGATCCAGCTTAAAAATATTGTCGCAGGTAATAAGTATTTATGTTCATATGTTTTCATGACTTCATGCGCAATGTTCACAGTTAATAACCCTAAGAATGTAATCGGACCAACAAGCGCTGTAGCGATTGAAGTTAATAACGCGACCATAATCATTAATAAACGTGTCATTCGTGTATAGTTGACACCTAAGTTCAATGCCTGTGCTTTCCCTAATAGTAATACGTCTAAATAAGGCAAGATTTTAATTGTAATTAAAATTAGAATAACTAAGACAATGCTGCTGATGGCAACTAATTTTGAGTTCGATGCATTAAAGTTCGCAAACATTGAACTTTGTACAGCTAAGAAATCTTCAGGGTTGATTACGAGTTCGATAAAGCCAGTGATACTTCTAAAGAATGTACCTAAAATCACGCCGATTAATAAGATAAAGTACACTGAGAAGTTACCGTATTTAAAAACACCCTGGAATAGAATAAGTGCGAATATAATCATTGCGACTAATGTTAACGCAAAGTTGAGATAAATATTTGTCACTGCCATTGATTGAATACCAAAGATAAAGACTAAGACAACTTTGACAAACATATAGACCGCATCTAATCCCATCATAGACGGTGTTAATAATCGGTTGACTGTAATCGCTTGGAATATAATGACAGAGGTACCAATCGCTGCACCGACTAAAATCATTAAAATCAGTTTCCTGATTCGACTTTGTATCTGATACGCAAAGATATCAAAGTCAATGCCTAACAAGAGATATAAAATACCTGTTACCACAACTACACCCAATAATATAAATAATCTGATATTACTTTGTTTATGACTCATAGTTGCGACTCCCTTTAAATAACATTACTAAGAAAATTAATGTCCCGAAGACACCGATAGTCAATCCGATATTGATTTCATATGGATAAACAATCACACGTCCTAAGATGTCGGACACCAATACAAAAATCGCACCTAAGACTGCAGTGTGCGGCAAGGCATTTTTTAAATGGTCTCCTCTATAGATAGACACAATATTCGGCACAATTAAGCCTAAGAACGGTAAAGTACCAACTGTCACAACGACTAATGCGGTCATTGTTGCGGTAATCGTTAAGCCGAACATCATAATTCGATCGTAGTTGACTCCTAAGTTATGGCTGAAGTCTTTACCCATACCAGCAATAGTGAAATAGTTGGCAAAAATATACGTAACAATAAGCAATGGGATGCTTAAATATAAGACTTCGTATCGACCGCTTGTGATAATCGCAAAGTTACCGTTCAACCAGTTCCCAATACTTTGCAGTGCATTCGTCCTTAATGCCACAAACGTTGTTAAACTAGATATAATACCGCCAATCATAATACCGAGTAACGGCACGAATATAACATCTTTAAAACGTATAATTTGAATCAATTTCATAAAGAAGATTGTTCCGCCGATACTAAGTACCATAGCGAATAACAGCTTAATTAAAATATGCGCTTGCGGAAAGAAGATTAATGAGATGAGGATCCCTAGTTTCGCCCACTCCATCGTCCCTGCAGTTGTCGGACTGACGAACTTGTTTTGCATCATCTGTTGCATAATCAGTCCAGCCAGTGCTAAAGAACTGCCTGAAATGATAATACTGACTGTTCTTGGAATACGGCTCGAAACAAGTATATTTTGCTGATCTGCGGTTAAATGAAAAATTTGTGTAATAGAAAGCTGACTAACGCCCACAAACAATGAAAGGATAGTCAAAAATATAAAAAGAATTAATAAAACTGGAAAGCGCATGAGTTGTTTAATCATTTGAAACTCCTATCCCCTCTAAAAACAATTAATGATTAACTGTAACTGATAATCATTTTCACTTACTTTCTATCGTATCAGTTTCTCTCGTTTTATCAATGCTTTTCAAACATTTTCAGGAAAATTCTTTTAAAAATATAGGCTATTCCCTGAGATAGAATGTATTTTTTCTCTCTTTATTTCGATTAACTCTTTTGCTTCAACATATTTTATTTTCAATTACATTTTTTTAAAACAAAAAAAGAGCAATGACTTCAAACTGTTTTCACAGTCAGAATCAATGCTCTTCAAAATGATATTATTTATTTTTCATCATCAAAAATAAAGTCTTCATCACGTAATGCTTCTACGTTTAACGCTAACGTATAACCGTCACCTTTAACTGAGAAGAAGTCATGGTTTTTCGTTGACGTATCTAATGCGTTTTCGATAATTGGGTTGAATTCGCGTTCTTCGAAATAAGGTTCAAAACCTAAGTTCGATAATGCTTTGTTTCCGTTATAACGTACATAGTTCAATACATCATCTGTTAAACCAATTTGGTCATATAGTGAATGTGTATAAGAAACTTCGTTTTTGTATAACTCATCTAATAGTTTATACATTTCTTGATCTGCACGTTGTTTTTCATTTTCTGAAAGTTCATTACGCATGTGTTGCGCATCTAAACCAGTGAACACACCGTGGATAGACTCGTCTAATAAAATCTTACGGATGATTTCACCAGATGTTGTCATACGACCTTGTCCAGCAAGATAAAGTGGATAGTAGAATCCAGAATAGAATAAGAATGTTTCTAAGAACACACTAGATACACGTGCCATATATTGGTCATATACTGATGCATCTTTTCTCCATAATTTATGATAGTTACCCACAATTTTATCTGATTTGAATTTTAAATGTGGTTCTTCAAGTACCCATGTATCTAAAAGATAGTTTGTCTCACTAGATGGTAATAATGTTGTGAAAATGTGAGAATAACTTTTCGCATGGATTTGTTCCATCATACCCATAAATGAGTAGACAGCTTTTTTACGTAAATCTTTTGTATGCATCATGACTAAAGGCATGCCGTCATCAGCTTGATGTGTATCTAAACCTGTTAAACCTGCAAGTGCCTTCTTAAATGTATCTTGTTCTTCTGGTGTTAATGTTTTCCAACTCGCAATATCTTTAGAAACTTTAAATTCAGTTTCTACCCACATTTGGGAGATGTTTTGTCGCCAAAACATGTTTGTCATATCTTCTTGCGTGTTCCAATTGACAGCAATCATCAAAGTGCATTTCCCCATTCTTGATTTTTAATTTTACTCGTTCAAATTCCGTTTAAAAAATTTATATGATTAGAGGAACAACCTCGTTAAGATTGTTCCTTGATAGGCTTCATTAGATTGCGCAGCTTGTACATTCTTCTACGCTTAATAATTTGTTACGTGTATAATAAAGTGATTTTAGACCTTTATGATGTGCATAGACATATAAACGTGCTAATTCACGTGTAGAGATTTCTGAGTTAACGTAAAGGATTGTTGAGATACCTTGGTCAACGTGTTGTTGGATTGTTGCTACTAAATCAATTAAACGCATTTGATCTGTATTGAATGCTGATTTGTAGTACCACATTGTTTGTGGTGATAAGAATGGCATTGGATAGAATGTTTCTGCGTTGCCATACGTACGACGTTCGATTTGGTCAACAATCGGCATTACTGAACTTGTTGCGTTTTGCACGTAAGAAATACTTTGTGTTGGCGCAATCGCAAGACGATAAGCATGATATAAACCATATTGCTTAACATCTTCTGCTAAAGCTTTCCAATCTTCTGCAGTAGGGATTTCTAAACCTTCAAATAAAGGTTTAACTTTTTCGTATTCAGGCACGATATCCGCTTCTGTATACTTTTCAAAGTATTTACCGCTCGCATAATCTGATTTCTCGAATTCTTTATAAGCTTCGCCGCGTTCTTTCGCAATTTGCATTGAACGCTCGATTGAGTAATAGTTCATCATCATAAAGAACACATTTGCGAAGTCTTTTGCTTCTTCAGATTCATAACCGATTTGGTTCTTCGCAAGGTAACCATGCAAGTTCATAACACCTAAACCAACAGAGTGCAATTCACTGTTTGCTTTACGTACACCTGGTGCGTTTTGGATGTTTGCTTCGTCACTTACAACTGTTAAAGCATCCATACCTGTGTGTACAGAATCTCTGAATTTACCTGATTCCATCACATTGACAATGTTCAACGAACCTAAGTTACATGAAATGTCACGTTTGATTTCATCTTCCACACCATAGTCATTGATAATAGATGTTTCTTGTAATTGGAAGATTTCAGTACATAAGTTACTCATTTTGATTTGTCCAATGTTTGAGTTGGCATGTACTTTGTTTGCGTTATCTTTAAACATTAAATAAGGATAACCTGATTGTAATTGTGTTTGAGCAATTGTATTTAACATTTCACGTGCATCTTTTTTACGTTTTAAGACATTCGGATTTTCGACCATTTCATCATAGTATTTATCAAGATCGATATCATCTAATGTTACACCGTATTCATTGTAAACTGTGTGTGGTGCGAACATGTAGAAGTCTTTACCTTCTTTTGCAAGTTCAAAGAATTTAGCAGGTACGATTAAACCTGTAGAAATTGTTGCTAGACGAAGGTCTTCATCTGCGTTTACTTTTTTCGTATCTAAGAATTCTTCAACATCATAGTGGAAGATGTTTAGGTAAACAGCACCAGCACCTGGTCTTTGACCTAATTGGTCTGCGTAGCTGAAGCCGCCTTCAAGTGATTTTGCTACAGGTAAGACACCTTTTGCGACACCTTTGATTCCTTTGATTGCTTCACCACGTGCACGAAGTTTAGATAAGTTGATTGCGACACCGCCGCCGATTTTACTTAATTGTTTCGCTGTTGAATCAATAAAGTTGATAGAGTTTAAGCTGTCATCTACTTCTAATAAGAAACATGATACAAGCTCACCTCTACGGGCACGGCCTGCGTTTAAGAATGTTGGTGTTGCAGGTTGGTAACGTTGTTCAATCATAGATGAAATAAATTGTTTTGCTTGCGCTTTGTCACCATCTGCTAAATAAAGTGCGACAATAGTCACGTGTTGTGTATAGTCTTCTAAATATTGTTTTTTATCGTTTGTTTTTAATGCATAATCTTTGAAGAATTTACTTGCTGACATATAGCTCGCAAATGTAAATGGAATACTGCGTGCATATTCAGTAATTTCTTTTAAGTCTTCTTCACTATATGTTTGGAATACATCTACATAGAAATCATTATCTACAAGATAGTGCAAACGTTCGATTTCTGAATCGAAATAAATCGTATGATCTTTGATTTCTTCTAAATAAACTTCTAGCGCTTCTTGGTCTTTTTCTAAGCTGAAGAAACCATTTTCTTTACGCTTTGTAACCTCATTATTTAACTCAATATGATTGTATTGCTTTTCGTTCATAGTCTTCATATAAATGCCCCACCTTATCTTTAAACTCTTCTACGTCTTTCTTTGTACCTTGTACTTCAAATTTCATTAATAGCGGAACGAGATATTCTCGAGAAATGGTCTCGCTGGCTTTCGCAAAGTTTTGACCCCAGTTACGGTTACCACTGCCGACCACTGCTCTGATCATGTTTCCGTTATGACTTAAAAATGTTTTGACAACATCTGGCACTTCTCCAAAGCCGATTGTACTAGTGACCAATACATAAGGCTCATCCAAGCGCACATCCGCGCAGTTATCATTTGTAATCTCTAAAGTGTCCTCAAATTCAGTTCTTGCAACAAATCGTCTCACGTTACCAGTAAATGAAAAATATACTACCTTCATTGAATCACCCGCTTTCTTACAAAGAACGCGCTTAATCGTCACATAGCGTCATGCACATATTATTCATAATTAAAAAACATGCCAGGCTGCCGTACTGGTATTGCTGTTTCTAAAAAGAAGTTGTGACTGCTGCATGTTTTAGTTTATTTCGATATGTTAAATGCATTGCTCCCTGCCACTACATATTGTGTTGGTAATCAGTTAACCGAGTATTCCTTCACAATACTCTTGTCCAAATAAGTACAATTACTCATATTTCTATTTGCTTAGACATGACTTGTCATCACAACTTTGAACACGATTTCTCAACTATACAGAACATATTGGTTAAACCCCTAACCAATCTGTTCATCTTGCAAATTCTGTGTGAAATTGCCTTAAAATAGTGAAATATAATTTTCTTATTTTTGGACTCGACCACAATATATAGTGTTAGGTTCCGTTCTTCAATACTATATTATGTGATTCATTATACCGAACACCTATTATAATTTCAAAGAGATTCACCCGCTAAAATTTTCTTTAAATTTGTCAAAATTGATGAAAGTAGCGTCATCTCTATGCTTGGCGTTCTTAAATTTTCCCAAAAATCATTTTAAAATAAATAATTGTAATTTTGCTCTTGATTTTTTGAGAATTTGTGTACCGCTTGTCATCACAAGATTCCGCTGATTTGCGTCATGAAAGGCTTAACACAATTTATTCATCAACACAAAATAATCATTCCTTTCAGTTAGTGACGTGTCATTTAATCTAATGGATAGAACGTACGTTCGGTTTATAGTATACCATGTTCATTTTCTTTAGCAAGTCTATATAGGCACTTATTTCTATATATGCTAAGATGATATACGTTAAGTTTTGAGGAAAGTTGAGGAAAGTATATGGATCCAAAAATAAAAGGAATCATTGCGATACTTGTTTCAGCTATAGGATTCAGCTTTATGTCCCTATTTTTCAGACTTGCTGGTGATTTACCCGTCTTCCAGAAGTCACTCGCTAGAAACTTAGTCGCAATGCTCATTCCACTGTATTTCTTATATAAATACAAACAACCCATGTTTGGTAAATTAAGCAGTCAGCCCTTATTAATTGCACGTTCAACCCTTGGTTTAATCGGTGTCTTATTCAACATTTACGCTATAGACCATATGCTGTTAAGTGACGCAGATACATTGATGAAGCTTAATCCTTTCTGGACGATTTTACTCAGTATGATTTTCTTGCATGAGAAAATCCGTAAATATCAAATTACAGCGATGTTAGTCGCAATTGTCGGTATGTTATTTGTTGTACAACCGCAATTCTCTTCAGAAATGATTCCAGCTATCGTCGGATTATTCTCAGGTATTTTCGCCGCATCAGCTTATACTTGTGTACGTGCATTAAGTACAAGAGAAGCACCTTATACGATTGTCTTTTATTTCTCTTTCTTCTCAATTATTGCTTTAATTCCATTCGTTATCTTTACGTATGTACCGATGTCAGGCCTGCAAATGATTTATTTAGTAGGTGCCGGCTTATCAGCTGCTGTCGGTCAAATCGGAATTACACTCGCATATAGTTTTGCACCTGCAAAAGATATTTCAATCTTTACGTATGCTTCCATTATCTTTACAGCGTTAATGGGTATCATTATTTTCGGAGAATCACCGGATTTATATGCTACACTAGGTTATGTCATTATTATCAGTGCCAGCTACTATATGTTCGAAAAAGCACGCAGACAAAGCAGAAAACCAGTACAATCGTCTCATAGAGGAGGAAAATAAATATGTCACAACAAGGCAGAAGCAAAGAAGATTTAGAAGATCTTACATTGCTTGGTAATCAAAATAACCAATATGACTTTAATTATCGTCCAGATGTGTTAGAGTCTTTCGATAATAAACATCAAGGACGCGACTACTTTGTAAAATTCAATTGTCCTGAATTTACATCATTATGTCCGATTACAGGCCAACCAGATTTCGCTACTATCTACATTTCATATATTCCGAATATCAAAATGGTAGAATCTAAATCATTGAAACTTTATTTATTCAGTTTTAGAAATCATGGTGATTTCCACGAAGATTGTATGAATATTATTATGAATGACTTAATTGAATTAATGGATCCGCATTATATTGAAGTTTGGGGTAAATTCACGCCACGCGGCGGTATTTCTATCGACCCTTATACAAACTATGGCCGTCCTGATTCTAAGTATGAAAAAATGGCTGAATATCGCATGATGAATCACGATTTATATCCAGAAACGATAGATAATAGATAATTGCAGATTTATTTGAAGAACAACCTGATTAAATTCGGGTTGTTTTTTATTTTGTGGGAAGCGGATACATAACTTTTTATTACAAAAAATGTAAAAGGTAGCTTCATTAATTTTCAGAATTTTCTTGTATATACACTTTTAATAGCTTAAAATTATTTTAAGTCATTCTTAGGGGGAAATTTATGAACAAGAAACAATATACACGCGAAGAAGTTATTCAAAGCACACCACGAACTGGTTTCTTTGGTCATCCGAAGGGATTAAGCACACTATTCTTCACTGAGTTTTGGGAGAGATTCAGTTACTATGGTATGAAAGCTATTTTAGTTTACTACCTGTATTATTCTGTGGCTAAAGGCGGATTCGGATTAGATGAGTCTGTAGCCATGCAGATTGTTGCTTTATACGGAACGTTAATCTATATGTCTGGGGTTATCGGGGGCTGGATTGCTGACCGTATCACAGGAACACAACACGCTGTGTTCTTCGGCGGTATTCTCATTATGTTCGGTCATATTATTTTAAGTTTACCGGGCAGCCTAACCGCCGTTATGATTGCTTTATTACTCTTGATTATCGGGACAGGTTTGTTAAAACCAAACATTTCTACAACAGTCGGCGAATTATACGATAAAAACGACAACCGTGTTGATGCAGCTTTCACTATTTTCTACATGGGAATTAACTTAGGTGCTTTAATTTCACCTATTTTAACTGGTTACTTACAAACACGTGTTGGTTTCCATGCTGGTTTTGCAACAGCAGCTGTCGGGATGTTTATCGGTTTAGTTGTATACTGGTCTAAACGTAAAAAGTATTTAAATTTAGCAGGGTTATCTGTACATAATCCATTAACAAAAGAAGATACTAAGAAATTCTCTTTAATCGCTTTAGCAATCGTCGCAGCGTTTGCCATTTATTTAATCGTTTTAAAGTCATTCAATGCATTAACAATTGAAAACTTCAGTTTATTAGTTACATTTATCGGAATTGCTTTACCAATTTACATTGTAGTTTACATGCTTGTCAGCAAGAAAGTGACACCAGAAGAAAAATCTCGTGTCGGCAGTTATGTACCGTTATACATCACTTCTGTAGCTTTCTGGATGATCCAAGAACAAGGTTCTACAATCTTGGCAAACTTTGCAGATAAGAAAACAGAATTAAGCTTAGCTAAATTAACAGGCGGCACGATTCATTTCGATATTCCAGCTGCTTGGTTCCAATCATTGAACCCTATCTTTATCGTAGCGTTAGCACCACTCTTTGCGATGTTATGGGTCAAACTCGGCAAACACAACCCACCTACTGTCATTAAATTCGCATTAGGTGCCATCATCGGTGGGGTTTCATATTTAATCATGGTCGTTCCTTTAGCTGGTGGATTAGCACCTGGAGAACTGATTCACCCTATCTGGTTAGTCTTAAGCTTCTTATTAATCACAATCGGTGAGTTATGTATCTCACCTGTCGGTCTAGCTACTACGACAAAACTTGCACCATATGCCTTTACAGCACAAATGATGAGCTTATGGATGTTAAGTAATGCGACTGCCCAAGGTCTGAATGCGCAGCTAGTTGTTGTATACGCTAAAATGGATTCAGGTCAATATTTCTTATACTCTGGTTTACTGACACTAGCTATCGGGGTATTGCTTGTGATTATTTCACCATTTGTACGTCGTGCAATGAAAGGTATTCACTAATACAAAATCGAACAAATTTAGTCTGAAATCTCTCAGAGGTTTCAGGCTTTTTCTATGGTCAATTTTTCACTTTCACTTTTTTGCCATATTTCAATCTGCATACCTTCTTTAGTTAAAATCTTCTCAAATTACGCCTTTTCTTCTAATTAAGCTTGATTAATCATGTTTTATATCTTATTCTTTTCAGAAAATTGTTAATATTTTTATTTTTAGAAAATTATTGAAACTCTCTTTTTTACATAGTAGAATCGAATATAATCCACTCCGTTATAGGATAGAAAGGTCGGGGTTAGTTTGCAGAACAATTTACATCAAAAGCATGTCCAAGAAATACCACAGAAAGGGTTCTTTGGACATCCAAAAGGATTAGGAGTCCTCTTCTTCGTAGAATTTTGGGAGAGATTCAGCTATTACGGAATGCGTGCACTCTTAATCTTTTACATGTTCTTCGCTATTAAAGATGGCGGATTAGGCATGGATAAAACGACTGCACAGTCAGTCATGTCAGTATATGGGTCACTGATCTTTATGACCAGTGTACTTGGCGGCTGGGTCGCAGATAGAATCACAGGTACACGCAGAGCGACAATGTATGGTGCTATTTTAATTATTATCGGTCATGTTTTCTTAAGCTTGCCGTTAGCACAAACAGGACTATTCATTTCAATGTTCTTTATCATCGTAGGTTCAGGACTTATGAAACCGAATATCTCTAATATTGTAGGTCGCTTGTATCCTGAAAACGATAAACGTATCGATTCAGGGTTTGTTATTTTCTACATGTCCGTAAACATGGGTGCCCTTGCTGCGCCATTAATTTTAGACCAATTCTCTAAAGGTCATATGTTCCACCAAGGTTTCTTAATCGCAGCAATCGGTATGACACTCGCATTGGTTATTTATCTTTTATTCAACAGACGTAACTTAGGTAACGTTGGTTCAGCGCCGACAAACCCATTGAACGCAGTTGAAAAGAAACGTTATTCAATGATTACAGGTATTGTAGTCGTAGTCATCGCACTTGTATTAATCATCACTGGTTTAACTGGTACATTATCATTCAACTTAGTCAGCACAACTGTCTTAATCTTAGGTATTGCCTTACCAGTCTCTTACTTTACAACTATGATTAGAAGTAAAGAGGTTACAGATGATGAACGCTCACGTGTTATTTCATTTATTCCGTTATTCATTATTGGGGTAATTTTCTGGTCTATCCAGGAACAAGGTTCTAACGTTTTAAACATCTACGCATTTACAGGCACAGATATGAAATTGAATTTATTCGGTTGGACAACTGATTTTGGTAAAACATACTTCCAATCAATCAACCCATTATTCATTGTATTATTTGCGCCAGTATTGTCTTATGTTTGGAAGAAAATGGGAGATCGCCAACCAAGCCTTGCGACTAAATTTATTTGGGGTGCTTGGTTAGCAGGTATTTCATACATCTTAGTAGCGGTAGTCATGATGACTTCTGGCGGCAGCACAGTATCCGTAAACTGGGTTATTCTGTCATACATCATTTGCGTAGTCGGTGAGCTTTGCTTATCACCAACAGGCAGCAGTGCTGCAGTAAAATTAGCACCAAAAGCTTTCAACTCTCAAATGATGAGCTTATGGTTATTAACAAACGCTACTGCACAAGCCATTAACGGAACACTTGTTAAATTAATCGAACCGTTAGGCTATCAAAACTACTTCTTATTCCTAGGAGTTCTAGCAGTAGTTATCGGCTTAATCGCATTTATGTTTGTACCAAAGATTATTAAAGGTATGCGCGGCATACGTTAACACATAAAAGAAGCATCAAATGCTATTCAAAATAGTGGTTTGATGCTTCTTTTTTTATGTCATTACTTAATTCAACTATAAATGTAGAATAAGAAAAAGACGGGTGACCCCGTCTGTAAAATTTCCTTATTTATTTCCTAAGAAATATTGTTCAACTTCTTTCCAGTTATTGACACGATCGAAGTCTTTATTGTGGATGTTATGTTGTGCTGTATACATCACTGGTTTCCCTGTAAAGCGTGCAAGTTGTCTTGGATTGTCATCGATTAAATAATCTGCTTTGACAATATTCTTTCTACCGCAGAAGACAAATTGTTGCGGATCTAAGAATGGGAAGTGTACTCTTAACCATTCATATTTTTCATGGAATGAAGTCGGCACATCCATTGCGGCTGTCGCAATATAAATATCATAGTGTTCAGCTAACTTCTTCACCACTTCTTGTGAATCTTTAATAACTTCTAAATTCTTAAAGAATCCTGGTTGTTTTAATACTTCATCAAGTACCCCTTCATGTTCAGGCATAAAGTGACGTAGTTTATTTCCATCTAATAACGCCTCTTTAATACCTAAATCTGTGCGTTTATTCACTTCTTCAATCAATGCTTTGATTGTATCTGCTAAAACTTCATCCATATCAATCGCTATTGATTCTCTCTTCATTACTGATAGCAACTTCCTTTCCTTTTCTTCTCTTCGAGTATAGCATATTTATTTTATAGAGTTGTGAAGTCTGATTTGAAAATATGTAAAGTAAAAACAAGTATCAACACGAAATTATGTTGATACTTGTTTTGTTATCGGTTATGCTTCAAAATCAAAGTCTTTAAGCACTTCGATCATTTTATCATTTTGTTCTGGGAAGCCAATGGTAATACGTACACCAATTGGGAACTCACGCGTAATACATCCGACTTTTAATAACGCTTTATATAAGTCATGCGGACGTTTCGTATTCACAAAGACAAAGTTCGTTTGGCTGTCAAAGAAATGTTTGCTTTCTGGAATTTCAAAGAATTTTGCACGTTCCTCAGCATTTTTTTGTTGAATGTCTTTTAAGTAATCTTGATCTTGATATGCTGCGACTGCCGCATATTCTGATAAGCGCCCTACGTTAAACGGTGGACGAATAATATTATAGTTATGAATTGCTTCTTCAGTCGCAATGATATAACCGACTCTTAGACCTGCTAGACCATATGCTTTAGAGAACGTACGCATTAAGAACGCATTTGGGAAACGTTCTTGTAACTTTAATGTATCTGGGAAATCTTCCGCAGTCACAAATTCAAAGTATGCTTCATCAACTAAAACTGGAATATGACTTGGCACTTTTTCTAAGAACGCTTCTAAATCATCATGTGTCACATATGTGCCTGTCGGGTTATTTGGATTACAAATCCATACTAATGCAGTGTCTTCATCAATCGCTTCTAAAATACCATCTAAATCGAATTGACCATTAGATTTTAAAGGTACTTGTACGACCTCTGCCGCTTCTACAATCGCATTATGATAATACTGACCAAATGTCGCTTGGCTTGTCACAATCTTGTCTCCAGGCGTTAATACCGCACGAGAAATCATTAAGATAACCTCATCTAAGCCAGCTCCAAATAAAATACGATTTTCATCAATGCCTAACCCTTCCGCAATTTCCTTGCGTAATGTCGGTGCACCTGTTTCAGGATAATACAACACTTCATCTACATGCGCTTTAATCGCTTCTTTCGCTTTAGGTGAAGGACCATATAAGTTTTCGTTTGATGCTAGTTTATGTAATTCAATGTCTAAACCGAATTCTTCTTTTAACGCTCTTGGTGATAAGCCTGGTTGATACGCTGAGAGCTGTTTAATTTGTTCTTTCATAGATACATCTGCCTCCTCAAAATGTTGTTTCTAATAATTTTAAATTTACTGACAATTATATACCTTTAAGTAACCCTTTGGCAACGACAAATTTATTGTACCTCGATTATGTTAAAACTAAAAAGAAAGCCTGAGTTACAATACCCAGACTTTCTTATTCATATTACTTAACTAAATTGTGTTTCTCTAAATACTCTTTTGCCACATGATACGGATCTTCATCTTTCACTGTGACTTTGTAGTTCATTTCTTGCATTTCTTCATCAGTGATTTTACCTGCTAATTTATTGAGCGGTTTGATGATTTCAGGATGTTCTTTGAGATATTTCTCTTTAAACATCGGTGCACCTTGATATGGTGGGAAGACGTGTTTGTCATCTTCTAAAATGACCATATCGTATTGTTTCAACTCTGCATCTGTTGAATAAGCATCAATTAAATTGATGTCACCTTTTTCAACAGCTTGATAACGTAATTTCGGTTCCATTGTACGAACTTTATTAAAGTTTAAATCATATGCTTTAGAAATGGCTTTATAACCGTCAGGACGGTCATTAAATTCTAAAGTGAAACCAGGTTTGATATCATCTTCAACTTTTTGTAAATCACCAATTGTTTTCAATCCGTGTTTCTTCGCAAAGTCACGCTTCACAGCTAATGTGTAAGTGTTGTTGTATTTCATCGGTTTCAACATCGTCATGTTTTCTTTTTTCTCTAGACTTTGTTTTGCCTGTTCGTACACTTTAGCTTCTTCTTTGGATTTCAGTGGTTCTTTAGTTAATTCACCTAAAACTGTTCCTGTAAATTCTAAATAGCCATCAATATCGCCAGATTTTAAAGCATTGAATAAGAATGATGTTTTACCCATGCCATCTTTAACATCCACTGTGTTGTCTGTTTCTTCTTCGATTAAAATCTTATACATATTCGTAATGATTGATGGTTCTGAACCAAGCTTGCCGGCAATCGTGATTTTATCGCCTTTGCCGCCTAACATTGGGATAACAATAACAAGCGCTACAACTAACACGATAGTGCCTAAAGTAATCAACAATTTCTTATATGATAGTTTCTGCATGAAACGTAAGGCTAAGTCAAAGACAATCGCCAAAATAGCAGCTGGAATCGCACCTAATAAAATTAACGAACTGTTGTTACGGTCGATACCCAATAAGATTAAATCACCAAGGCCGCCTGCACCGATTAATGCTGCAAGTGTTGCAGTACCAATGATTAACACCATTGCTGTACGAATACCTGCCATAATAATCGGCATCGCAATCGGCAACTCAACTTTCGTCAAACGACGTCCAGGTTTCATTCCGATACCTTTCGCTGCTTCAACAAGAGACGGATCAACTTCCTTAATACCAGTATATGTATTGCGTAGAATTGGCAGTAACGCATATACAACTAATGCAATAATCGCTGGCACTGTTCCAATACCAAACAATGGAATCATTAGTCCTAATAAAGCTAGTGAAGGAATCGTCTGCATCACAGCGGCAACGTTGATGACCGCTTCAGAAAAATGTTTTGTTTTCGTCAGTAAGATACCAAGCGGTACTCCGATTAAACAAGCAATTAACAATGCGATAAAGGAAATTTGTATATGTTCTAACAGCGTGCTCAGCAATTCCCCTTTTCGCTCTGAGAATGTTTGAAAGAATGCATTCATGATACGTCACCTCTCTTACTTTGAGCTAAAAACTTAAAGACATCTTCTCGTGTTAAGAGATGGTGTTGATCATGTTGTTTAATTACGACACTAGGATAGTGTGTTAAATCTTCATATACCTTGTTTAAAGGTGTATCTGGCAACAACACCGGTAAATCGTTTGGTGTATCAACTGTTTTAAGTTGTTTGCCTTGCAGAAGTTTTTCAAGCGTTAATCGAGACGTATCCGCATGGTCATATTGATTAATAAACTGTCTTACAAAATCATTCTTAGGATGTTGCATAAAGCCATCAGGTGTATCGATTTGTTCTACACGTCCATCATTAAATAAACAAATGCGATCTGCTAATTTCATCGCTTCATTAATATCATGTGTCACAAAGACAATGGTTTTTCTGATTTTAGCTTGCAGCTCAATCAAATCTTCTTGTAAATTCGTACGACTGATTGGATCTAAGGCACTAAATGGTTCGTCCATTAAAATCACTGGCGGATCTGCAGCTAATGCACGTACAACACCGACACGTTGACGTTGTCCGCCTGATAATTCATCTGGTTTGCGATCGCGATATGTATCAGGATCTAGATTCACCATCTCAAGCAACTCATCAATACGCTTGTCTATCTTAGCTTTGTCCCAACCTTTCATTTGCGGTACTTGCGCAATGTTTTCCTTAACCGTCATATGCGGAAATAACGCGATTTGTTGAAGGACATAACCCATATCCCAACGCATTTCATAAACAGGAAAATCACTGATTGGTTTGTCTTTGAAATAAATATAGCCTTTCGTTAAAGGAATCAATCTGTTAATCATCTTTAATGTTGTTGTTTTACCACTGCCGGAAGGACCAATTAAAACGAAGAACTCACCTTCTTCAATGTTAAAACTGACATCTTCGACAGCCATTTTATTACCGTATTGCTTCGAAACGTTTTTTAACTCAATCATGCATAGGTCACCCACATTCTATTTCTATTTAAAAAAAAGAACAGCAAGCTCACACTATCGTTAGCACAGTGAAACTTGCTGTTCTGTATTTAAATCTATTAAACTTGCGCTTTATAATTATGAATCGTTTCAATAAATTGAGGACAGTAATGTTTCAATTTATAACTACCGACACCGTCAATCGCAATCATTTCTTGTTTAGATTCAGGTTTACGTTTGGCGAATTCTTCAAGTGTAAAATCAGTAAAAATACTAATCGGTGCTACATTTAATTTCTCGCTGAGTTCTTGTCTGACTTGTACTAATGCGTCAAACAATGCTCTATCGACACCTTCAATAGTATTGATATTGACTTTTTCACGAGATTTTTTCTTGAATGGTACAGTATAAATTTTTAAATCCTCACTTAGTATTTGCTTAACCTTTTTATCACAAGTTAAAACCTCATCATTTTCGTTTAAGAAGCCTTTGAAGCGCAATTCATCAATTAAATGACTACATTCTGATGTCGTATACTCTTTCATAATACCGAAAGTTGATAATTTGTCATATCGGTTATACTTGATGTAATCAGACAACTCGCCTCTCAGCACTTGAATAATCACACCATAAGTCTCTTGTTGACCCATACGCACCACACAACTGATGATTTTCTTCGCTTCATTCGTCATATCATACGTTTTATTTTCATTACGACAATTACTGCAGCGGCCACATTCTTCTAATTTTTCATTTGGCTCGAAATAATGAACCAATGTAGCTTCTAAACACTTCTTTGTTTTGGTATATTGAATCATTTTATTGAGCTTCTCACCCATTTTTTCTTTATAGTCATCATCACCCTTAGAAGATGAAATAAAGAATTGATGCAGATTAATATCACGTTCACTAAACAGTAAGATACATTCACTTGTTAAGCCATCACGTCCTGCACGCCCAGCTTCTTGATAATAAGATTCTAAATCTCCTGGCATATTGTAATGAATGACATATCTCACGTTAGATTTATCAATCCCCATACCAAACGCATTCGTCGCAATTACAACTTTAATGCGATCAAAGACAAAATCATTTTGTGCTTCATCACGCTCTTTATTCGTTAAACCTGCATGATAAATGGCACTGCTGATATTTTGATCTTCAAATACTTGTTGAAGTTCTTCAACTTGTTTTCTTGTTGAACAATAAATAATCCCTGCTTGTTGTTTGTGTGCCTTTACATAATCCATCACAAATTTTTGCCTCTGATATGTCGGATTGACTTTAAAGACTAAATTAGGACGTTTGATACTTGTTTTTACTCGGTTCGCACCTGAGATATGCAGGCGTTCCATAATATCTTTTTGTACTTCAACAGTAGCTGTTGCGGTTAAAGCAGCAATCGCAAAGTCCTGCGGCAAGCAAAGGACTTTATCAATGACTTGTTGGTAACTTGGTCTGAAATCATGTCCCCACTTAGAAATACAGTGTGCTTCATCAAAAGCAACTAAGTGAATATCTAATCCGAATAACAACTGCATAAATTGACGATTCTCAAAACGTTCAGGCGCCGCGTATAAGAATTGAATCTTACCTTGACGTAAATCTTCTTCAATCGCTCGTTGTTCTTTTTGCGATAAGCTGCTGTTTAAAAATGCAGCGTTAATGCCCATCGCTTTTAATTGATCGACTTGGTCTTTCATTAATGAAATTAATGGGCTGATCACAATTGTCACGCCGCCCGTTATCAATCCAGGCACTTGATAACATAATGATTTACCGCCGCCAGTAGGTAATACCCCTAGCACATTCTTTTTGTCTAGTATTTTGGAAATAATCTCCCTTTGTCCTGGACGGAAATCTTTATATCCAAAATAATGCGATAATGTCGTTTCCATAAAATTGACCCCTTATTGTTCTTTTAATTCTTCTAATTCGCTCCATCGTGTCATGTCTTCTTCATATTGTGATTCTAATGCTTCTTTTTCAGTATTCAGTTCTTGAATTTTCGCATAATCATCACTTGCGTCTACCATCTCTTGTTCAATCACTTCTAGACGCGCTTCAGTCTCTTCAATACGTTCCATAATCGTATCGTATTCACGTTTTTCTTTATAAGACAATCCCTTACGTTGTCTTTCTTTTTGAACTTTTGGTTGAGCTTTAGCAACTGCTTGTTGTTTCTCTTGTTCTTGCTTATAAGCTTCATAGTCTTCAAAACTTCCAATAACACGCTCAATTTGACCGTCATGCACATACCAATATTCTTGTGCAACTTTATTTAAGAAATAGCGATCATGGCTGACAGTAATAACTGTGCCGCCGAAAGTTGCGATATAGTCCTCAAGAATAGTTAGCGTTTCAGTATCTAAGTCATTTGTCGGCTCATCAAGCAACAATACATTCGGTTGATGAACCAATAATCTTAGTAAATACAAGCGTTTTTGTTCGCCACCGGAAAGTTTATATACTTTTTTACCGTGTGTAGCACTTGGGAATAAGAAACGCTCTAACAATTGTGTTACTGACACCGTCGTACCATCTTTTTCTTTCGCAACTTCACTTTCTTCTCTTAAGAAATCTATCACACGGATATCTCTATCTAAACGTTCATCCGTTTGTTTAAAGTAAGCTGTTTTGACTGTTTGGCCGATTTTCAGTTCTCCACTGAAGTCAGTATCTTCACCAGCAAGAATATTTAACAACGTCGTTTTGCCTGCACCGTTAGGTCCGACAATCCCGATTTGTTGACCGTTTTGTATGATTTGCGTCACATGTTCAAATAACGTTTTATCCGCAATGCTTTTAGATACATCATCTAGTTCAAAGACTTGTTTACCTAAACGAGAATGCGCTAGGTTCAATTGTCCGCTTTCACGTGTTGTTTGATTTTTTACTTGTGATTCTAAATCACTAAAGCGGTTAATACGTGCTTGTTGTTTTGTTGTTCTTGCTTTTGCACCTGCACGCATCCAAGCAAGTTCTTGTTTATATAAAGCACGTGCTTTTTGGTTTTGTTGCTGCTCTATTTGTTCGTTCTCCGCACGCATCGCAATATAGTCTTCATAGTTACCTTGATAAGTCGTTAATTTACCTCTATCCAATTCAATAATGCGTGTTGAAACTTCATTTAAGAAATAACGATCATGCGTTACAAACAACACAGTATGCGGATATTGTTTTACGTAGTTGATCAACCATTTTATTGAATCGAAATCTAAATGGTTGGTCGGTTCATCTAGTAATAATAAGTCTGGCTGTTCAATTAATGTTTTTGCTAAAATGACACGTTTTTGTTGGCCGCCTGATAACGATTTAACCGATACAGATGTATCATGAATACCGAGTTTAGATAAAATCGTTTTAACTTCTGCACTATAGTCCCATGCTTCTGCTTGGTCCATCGCCTCTTGCATTTTCATCATGTGGTTTAAGTTTTGGTCATTTTGCGTTTGGCTATACTCTTGTACTGCTTTTTCATAGTCTCTGATTAACTTCACCGTATCTGTATCTGCACTCAAAACTTCTTCCAGCACTGTTCTGTCTTTCGTTAAATCTTGCTTTTGAGAAGAATAACGAATGCGATAATCATTCGGACAATTCACTTCTGCTTCAAAGTCATCATCCAGCCCTGCGATGACTTTTAGTAATGTACTTTTACCTGTACCGTTAATCCCTACAAGTCCGATACGTTCATGTGCTGAAACAGATAAGTGCAAGTCATCAAAAATCACTTTATCTGCATAGGATTTATGTAAATGTTCAATTTTATACGCTTCCATGTCATGCCTCCACTTATGTTCAGTCCGTTCATTTAATTGAGTTTTCAACCTTTATCTCAATTTTCAGTTCTATATATTATACACCCTTTGCACGTCAAAAGATACTGTTACAGGTTCATCTTAAGCGGATAATTGTGTAAGTTTTGTAAAGGTTCGCACCAAAAAAATACAGCGGGCAAATCCATAAGAGGATTCACCCGCTGTTGAAATGACTAAGTCATTGTTTATTTTTTCTGAGAACCTTTAGGTCCTGTTTTATATTGATATTTAGATGGATTTACTTTATCGAAATCCGGATTTTTGTAGAATCTGAATAAGTCACCATTAAGAACACTGTCGCTCATTTCTAAGTCTTTTTCAACTTGTTGTTTATTTTTCTCTAAGTCAGCAGGTTCTTTTTCTAATGGTTCATTTGTTTTATTATCAAATGCTCTACCATTCACATATTTATATTCAGGTGTAATAAAGTCACCGTTTCTGAATGGTACGACTTGTTTATGATCCTTAGATAATAAATCTGTACCTAACATTAAGAAGTTCTTAGTATCGATACCTTCTAAGTGAAGTAATGTCGGCATTACGTCGATTTGTCCACCGTAAGTGTTGTCAACGCCGCCTTCTTTACCAGGCACTTTCATCCATAAACCAGTACGGTTCAAGTCCATAAATTTCGCTGGTGTAATTTCTTCACCTAATAATTTTTCCATTGCTTTATTATGGTTTTCAGAAATACCATAGTGGTCACCGTAGATGACAATCACTGAGTCATCATAGATACCTTTTTTCTTCAATTCGTTGATATATTCTTCTAAAGCACTATCCATGTAGTTCGCTGTTTGTACATAGCCATCTACTGTCGCATCGCCAGTGTTAGGTTTTTCAATTCCCGCTTCATCTGGTGATAATGTGAATGGATAATGGTTTGTCAATGTAATCAAGTGTGAATAGAATGGTTTTTTCATTTTAGATTGATATTCTGCTGATTCTTTAAAGAACGGTTTATCTTTCAATCCTAAGTTTTCAATGTTTTCAGGACTCATATCGTAGTAAGTCGCATCGTAGAATTTATCAATACCGAAATGTTTGTAAACTTGATCACGGTTCCAGAATGTTTTGTAGTCACCGTGCATAACGTTGCTTGTGTAGCCACGTTTTTGATCAAGAATTGCTGGTAATGATTGATACGTATTAGAACCTTTCAATGAGTACGCTGAACCTTGTGGTAAACCATACAAGCTGTTATCCATTGTGAATTCCGCATCTGATGTTTTACCTTGTCCAGTTTGGTGGAAGAAGTTTGGATAATATTTATAACCTTCTTGTCCTGAAGACAATTTGTTAAGGAAAGGTGTCACTTCTTTACCATTGACTTTTTTGTTAATCAAGAAAGTTTGGAAACTTTCTAAATGAATTTTAATAATATTTTTCTTTTTACCTGCACCGTAGTATTCCGGATTAGGTTCTACTTCTGCTTGTCTTTGTTTTGTGTAGTTCAATACTTTTGTTAAATCATCTTCAGAAGCCATTGCTTTCTCTTGATGGTTTTGAATTGATTTCACACCATCATAAACTGTGAAGTTATATGGTCCAAGATATTTAACTAAGTATTTATGGTCGAATGTACGAGTTAATAATTCAGGACGATCTGTTTCTGCAAATGCTAAGTTCAAGAAGAACAAAGCAACTGAAACTGCCATTACGACTGGAACAAATTTCTTGCTGAAAGTACGTGTATCTAACCATTTTGATTTAAAGATCAAAATAAACAGATAGATAATTGTATCTAAGAAATACACGAAATCATACCATTTGAATGACGCAGATACTGCGCCTCCCATAGACTCAACGTTACCTACTTGGTTTAAAGTACTGAATGTTAAAAAGTCTGAGAAGAATCTAAAGTAAACAACGTTTGCATAAAGCAAGAAAGTTAATAAGAATCCGCCGATGAGCATAAACCAAAACGCCTTCTTACCTTTAAAGAACAAGAATACGCTAAGTATTAATGCGAGTAAGCTGTATGGATTCATTAACAAAATTAAATTTTGGACTAATCCCTTAACTCCTAAAGAAAAATCAACATAATAAGCAAAATAGGTCTTCAAACTAACTGTTAAAACAGTGAGTAAGAAAAAGACAAAAATGCTTATTTTCTTTTTCTGCAGACTCATGTGTGTCTCCCCCGTTATTGTTATTTAGTATTCAATCAATCATCAAACAGTACCATTTCCCGTCTACTTTTTAATGTTTCTTATAGAAAAGATTGCTGCTCAATGGCCAATCAATTAAAAGCGAAGCAGTCTCGTGCTGCTTCTTATCTCTGTATTTTCAATAATTGCGTCATGTTTCATTTAAATTGCTCTAATTTATATTCATCAAAAATTTACATTGCCTACTTCTTTGTAACACTATTGTAACAAAAATTACGTAGTACAGTAACTAAATATAGAACATTTCACACGACATTTCAAGCGAAAACCTATCCAAAATTGACATATTACACTATATTTTTTCTATGTTAATTTATTGCTAAGAAAAGATAAAATGCTTTCATCATGCATGTTAAGCTTGTTCACTTTTATTTTGAATTCGCGTTAATATTATAAAATTATACAGGAAATCACACACGATTAAATCAGACTCCAGCCTTAGAATGTAATTGTGCATTTTGCACATTAAAAAACTGAGAAAGTAACCAGCTTTCTCAGTTGAATACATTTAAATTAATGTGTCATGTTATTTATTCATTTCTTGCATCATACGATATTCAATACCATGGAATAGCTGTTGTAACCAACTGCTGTATTTCATTAAGTTATTTTCTGCAGTATAAATATCAATATATTGAAACTTTAAGCGCGCACCTTGTGGTTTTTGCGCAAGTTTTGTTAAATGATAGCTCGCAATTGTACCTAATTGCGGATAGCTTCCTAATGTATAGTGGTCATTTAATAAGATGATTGGTGAACCATCACGTTTCACTTGAATCGTACCACGTTTTACAGATTGATGTGGCGGCATGTCTTCATAAAAGGCCTTTACTGGATCGCCTTCTAGAATCATCCCTGCACGGTTCGCTTTGCTGGTTACTTTATATTCACCATATGTAAAGCGATTTAAAGTTTCTTCATCAAAGTCTTCTGCTCCTTTATTTAACACTACATGGAACATATCAGACATATAGTTGAAAGAAAGTGCGTAACCATCAATACCCCAATCCGTTTTATGTGTAACCTTCAAGTTATCAAATAATTTCAGATGACGTTTAGTATAGTTACGTTTCATATTAATCGCATCACCTGCTTGCAATGCGCGTCCTTCGTAACCACCTATTTTAGAGAGGAAGTCTGTTGAAGTTGAACCTAGCCACTCTTCAAGTTCTACTCCGCCGCCGATTGCTAAGTAAACACGAGATGTACGGTTAGATTCAGAGAACTGTAGGACATCTCCTTTTTCTACTAAATACAATTTGTTCGGTAAAATACGCATGTTTTGTGTCCATGCTTTGAAGTTGCCGCCAGAAAGTGCAATTAAAGTCGGCTCAGTGAAGCGAATACGCGCCATTTTTGTCGTCATCTCTAACGTTGCTTCATTTTTATCATTCGCAACCAAGCGATTCGCAATTTCATGTGCTAAGAAATCAATTGCACCGCCAGGAATAACGCCATCATGCTCGTAACCTTGTCGTCCAAAGTCTTGGAAGCTTGAAAAAAGTCCTGGATTTTCTATTATGATTGACATGATTCACTGCCTCCTTCACTTTCATTTTCAGGTTCAGCTGGTTTGAACCGTACAGTATCACCTAACTTCAATAAAGTGAAGTCTTCTTTTTCTGGGTTGAATAAACGGACAGGTGTATAACCGATAACAAGCCAGTCACCGTATGTATCAGTTGTGACTACACCACATTTCTTACCTTCAAGGATGACAGATCCTGCTGGAATAAATTTTTGTTCATCTCCTGTATGGTTAACATAAATACGTTCATTTAATCCTGTTAGATACGGGAATCCTGGTGAATAGCCCATCATCGATACGAAGTATGTTTTATTCGCATGCAATGAAATAAATTCTTCTTCACTCATTCCGAAGTATTCTACCAACTCTGCTAAATCTGGACCGTATTCGCCACCATAGTAAACAGGTAATTCTACAGGCATTTTTACAGCATCCCCATGTCTGACTTCGATTTTGATAGAGTGCAGTAAATCCGTCATATATTGGAACGGTGATGTAATATGATGATGTTTCATCATATCTCGCGCATTATAGACAATCATCATATCAGATTCAGTCGGCACGATTTCTGTAATAAATGGATAGTTTTGTTCTAATAAATACGAACGTAATGCTAACAGGTCTTCTGTTGTATGTTGCGTGACTTCTTTCTCCACAGAAACCACAATTGCTTTGTCACCTTGACTATAAATTTTCATAATGCACCTCTGGTCTTCATTGATTATAAAAGATATTTAGTAACCTTAAAATATACGTCATCATCATCTTCATAAAGTAATATACGAGCACGAGTTGGATAAGCAGCATTATACCTACGACGGCTTTTGCTGCTAAAGGTTTCTGCTGTTGTAGGAAATAGCGTGCCAGCCGCTTCGCAACCCAAATTACCACAATGATTAATATCAGGACTATTCCAATCATGCTGCCACCTTTTTAAACCCTTCTGCTACTTATAAGTTTAATCATACTTAATTTTAAAGATTAATCTGTATCTCGGCAACCTCTCGCAAGCTATTTATCAAGAAAAGCTCCGCTTCATGTGCCTCCAATTTTTCTCTCAACTCATCTATTGTATAATCTCTTTCTTCTGCTTTACCTTCATCTAATAACTGTGCACGCATGCACCCTTTTAAGAAATCATTATTAAAACAAGGTGTGTAGAATTTACCTTGTTCTTTGATCAGCACATTACCGATATCAAACTCTAAAATTTTACCTTGCAGATTATAAAAAAGAACAACATCTGTCTCATGAAGATGTTCTACATGTTCACGATGAGACGTTTTATTGACATATTGCCACTTTGGGTAATCCGAACGCATCAATTGCGCTTGAGCAGTGAAACTACTTTTTTCAGGTAAGTCGACACATTGATAAGTCAATTCGCCAGATTCATCTGCCATGACTTTCAAACGATAAGTGCCTGTTGGATATTCCTTTTTAATATCTGCGATAAATGCTTCCCACTGAATTTCAGGTAATGGAATAGAAAGCTCCTTAGCTGACTGTAAAATACGTGCTTTGTGATAATCTCGACGTGGAATTTTACCTTCTGATAAACGCATTGTCTCAAATAAGTACATCATTATCACTCCAATATTTTAGTTTTCGCTTCAAACTCTGCGACTTCTGCTTCTGGATCTGAATCAATCGTAATACCTGCACCTACACCATAGACTGCTTCGTCTTCAATATATTGCACCGTACGTATCGGTACATTAAATATTGAGGGACCGTTTGGAATCATTAACCCGATGGTACCACAATATACATGTCGCGGTGTGCCTTCTAATGCTTTAATATAGCGCATCGTATTTAATTTAGGTGCACCAGTAATCGAACCGCATGGAAAGAGTGCAGTCAAAATACGTTGTAATGACGTTGCTTGCGGTAATTGTCCTGTGACCATACTCGTCATTTGAAAGACAGTTTGATAACGTTCAATATGAAACGGTTGATACACTTTCACACTGCCTGGTTTTGAAATACGTGCAATATCATTACGTAATAAATCTACTATCATCACATTTTCCGCTTGATCTTTTTTAGATTGTGCGAGTTGTTGATAATAATAGTCATCCTCTGCTTTATCTTTCCCTCTTGGCATAGTGCCTTTCATCGGTTTACTTAATACCACGTCCTCCATCGTTTTAAAAGAACCTCTTTGAAAGAACAATTCAGGTGAAATCGAGGCGATTTGTAATTCATCGGTATCAAGCAACGCTGTATAATTACCGTGACTGCTTCGTGTTAAATAATCATACATTTCGCTGATAGGCATACGGATACGATCATACATACGTGTTGTATAGTTCACTTGATATGTATTCCCTTCTACAATCGCATCTTGAACTTGTTGGATATGTTGAATCATAGTTGGCTTCGACAAACGAAAATGAAAGTGCGGACGTGCTGATACAGCCTTATCTTTTACTTCTTCCCTTGTTTCAGGTGCTTCAAATATATAGGCTGCCGCATAAACATAATTGGAAGTTTCTGGTAGATGTACTGCCATTTCAGAATTAAAGGCAGGTGCCGCTTCGTAAGGTAAATACAGACAAACAAAATGACCTGCCTGATGTGCTTGTTCAGCAAAATCAATGACTTCATGTACCTCATTTAAATCATAAGCAATCTTTTGATCAAGAATTGTCTTGAAACAATATTGGTACTGCTTATAATCTGTTTCATCTGTGTAATATCGATAATTAAAGTGCGCGCGCAATGTTTTCACCTGCCTGTTGAAGAAATAGTCGAATTTGCGCATGGCCATATTCACTCAATATAGATTCAGGATGATATTGCACACCATAAATCGGATAACTTCTATGCGCCACTGCCATCACAATTTGTTCTTCATTATATGCTGTGACTTCTAGCGCACTTGGCATGCGTAATGCATCTGCACATAAGGAGTGATAACGCATCACATGAAATTGTTTAGGCAGTCCCGCAAAAATACCTTGCTCATTTGTGGTAATCAACGTAGTGTGGCCATGTACAGGACGTGAACTATGAATAATAGCACCACCGTAATGTTCAACAATAAGTTGAAATCCTAAGCACACACCTAAAATAGGTACACTATCTTCAAACGTGCTAAGGACTTCATGTAAAATCGGATAATCACTTGGACTTCCTGGACCTGGGGAAATCACAATCGCATGCGGCTGCATTGTTTTTAATGTTTCTATATCTACGTCATCTACATCGATAACTGTCACACGTTCATTACTTTCTGTTTTCAGATAATCTACTAAGTTATATGTAAATGAGTCTTTGTTATCTATCATTATAATCATACTCAACTTGTCCCCTTACTCAACATTCTATTTGTTTCGTCGAACAATGCTTTTAACTTCATTTTACAAGATGTCACACGATTTTGTAATAGCAGAAGCAGAGACACCTTGATTTTACTTAGGAAATATATTATTCTATCTATCGACATAGAAACACAGAGGTTCCTAGCTGATACCCTCTATAAAAAACTAGACTTTTACTTTCAATCGTCTATCTTTTATAGAGATAGTCAATATACTACGTCATTGTCTATATCAACTCGAACCTAAAAGCGTTATTTTGAATCATCAAGATACACGCACTTTAGCGTTCGAGTTTTTTTATTGATCGAGCTAGGTCATCACTTTAAAGGAGAGATTGACTTATGGCACCCCATAAACTTGATGATGATAAAGCACTCGTCGTTTTCAGCGGCGGACAAGACAGTACGACTTGTCTCTTTTATGCGAAAGCAAAATTCAAAGAAGTAGAACTTGTGACTTTCCAATACGGTCAACGTCACGATACTGAAATTGAAGTCGCTAAACAAATCGCACAAGAACAAGGATTAAAGCACCACATTTTAGACATGTCTTTATTATCTCAACTCACACCGAATGCGTTAACCCAACATGATTTACAAATTGTAGATACTGATGATGGTGTACCAAACACCTTCGTTCCAGCACGTAACTTATTATTTTTATCGTTTGCGGGCGCGTTAGCTTATCAGATTAAAGCACGTCACATTATTACAGGTGTCTGTGAAACAGACTTCTCTGGTTATCCGGATTGTCGCGATGATTTTGTGAAATCCATGAATGTCACATTGAATTTATCGATGGATAAAAACTTTGTCATTCATACACCATTAATGTGGTTAGACAAAAAAGAAACTTGGGCATTAAGTGACGAACTTGGTGTCTTAGATTATGTAAGATATAACACATTGACTTGCTATAACGGGATTATCGCAGATGGCTGCGGTGAATGTCCGGCTTGTCAATTACGCGCACGTGGTTTAAATGCTTATTTAGCAGAAAAAGGAGTGAACTGATTTTGTTACAACAAATTTATCCAACAGTTGCCCATCCCTATGCTTTCGAATTAAATAAAGATTTCCATTTTGCAGCTGCACACTATATCCCTTGCGAAGATGCAGGTAAATGTGTACGTACGCATGGTCACACTTATTTCGTTAATTTAACTATCGTTGGTGACGAACTTGATCATAGCGGTTTCTTAATCAACTTTGCAGCATTAAAAAAACAAATTCATGAGCAGTTCGATCATTATTTATTAAATGATTTACCGCAGTTCAAAGATAAAATGCCATCTACTGAAGTGGTCGCACAAACGATTTGCCAACTTACAGAAGAAATTTTAGAGAAACAGCCGAACCGTCCTAAATGTGCACAAGTCTATTTACGTGAAACTCCATCTAGCTATGTGGTTTATCGTCCTAAGGAGTTCCGTCATGGCTAAAATTCCTGTATTAGAAATTTTCGGACCGACCATTCAAGGTGAAGGCCGTGTCATCGGACGTAAAACAATGTTCGTACGAACTGCTGGCTGTGATTATCGATGCAGCTGGTGTGATTCCAGTTTCACTTGGGATGGCAGTATGAAAGATGAAATTCAAATGATGACTGCAGAAGAAATTTATGACCGACTTTATGAAATCGGCGGCGATTGCTTTAATCATGTCACAATTTCAGGCGGTAATCCTGCATTAATTAAAGGTATTCAAGATTTAGTGGATCTCTTTGAAGAAAAGAACATTGAAAGTGCATTAGAAACACAAGGAAGTCGTTTCCAACCGTGGATGCGCCAAATCAATGATTTAACAATCAGTCCTAAACCACCGAGCTCAGGTATGAAACCAAACATACAAATACTTGATGAAGTAATTGAACAATGTGTTAAAGAAACATTAAATCTTAAAGTTGTCGTTTTTGATGATGACGACTATGAATTCGCTAAATATATACATCATCGTTATCCAGATCTCCCATTTTATTTACAAGTCGGCAATCCTTACTTAGATGATGAAGTAGAAAATCATACAGCACGTTTGCTTGAACGTTACGAAAATCTTGTAGATAAGGTTATGCAAAGCAATGATATGAACCAAGTCTATGTTTTACCACAATTGCATACATTACTTTGGAGTAATATGAAAGGTGTATAAGTTTCGGGCTGCAGAATGCCCGAGCTTTTTTAATTTTAAAGTGTTTTCAAATGCTTAAATGTACTGAAATTGGTATAATATTCCAGTGAATATTAGAAGTCAGGAGACGCACCCTATGCTCATCTACATAATTATCAACATTGCGATTATATCAGCTTCCATTTTGATTGATATGTATTTACAATCTAACAATCAAGTCAAATTAAGTACGATTCTTATTGCAGTTTCAATAAACAGTGTGATTAATCTTATCGTCATCGGAAAGTATGATTTTATTTCGCATGCGATGGTTGCGTTTATATTAATTTGGACATTACTCGCACTGTTGACTGATCGAAAATTTAAGCCCATTGTCTTTACGACACAGAAATTCATGGCTTTTATTGTCTTTACTTTATTGAGTCTTTCTTTGTTCATCGTATTCAATACGAGTGAAAAATCTTATTATATGTCCGTTCCATATTTAGCACCTGTTTTCTTCTTAATCGGAGCATCTTTCATCTTCTTAACCATTTTTGAAAGCTCTGAAGATACAAGCTTTCGTAGTCATTTCATGAAGAATAAGCCTAAATCACTGACAATCGGCACATTATTAATTATTATTTCATTTCTTGTAATGAATTTATTAACTCCTTTCTGGTATGTTTACCTAATTATTTACTTAATATTAATTTTATTTATCTTGTGGACAAAACCTTTTTAAAAAAATTGATTTAAGATGATTACTTATCATGTATTAGTGGTAAACATTAACAAGCACAATAAAAAAGTATTGTCAGTATTGAATTAGGAGGCTACTATTATGGGATTAATATTAATGATTATCGTCGGAGGCCTAATCGGTTGGTTAGCCGGCGCAATTTTAGGTAAAGATATTCCAGGAGGAATCTTAGGTAACATTATTGCTGGTATTGTCGGCGCTTGGCTTGGCTCAGCAATCCTTGGTGATTGGGGTCCATCACTAGGCGGCATTGCGATTTTCCCAGCATTAATCGGTACAATTTTATTAATTGTAATCCTTTCATTAATCTTGGGTGCAATCCACAAAAACAAAAGAAAATAAGTCTTAATACTTAATGTGTATTAACATACGACTTGCAGCAACATCATTCAATGGTGTTGCTGTTTTTTTATTTCATTTGATTAAATAACCTTTAATTAAATTGCGCATCATTTTCTCTTTAATAGTATTACATATCTTTGGTTTGATATAATGAAGAAAAAGTAGAAGGAGTGCGAATCATCTTGAAAAAGAAAGTAAAGTTGAATAACGATGTGAAAATTCCTCGTATAGGTTTAGGAGTCTACAAAATTGACGAAAAGCATATGGAATCTGCAGTCAAAGCTGCTGAAGATTCAGGCTATCGTGCTTTTGATACCGCTTATTTCTATTTCAACGAAAAAGAATTAGGTGAAGCAATTAAAAAAAGTAAAGTCCCCCGTGAAGATCTCTTTATTACGACTAAGCTATGGAATGATTATCAAGGTTATGACAGCACAAAAGCTTACTTTGAAAAATCATTAGAGAATCTTGGTGTAGATTATTTAGATATGTTTTTAATTCACTGGCCATGTGAAGCAGACGGCTTATTCATTGAAACATATCAAGCAATGGAAGAACTTTATAAAGAAGGATGCGTTAAAGCAATCGGTGTCTGCAACTTCCAGCAACATCACTTAGAAAAATTAATGGAACATACTGAAATTGTGCCGGCGGTTAACCAAATCGAATTCCACCCATACTTAAACCAACAAGACTTACAAGACTTCTGTGATAAACATGGTATAAAAGTTACCGCTTGGATGCCTTTAATGCGTGGACGTGGTTTATTTGAAGATCCGGTTATCGCAAAGCTAGCTGAAAAATATGAAAAAACACCTGCGCAAATCATCTTAAATTGGCATTTAATGCATGATAGAATTGTGATTCCTAAGTCTCAAACTCCTTCAAGAATCAGCGAAAACTTTGAAGCAATTGACTTTGAATTACGAGATAAAGACGTTAAAAAAATCGATCAGTTAAATCAGAACTTACGCCAAGGCAAGCACCCTGATGACGTTAAAATCGGTACGTTAAAATAACTTAATTCAAGTTCATATATAACGAAAGGACAGTGCAGAGCGCGAAACTCTGTACTGTCCTTATTTTTACTTTTTCCGCTTATGTGAAAGCTATTTACTGTCTATCAGATTTTATTTTGATATTCATTATTTTTAACTTTTTTAAGATGCATGACTGCACGAACTGTGATTACAAGTAAAATAATTACACCGGCTGTGAAGATTAAGTCCCAAGGCAATCTGCCCCATAATAACCAAAAGACTGAGTCTTTTTGATAGAACTCCGTCAATCTTGCATGCCAGTAACCATGTTTCAATGCATCTGTAAGTTGAATATAACCTACTGGAAGCAATGTCACAAAGACCATGCCAGCTAAACCAATATTTAATAACCAACATGAAATAGAAATCCATTTTTCAACTTTCTTCGTCCAGAATTCAGGTTTAGTAATACTTCTTAATACATATAACATAATCGCAATTGAGAACATACCATACACACCGGCCATTGAGCCATGTGCGTGCGCAGATGTCCACTGTGTTCCGTGTTCAAAGTAGTTAATGGCTGGCGCATTAATCAAGAATCCTAGTGCACCCGCACCAATTGCGTTCCATAATCCTGTAGAAGCTAAGAAGATGAATGTACCTTTGTATGGGAATTCAATTTTACTGAATTTATAAACACGATAATGGGTGTAAGCTTCCCAAATTAATAAACATAACGGTACAACTTCTAAAGCAGAGAAGCTTGAACCTAATGCTAACCAAATTGAATGGTCGCCTTGCCAGTAATAATGGTGCCCCATTCCTACAATACCTGTACCTAGTAATAAAATGATTTGGAAGTACAATGCACGAATTGTAGAATGTATTGTCGTTAATTTCATATCTACCATTAAGAAACCAATTAAAATAACCGCAAAGGCTTCAAAAATCCCTTCTACCCATAAGTGTACAATCCACCAACGCCAATAATCTGCGAAAGTGACATGTGAGTTAGGCATAATAAAGAGTGATGCTAAGTAGAACATTGGAATTGCGATTGCGCCAATAAACAAGAGCAAGATTAAACGTTTACGATGTTGTTCACTGCCATCTTTAATCGCTGGGATGAAGCCCCTGGCTAAAATAATCATCCATAGCACCATACCGATGATAAATAGAATTTGCCAGAATTTACCAAGCTCAATATATTCCCAACCGAAATGACCGAATAACCACCATTTTTCGTTAATCCAGCCAAGAATATTGCCCCATTCACCTATCATACTACCGCCAGCAACAATCAATAATGCGACGAATAAGATATCGACTAATTTACCTTGATGTTTAGGCTCTTTACCGAGCACCCTCGGCACAATATAGATCCCTGTCGCAAGCCATGTTGTAGCCACCCAGAAGATCACCAACTGCAAGTGCCATGTCTTCGCGATGTTGAATGGGAATAGTTTTTGAAGCGGAATACCAAAGAATTCATTTTCCACATAATAATGGACCATTAATTCACCTAATAAGATTTGAATTAAAAACAGCACCATCACAATCACAAAGTATTTGGCTGTTTTGGCCTGACTTGATGAAATTGTATCTTGAATTTTAATTTCAGGTAAACGACGTTCACTATCATATGTTGATTCCATGTCGAATTGATAACGTCTTTGAAAGTAAATAATAATCGCAACACCAGCGACTAATATCGCAACGGAAATTGCTGACCATATCAATGCTTCACTTGGCATTGTATTACCCGCTTGTTCATCAAATGGCCAGTTGTTTGTATATGAGAAATCTCTATCTGGACGATCTGTTGAAGATAACCATGCACCCCAGAAGAAGAAATCACTCAAATGCTCAATTTTATTCCCTTTGACCATATAATCATCTGTCTTGATTTGATCAATCATATTTTGTGGTAACCCTGCTTGCTTGGGATTATTCACAAACTCTTTATGATAATAATCTCTGACATAATTCAAGCCTGCAACTTGTGCATCTGTTAATACAAGTTCATCTTTAGCTTTTGAATAGCGATTCACCCGTATTTCTTTTTTAACTTTGTCTTCAATGCCTGCTTTCTGCATTTGGTTTAATTGTTTAAAAGGTTTATCATAAAGATGTTCAGCATAATAGTAATGCATCCCTTTTAAATAATGATGCAATGTTTCTGCAGTATAATCAGGACCTAAATAAGATCCGTTTCCTAAATATGAACCATAATCCGTCAATCCATATTTTTCATAAATGGCTTGACCACTGATTAGTTCGGATTTAGAAATGACCGTCTGTCCACTTTCGTTCACCACTTTTGTTGGACGAGGCGCTTCATTTTTAAATATCAACCAACCACCAGCTAGCAAAATACCGAATACGACGACTAAAATTGTTACTAAGACCTTCGACAATCTACTGTATGGATTTTTCATCCCGATTTCTCTCCTCAGTAACTTCGACTCTCAACTTCAGAATACGCCTACTGCAATTGATAGTAAATATCATTCTCAATTAGTTCTTAATTTTGTCATAAATGTATTTATACATAAATTGTTGTTTTCTTCGATTTTAGTTTTATTTTAATATGTTTATTGTTAAGCAAACTTTGTGTTCTACAAATATTTTAATAAGCAGTATGGTCTCTCCTTCTTAATATTTTTTATTAATCTACTGATATTGGGAATCATTTTCAATTATTCAGAAATTTGTCACAAACGATTGATTTAAAGTCTATTTATACTTATAGTGTTTAAAGTAATTTTTATGACATTTATTTTAATATTAATACTCCT
>NZ_PPRU01000018.1 GCF_002902285.1 Staphylococcus simulans | reverse complement strand
CTATTTATACTTATAGTGTTTAAAGTAATTTTTATGACATTTATTTTAATATTAATACTCCTTTTGTGAGTTACTTTAGTCTCTATCAGGGTAAATTTATAATAAATTTCCTTGAAGTTTTTATGAAGATTACAATAATACTTTTAATTTAGAACACTTTTTGTTTTTATTTATCACTATTCTTCTTATAATAGAGATGAGTCGAAAAGGAGCGTATATTATGATTACTAAAACTGATATTGTAGCGAACGTTGTGACAGACTATCCGAAAACTGCTGATATCTTCAAACGTTCTGGTATAGATTTTTGTTGTGGCGGCCAAGTTTCTATTGAAGAAGCTGCGAAAGATAAAAAAAGAGTTGTTTTAGAAGATTTATTAGCTGAACTTGATGAAGCAAGTAAACAAAATGCCGGAGGACAAGGCTTAAATCCTAAATATTTAAGCATCCCTTCTTTAATTCAATACATCCAAGATGCATACCACGAACCAATGAAAGAAGAGTTCAAAAACTTAACACCTTATGTGACTAAACTCGCAAAAGTTCACGGTCCAAGTCATGAGTACTTGTTAGAATTAAAAGATTTATATACAACATTTAAAAACAACATGTTAGAACATACACAAAAAGAAGATGAAAAAGACTTCCCTCAACTTATCGCATTTGCGAATGGTGAGAATGTTGATAACGTAGAAGCTATTATCGAAGATTTAACTGCAGATCATGACAGTACAGGTAACTTGTTACGTAGAATGGATGAAATTACGAATGATTTCCAACCGCCTATCGAAGCTTGCGGAACATGGCGTTTAGTGTACACTCGTTTAGCTGCGTTAGAAAATGCGACATTACAACACGTACATTTAGAAAACCACGTTTTATTCGAAAAATGTCGCGAACAATTACAACAAAGCTAATTTAACTTTATATTTAGCGTGAATATCTTATAAAACTAAACAGACAAGGTTGAAGATGTGATTATATCTTCAACCTTGTCTGTTTTTTCTTTTCAAATTCATTAGGGATTAGTTCTTATCTTTTATCTGTAATACTTACTTTTACTTTCTACGCTTTTCTTTTCTACTGTTTTATAATTTTGGCAAAGATACGATCATCGTAGTTCCTACTTCAGGTTCACTTTCAACTTGAATCGTACCGCCGATTTGTTTCACCAGTTCTTGTGTGATGTATAACCCTAAACCAGAACCACCTGTATGGTAATTTCTAGAATCTTCTACTCTGAAAGTACGCTCAAAAATACGCTTAATATCTGCTTTCGCAATTCCGATGCCTTTATCTTTGATGTAAATTTGGATATGTTTTTCGCTTTCAGCAAGACAAATATAAATTGGACTACCTGATGGCGAGAAGTTCATCGCATTATCAATTAAGTTCGTAATGATACGTTCTAACGGTTGCGGATATTGTTTGAAAGGTGCCAACTTATCACAAAACTTCACTTCTAAATGTCTGTTGTCTATTTTCATACGTTGTTCATAGCCATTTAGTATATTCAATAATAATTGGTCGATTTGAATTGTTTCTACTACATAAGTATTCGGAGCATCTAATGTTGCGACATGCGTTAACTCGTCAAACATTTTGGATAGGCGATTAGATTGTTTGATTAAGGTGTCATAGGCTTCCTGACGATCTATTTGTGAGTGAACGACACCGTCTTTTAATGCTTCTGAATACGAAATAATACATGCGAGCGGTGTTTTTAAATCATGTGCTAAATTTTGAATCAATTCATACTTCTCTTGTTGTTCTGACTTGATTTGGACCATTTGTTTGGTAATCTCATGGGCCATTTTATTAAAAGAGTGACTCAGTTCTTTAATTTCTCTCGGTGAAGTAAATTGCGTAGGTTCCATCTCGTAATTACCATCTGCGAATTGTTTCGTTCTGACATTGAAATGTTTAATCTTTTGAACGAGAGGTGTTAAAAAGAAACTGCAGATGAATAAGGTTAAACAACTCGATACTATAGCGCTAACCGTCAATAATACTGTGGTATGACCATTGAACAACATCAGTTTATAAGCAATACCGAGGATGGTAGAGGCCAATAATACACTAGATAACACTCCGATAATCACTTGTGTTCTGATTGAAAACATTTAATCTGCTTTCCTTTCGAACTTATAACCAAGACCCCATACTGTGGTAATCGTGTAAGCGTCGAAATGAAATTGTTCGAACTTTTCTCTGATGCGATGAATATGTACATTGACTGTACTTGCATCTTCGTAATAATCATAACCCCATACTTCTTCTAACAATTGCGATTTAGATATCGCTTGATTTTCATGCGTTGCTAAATACCACAACAATTCAAATTCTTTAATTCTCAAGTTCACCACAGCACCATTAATTTCCACACTTTTTTGTTGATCATTCAACTTTAAAGTATCAAAAGTTAAAGCTGTTTGTGCTGACTGACTGCGCTTAACGCGGCTCAACAAATTATTCGCACGTAACACGAGTTCTCTTGGACTGAAAGGCTTCTTTAAATAGTCATCTGCGCCGAGAGTCAAAGCATAAATGGTGTCATGTTCTTTTGTTTTTGCTGACATATAAATAAATGGAATGTCCAGTTGTCGTTGTTTCATTTCCTTAATCACTTCATAACCATCTACATTCGGCATCATGATGTCTAAAATAATTAAATCAATTGATGGGTCAAGTTGGTTCAAAGCATCTTCCCCATTATGTGCAGTTAATACTTTATAACCTTCATATTCGAAGTACGTTTGGCAGATGTCGACCATGTCTTGTTCATCATCAACGATTAAGATTGTGTTCACGTCTTGTATCACCTTTTTCTTTAATATATGCGATTACAGCACTCAATGAAATTTGTTTTAATAAGTTTTTATTCATTAACAATATAATAAAGAGTGCTAATTGAACAGGATACGTAAATATCATATCTGATAAAATATAATTTAGCATAACAAAGGCGCCAAAGAAACTTGCAATATGTGACAGAATTCCTAATATTAACCCTAAACCAATCGCAATTTCCCCTAAAGGTACAATTACATTAAAGACGGGAGCACTGTGCGCGACGATGTGTTCAAAAAAGAGTTTGAACCACACTGGAGAATCTTCATTCTTAATCACAACTGGGATCAGCGGTTCGATTTTAAAACCACCTGTTAACTTCTCCCAACCTTGAGCTAAAATGTAGCCGCCGGCTATAATACGAATTAAAAATAAAATTACGAGTTCAATCGTACGTAGATAATGTTTCATGAAATCACTTCTCTTCTCGTTGAATTATCACTTTAACCTTCTATTTTACTTTTGCGGCACCGAAGATAACGTGCGCTTTCTTACAATAAATCGTCACTTCATTATATTGATCTAAGTCAACGTCTTTGATGTCGAAAGTTTGTGTTGGTTTATTGTAGTCGACCATTTCTAGTTGTTTGCCCTCTTTAATATTGCCGTCCTTTGTCAGATAGACGTACAAATCTGGACCTTTCGCAGATTTAAAATCTGTTAACTTAATTTGGTGATTTTCGATTTTAACGTGACCAGACACTTCCTCTTCATCTGATTTAAATTCACCTGTCAGCACTTTATGGTGATCGTGTTTATGTTCATGTGATGTCTGTTCTGTTTTTTCTTTTGGCTGTTCATCTTTTTCATTATTACAACCTGCTAAAGCGATACTTGTTGCTAAAAGTGTAGTAGCTAATAAATATGTTTTACTATTCATCATAAACCCTCATTTCATTTTATTTTTGTAATGATTAAGCTTATTATAAATGAGCGATTTATATCATACCATTAACTATTTATTAACTAAGTTATAACTTCAATTCATGTCGGATTTGTGTCTAAACATTAAAAAATCCCTTTTAAACCTAGTACTTTAAGTACGGTCTAAAAGGGATTTGACAGTATTACGATTATTCATCGTTATCTTTTTTATCTCTTTTGTTTCTTTTATTATTGTTGTCATCGTCTTCATCTTCTTCTGAAAGAGACTGACGTTCAGCGTTATATTCATATTTTAAAATGACTGTGATGATTTGGTGATTTTCAATATCTGAAATAATCCAGCGATCAAAATACGTATCGACGTAGTCATTTTTCTGTAAGTTTGTATTATGTGCTTGTAACCATCCGCCGATTGTATCGATATCTTCAGAGTCATCAAACTCGATACCTAATTGATCTGTTAAATCTTCTAACAACACACGACCATTGATTTGGTATGTGTCATCATTTAATTTAATCACATCATTCACTTCATTATCATCGAATTCATCACGGATTTCACCCACGATTTCTTCTAAGATATCTTCCATTGTTAAGATACCAGCAGTTCCGCCGTATTCATCAATAACCAAACTGATGTGTACACGTTCGCGTTGCATTCTGATTAATGCATCACTGATGCGTGTTGTTTCTGAAATCAATGGTAATTCATGAATATAATTTGCAATCTTGATAGGTTTGCCTGAAGCATACTCTGTCAAGAATTCTTTCACATTAATAAAACCTTTGATATGGTCTTTGTCGCCGTCTTCTGTAATTGGGTAACGAGTGAATTGGTATTCTTTAAGTGTCTCTAATAGTTCGTCTACAGTAAAAGGTTCATTTAAAGTGACCATTTGTGTTCTTGGGACCATGACATCTTTCGCTTGTCTCTCATCAAATGAGAAGATGTTTTGCATATAAGCAAGTTCTGTCTGGTTAATCTCACCGCTGTTATAGCTGTTGTTGATAATCATTTTAATTTCTTCTTCTGACATCGCGTCATTGTTTTCATCTGGATCAATACCAAATAGACGGATAATCATTCGTGCAGAACCATTCATTAACCAAATTAATGGTTTCATGATTAAGCCGAAGTAGTAAAGCGGACGTGCATAAAGTAACGCAACTTTCTCAGTGTGCTGAATCGCAAATGTTTTAGGTGCCAATTCACCTAATACTACATGCAGATATGTCACAACTAAGAATGAAATAACGATTGAAATGGTTGTATTCAAAGCATCGGGTAACGGTATCAGTTCAAAAATAGGATGTAATAATTTAGAAAAGACAGGTTCACCTAACCAACCTAGTCCTAAAGATGTAACAGTGATACCGAGCTGACATGCTGATAAGTAGTAGTCAAGATTTGAAATCATTTTCTTGACGACAGCCGCACTGCCGTTGCCTTCTGCAACCATTTCTTCAATTTTAGTAGCTCTGACTTTCACCAAAGCAAATTCTGATCCAACAAACACAGTAGTCAGTGCGATTAAAAATATAAATATTAACAAGTTTATTATGGTCGTACTATCCAATTAGTTCCCTATTGCTAGGGATTCACCTCCAAGTTATATGCCGCTATGTACGGCAATGATGTTTAGCGCATCGTTTTGAGCAAAGTGACAAATGCCTAGTTCATCCTTCCCATTTCCACAGCGACACCTCCCAACTAGCGTAAAATCTAACAAGATTATCATATCATAATCACCATTCAAATAGTAATTTTTTCAGACTGAATTCAAGTTATTTTTTTGGTATTTTATGATACCTCTTTACAAATAAAAATAAACAGCTAAGAAGCGAGTCAGCCCGATAAACAGGCTGTCTCTCTCTTAACTGTTTATTCGAATATACATTTACCTACCACAGTAAATTAGATTCGTGATGCGTGTCATTTCTAATAGCACGCCTTTACTATAATGCGCTAAATTCTCGTAAAATTCAACTCATTATTCATCCATTGATTCAGATGCGGCAATTTCGTCTGCTGTCGGTTTACGTTTAAGGAATCCGTAAATCACTGCAGAGATGGCTGCGCCGACTAAAATCGCTAGAATTGTTTGTAATGAATGGGAGAAGTCAGTACCTAAGATAACAAAGATACCACCATGCGGTGCTCCGATAGATGAACCTAAGCCAAGTGCAATGGCACCGCCGATACCTGAGCCGATCATCATTGACGGAATTACGCGAATTGGGTCAGCTGCCGCAAATGGAATAGCACCTTCTGTAATGAATGATGCACCCATCACAAAGTTAGGTACAATTGAACCACGTTGTGTTTTTGTAAACTTACGTTTAAAGAACAACATTGAAAGTGCTAATGCAATCGGTGGAATCATACCGCCGACCATAGCTGCTGTAATTGGTGCAGCGTTACCTTCTGTTAATGCCGCTGTTGCGAATACGTAAGCTGCTTTGTTGAATGGACCACCCATATCAATGGCCATCATGGCACCAATCACTAAACCAAGTAACATAATGTTTGCTCCTGATAAACTGTTTAAACCGTTTAATAATAAATGGTTCACCCAAGCTGCTGGTGGGTTAAATACATAAACCATTAATAGACCTGTAATAGTGACAGATAAAATTGGATAAATTAATGTTGGTTTTAAACCTTCAAGTGATTGTGGCATACGACGCGTCATCACTTTGATGCCTTCTGTTAAATAACCTGCTAAGAAACCGGCAATAATACCGCCGATAAATCCAGAGTCACCGCTCATTGCTAACATACCGCCGACTAAACCAGCTGCCATACCTGGTTTTTCAGCAATGCTGCGCGCGATGAATGCTGATAAAATTGGAATAATTAAGTAGAACGCACTGTTCTTACCAATGTTCCACAATTGTTCAGCAAATGCATTATACTCTGAAGATTTCGGATCGAATGAGTTTGGTCCGAACAAGAATACAATTGCCATTAAAATACCACCGGCAATTACAAGTGGCAACATGTTAGAAACACCGTTCATTAAGTGTTTATAAATTGTTTTGCCGACACTTTGTTTTTCTTGTTTACCGCTTGCTTGACCTTTACCTCTGCCTTCTCTTGCTTTAAATGGTGTACGGTCAGTTGCTAAAGCAAGGTCGATTAATTCTTCTGGACGTTTGATGCCGTCAGCAACAGGAACTTCTACGACGTTTTTGCCATCGAAACGATCTGTTTCTACATGCACGTCTGCTGCAACAATAACACCTTGTGCTTTATCAATATCTTCAGTAGTTAAACGGTTTTTAATACCACTTGACCCGTTTGTTTCAACTTTCATTTTGACGCCCATTTTTTTCGCTTGTTTCAATAAAGCATCTTTCGCCATATACGTATGTGCAATACCCGTTGGACATGCTGTCACACCGATAACATATGGCTCTTCGGATTCAGCGTCTTTATTCGCTTCAACTGGCGCTGTTTCCTCTTCTTCATCTGGTGCTTCATCGTCTGCACGATCAATAATTGCCAAAACTTCATCTGGTGTTTCTGCGTTTAACAATGCTTTTCTGACATCGTCATCCATTAAGACACCAGATAATTTAGCTAACGCGTCTAAATGTGTTTGTGCACCGCCTTCAGGTGCTGCAATCATAAAGAATAAGTGTGCAGGTTGTCCGTCTAAACTTTGATAATCTACGCCGGCTTTTGATTTACCGAAGGCAATAGCCGGCTTTTTCACTGCGTCAACTTTCGCATGGGGAATCGCAATCCCTTCACCGATACCTGTTGTACTTTGCCCTTCACGTGCCATAATCGCTTCTTTGAACGCTTTGACATCGCTTAAAATACCTGCATGGTCTAATTGATCTACTAAAGCATCAATGACACCTTCTTTTGATGTCGCATCTAAATCCATCGCGATTGTCTCTCGCGTTAATAATTCAGTGATTCTCATATTTTTCTCACTCCTATTTCAAGTCCGTTAATTCAATTTCAGAACGTACTTTTTCTATCATTTCTTTGTTTGCTAAATCTTGACTGAATGCTGTTGCTGTTCCAGAGGCTACGGCATTACGAAATGCTTCATGTACATCAAAACCTTGTGCTAAACCTGCTAACATACCTGCAACAGTACTATCTCCAGAACCCACTGTATTTAATACATTGCCTTTTGGTACAGAAGCTTTAATACAATGTTCAGCATCAATATAAATTGCACCCTCACCGCCAAGTGAAACAATCACTGCTTGTGCGCCTTTATCAAGAATAGCTTTTCCGTGTGTCACTACATCATTATCAGAAGTAATTTGCGTATCGAACATAACTTCTAATTCATCTTTATTCGGTTTAATAAAGAACGGGTTATATGGTAATACAGTCTCAACCAAGTCTTTTTCAGCATCTACAACTAATTTTGCGCCAGTTTTTTGTGTGATTTTCGCAATTTGTTCATAGGCATTATCAGGAATACTTTTCGGTACACTTCCTGCCACAACAACAGTGTCATCAGCATTCGTGTTTTTAATTTGTGTTAATAACGCTTCAAACGCTTGATTTGAAATTGTAGGTCCACCTGCATTGATTTCTGTTTCTTGACCTGATTTTAATTTCACATTGATACGTGTATCTTCTTCTACTTCAATAAAATCATTTTTAATACCAGCTTGTTGTAAAGCATCTTGGATAAATTTCCCAGGAAATCCACCAACAAACCCCAATGCAGTCGAAGGTGTTTCTAAAGTGTTCAGTACACGCGAAACGTTAATCCCTTTGCCTCCTGCAAATTTATACGTTTCTTTTGCACGGTTAAGTCCGCCTTCTTGAAACGTGTCTACTTTCATAATGTAATCAATCGATGGATTGAAAGTTACTGTATAGATCACTTTATTACACTCCTCTTATCGAATAATGGTTGCGATATGCTTTCATATCTGAACGTTTTAGCGCTTTTGTTGAAGTCAAAATTTCAAACGGTACATCTTTCGGTACATTGACACATGCAAAATACGTAGGTCCGAATTTAGAACTATCAAGCAAGACGAAAATATGATGCCCCACTTTCATTGCAGTTTCTTTCACATAAGCTTCTTGTTCATCTGGTGTTGTCAATTTACCTTCTGTATTCATCCCATTCATGCCGATGAAAACTTTATCAAAATGATAATGTTTCAAAGTTTCAATCGCTCGCGGTCCGACAGAAGCTAATGTGCTTGCTTTTACATCTCCGCCAATAATCAACGTTTTAATTCCACGCTGTAATAATGCTTCGACATGGGTTAATCCGTTAGTAACTGCGACAATTTCTTGTGCTGTAATGTGTTCTATCATTTCATAAGTCGATGTCCCTGCATCAATATAAATACAATCACGGTCTTCAATTTGTGCAGCTGCGATTTTTGCGATTTCACGTTTTTCTTGTAAATTACGTTCTTTCTTCTCTGACATTTTCGGTTCACTCAAGGCTGTTGTTTTGAGCGTGGCACCGCCATGAACGCGTTGTAATTTACCCATTTTTTGTAACTTAGATAAATCTCGGCGAATTGTCGAAGCGCTGCATCCTGTTAAATCAATTATTTCTTGTAGTGTTAAAAATTCTTTTTCTTTTAACAGTTGTATGATTAGTTCAAACCGTTTCTGCGTTATCATATCGCCACCTCATTTCTTCTTTATTATAAGCGCTTTCTTAATCATTTTCAATCAAAATCTTTCAAAATCATTCAAAAACAATCATAAACTGTTAAAAAAGATGAGCAAATGCTCATCAACACTGCTCATCTTAATTTGCTTCATGTGTCGCAACATCCGCTACTTTTGCTTTCGTTGCTTGAATTAATTCTGAAACATTCACACCCATTTGGACACCAGGCAGACCTCCGCTTACAAATATTTTCTCATGTTGTTGCGCAGATTGGTCAATCACTGTTGGAAATAGATGTTTCATACCAATTGGGGAACAACCGCCACGAATATAACCTGTTACTTTCGTCAACTCATCTAGCGGAAGCAAATGCAGTTTCTTTTCATCTACTGCTTGTGCCGCATGTTTCATATCTAAATGATGTTCTACTGGAATCACAAACACATATGGATCGTGATTATTGTTAATAAATAAGAGTGTTTTAAACACTTGATCCGGATTAGCATCAATTAGTTTTGCGACTTCTTGTCCTTCAATATGATCTTTACCCATTTTAAATGTACGCATTTCATAATCGATGCCTTCGCGATCTAAAATACGCATCGCATTTGTTTTCTTCTGTTTCATTGCGTTCACCTCACTCTTAATATAGCATGCGAACACAAATCATGACATAAAAAAACAAGGCGTTCTGACATAACTTCAACTCTATAAGTGAGTTCAGTTGTCATAACTGCCTTGTTTTGGAAAATGCTGAAGCCATTGATGGCTTAATTCATTTGTGATGGACGTTAATGAAATCACAAATAATGAACTAGATTCAGCTTCACTCTTATGCGCTGCGTCTGCATGTTGTGTTGATGGTCCCCCTGCCGCTTTACGATATGTTGGCGGTGCGTCTGAGGCTGAATGATCAGATGAGACCTGTTTGTCACTTTGCATAAATGTAGATACTCCATTTTGGAATTTCGCAAGTTCATTTTCATTTGTGACTAATACTAATAAGAAAATCAAACAACATGAAAGAATGGCAGCGGACACCCATAAAATAAACGCTCTCATTCCTAATACCTCTTAACCTCTATTTCGTGATTTCAATATTAACATAAAAAACATGACATTTTGGTAGGTAGTAAGCTATTTAAAACAAATGTAATATACGTAACATATGTAACAGAACCGACACGAAATGTAGTGAGATAAAGTTGAGTTGTGTAAGAGCTTTCAATAGTGTGTTAACTGTCTTTCAGAAGTTAAATTAAATTATATTCTCTTTTTATCATACTCATAAAATGACAAAGCAGCGTCTTGTATGACAATATATTACGATTGAGTATGATTATCAAAGAATTATTACAAAAATAAAACGAGCAACCTGATGTTAGATTGCTCGTTTATATGACGGTTATACTTGTGCTTGAATTGCCGCTTCGCCCTGTTCAATCGCAGTTTGAATGAAGTTATGTGCCGCTTCCAGTTGTTTTTGTTCTTCATTAGACAACTCAATCGGCAAACGCTGTTTCACACCGTTTCTTTCAACCAGTGTCAATAAACTTAATGCACCATCGACCAATCCATAAGCACCTTGAACTAATCCACTGACGGGTTCAATACTATGTTCATCAAATAAAATCGATTGTGCAAGTTGAACAGCCGCTCTTGAAATCGCTGAGTTTGTCCAACCTTTTTTCTTAAAGACATCAAACGCGACTTCGTCAATTGCCGTAGAAATCGCTCCGCGGTCAATTGGCGCATGACCCGTTAATTGTTCAAATTCTGGTAATTCAATCCCATGAATACGCACGCGACTCCAGATTGGCACACAATGTGAACCATGTTCTCCTAATACAAAACCTTCTACATCTTTAGGATCCACATTGTAGTGATCAGCAATTAAAGTACGAAAACGTGCTGACTCTAAAATGGTACCTGTACCGATCACTTTATCAGATGGGTAGCCTGCTTGATGTGCAAGATACGTCATCGCATCCACTGGATTTGAAATTAAAATGACGATAGCTTCTTTCGTCACAGCTGATAATTGTCTAAACACATCATTCACAATAACGCTATTCGCTTTAGTGAGTAAGGTACGATCTTTCATGTCTGGTGTCGAAGCCGCACTCGCTGACACAATCACCACATCCGCATCCACTAAATCTTGATAACCGCCTACATGAATTTTTGTGCGATGTGTATGATTCAAACCTTGTATGTGATGATGATCCAACACTTCACCTTGTGCTAAGTTTTCATTCGTATCAATCACGACAATTTCTGAAAAGTGCCCTAAATATTGTGCATCAGTTAAGACTTGGCTGCCTACACGTCCTACACCAATAATTCCTAATTTAGCCATATTCATTCGACTCCTTTACTTCGCTTCATATGGTATTACGTCTTTACCGTATTATTTCTTAATGAATTCTTTCATGTCTTTAGACTGTAATACTTTGATGAGTTCTTGGAATTTTTTATCGTCTTTATGACCTTCTTTAACTGCTAAAATATTCGCAAATGGTGATGATTCATTTTCCATCACAATCGCATCTTTCGAAGGTGTTAAACCATTATCAATCGCATAGTTTGAGTTCATAATAACAGCAGCACCTTCACCGCTTTTATATGTTTTTGGTAAGAATTCTGCACCTTGTTGATTATTGAATTTTAAATCTTTTTTATTTTCAACAATGTCATCGAATTTCGCATCTTCAATTTTCACGCCATCTTTGATTTTAACTAAGCCTTCATTAACGAAGAAAGATAAGAAACGTCCTTCTTCAGCGGGGTTGTTTGAAACATAGATTGTTGAACCTTTTGGAATATCTTTGATGTTTTTATATTTTTTACTGTAAACACCCATTGGTGTTGTGAAGACTTTACCGACTTCTTCAATTTTATAACCATGTGACTTTCTTTCAGCCTTTAAATAAGGAACGTGTTGGAAAAGGTTCGCATCCACGTCTCCTTTATCTAATAATTTATTAGGTACTTTATAATCATTAACGACTTTAACTTCTAAATCATACCCTTTATCTTTCATAGCTTTTTTCGCATGTTCTAATACCTCACCATGCGGAGCTGGAGAAGCTGCTACTGTGATTTTCTCCTTGTCTCCACCTTTGCCGCACGCTGCGAGTACGACCAGTAATACCAATAACCCGATTAAACTACTTACTTTCTTCATTTCCACTGCACCATCCCTATGTAATATTTATCAAATCACCCTTACCAAAAGAAAAAAGCCTTCTCATTAAAATAAGAGAAAGCTTTCATTCTTTCTCTCATCTTCAAAAGTCTATGACTTTTTGTGAATTAGCACCACTTCGTTTACACGATGGTTGCTGGGCTTCGTCGGGCACATCCCTCCGCCTCTCTTGATAAGAGTTCTATTTGATTGAATTGTATTAAGGTTACCACCAGTGACACATTTCGTCAATGTCATTTTCAAATTTTTCAGATAAATAAATATTAAAAGCATGCTGTTGTAAGCACAACAGCACACTTTCTATATCATAATTTAACTTTGTTTCAGCTTTCTGCTTTTTCTAATGGTCTTCTCAACCATAATAATCACAATACCTAATAACATGACTGTCACGGACATATACAATGGAAATTCTAAGTTCACATCATATAATGTACCTGCAACGAGCGGGCCTGCGAAGTTCCCCATACTTGTGAAGGTAGAGTTCAAGCCTCCTGCTAACCCTTGACGATTACCCGCAATATTCGAGAAGTAATTCGTTATAGCTGGACGTATCATATCAAAACCGATAAATACTATAAAACTGATAATCATAATTGACCAGTAATGATGTGCAACAATCAATAAAAACAACATAATTGCTGAATAAAGCAGTGATAATTGTATAAATGTTAATTCTTTAAAGTACTTCATAAATTTATCGAACAAGAAGATTTGGAAGATCGCACCTGCTAAGCCACCGCCTGTGATCGCGATAGAAATATCTTTTGGCGCGTAATGTGCTTTATCTGCAGTATATAATGGATAAAGTGTTTCAAATGCTGCAAGTCCGAATGCTAAAACGAACGTAATGATTACCGGGGTAATAAAAGCTTTGATATTAATTTTAGCTAAATCTTGCGGTTCGATAACTGTATGGAAACCATCTGTCGTTTCGCGTTTTGCACCTTGGATAAAGAATAAAGAACAAAAGAATGCTACGACACCTAGGCTCCCAGCGAAGTAGAATGGCAAACGGTGAGAGAACTCTGCCATAAAGCCGCCAAAGCCAGGTCCTAAAATGAAGCCGGAGTTAATAATTGCTGACATATAGCCGAAGTTTTTCGCTTTATCTTCAGGACGTGAGATATCTGCGATCATACCTGTAACCCCAGGCATTACCATACCTGCACTGAAACCACCGATAATTCTTGAAACAATCAAAAGCGGATAGTTGCTGCTCATCGCAAAGATGAACTCAGAAACAGCGAATAGTACTAAACCGATACAAATAATTAATTTCTTCCCTAATTTATCAGCTAAGTTGCCTCCGAATGGCGAAATTACCATTTGCGCTAACGCAAAGGCCGCAACAAGAATACCTAAATCACTTCCATTTAAACCTAAGTCCTTTAAATAGACGGGTAACACAGGTACAACTAATCCGATACCTAAGAAGACTAGAAAAATATTAAAATATAAGGTGATTAATTGCTTACTCATGATTTCCTCCTTTATTGCGTTGTTTGATTCAGTCAAATTTTTCGTGACTACCTATTATACACCATAGTTATTCTGCGGCTCAATCAAATAATATTGAATTATTTTAGTCTAATTCTTCCCTCATTTCTTTTTTCTATGCTTAACGTGTCTTTTAAATGCTATACTTTTAATTGATATCTAGGCTGAAAACCTGTAATATATTCATCTAAATACGTCTGAAACACGAGTATTGTTGTTTTCAGATAATCCATCCATTAACAGGGATGTTTAAAGAGAGGACTTTGAAATGCAATCACGTTATATTGCACGCATATTATTTGTGATATTAATGCTGCTGACATTGCCTTTAAATAAATTTTACCAATTCATGGCATTAAACTTATTCTTAGCATATATTCCTTTTGAACTCGTTTGGTTACTTAAGCTATTTATACCGAAGCGACGTTTCGAATGGCCGCTATTTATTGTTTTCGCAGCAATCTTTGTCTTAATCTTCCCGAATACCTTTTATATGGTGACAGACCTTATCCATCTTAACCAATTTGCATTTACGATTATGGAAGGGGTCAGACCTATAGAATGGTTGTACTTTACCTTCTTAGTCGGTGGCGTCTGTTTTGCAGTTTATTGTTATATTTTGATTAACATTGAGTTATTCCATTTAACCAATAAACCTTTATTCAATTACATTATCGTCATTGGCTTAATGTTTGCGAATAGTTTAGGAATTGCGATGGGACGATTCTTGAGATTCCATAGTGTCTACTTAGTCACTCAACCACTTTCTATTATCAGAGATGTTGTTCAATTCTTAGACGCGAAAGGTCTTTTCTTCTTATTCGTTATGACCTTGCTACAAGCAATGATATTGATCATGGTGAAAGGAGTGCGCATGGCAAAATGACAATGCAACTTCTTGTTTTTATTGCGGTACTGATAGTTATCCAATTGATTATCGGACACTTTATCCATGAGATTGGTTTTTCATTTCTTGTCAGTATCGGTTTAATGCTGCTGCCATTAGGTATCGGTATCTACTTGCTTCAAATCGCTTATTTTGAACAAAAGTATCCGAATTGGGAAGTACCTTTCAATGTAAAACTACGTTTGAAATATATGTATCTTTTAACGTTCGTAGAATATATAGCGCTTTATGTGTGTTTCTTTGTATGGTAATACTAAAACCTACATGTTATTTCTAAAGAAAAGACGATGGACTTGATGCCATCGTCTTTTTGAATTCATTATGATTTTATATTAAACCTAACCATTTCCAGTATGTGAAACTGAAGATCATAATCAAGACATAACCTACTACTGTTAATGGAATACCTGCTTTCAAGAAGTCTTTAACTGTAAATGTACCTGAACCATAAGCTAACATGTTTTGTGGTGCACTTACTGGTAATAAGAAACCGAAACTAATTACAAATTGTTGGATCAACACAAAGCCGATGCTTTGATCGCCTAAATGTAATGTTGCTGTTAAAGAAATAAAAACTGGAATCAAAGCAGAAGATAAACTTGTTGCACTTGCGAAACCTAAATGAATTAAGATATTAAATAAAGTAATCAATGCGATTGTCGCAATCAATGGTAAATGTTGTAAGCCCATTAAACCGAACGTCTTATCACTTAACCACTGCGCACCGCCAGTATTTAATAATACGTTTCCGAGTGAGATACCAATACCAAAGACAATAATTGTTCCCCATGGAATATGTTTCTCCGCTTCTTTCCAACTCATCACACCAATTTTAGGTGTTAACATAATTGCCATCGCAACTAAAGTGATTGAAGATGAATCAATCGGATGTAATATTTTCTCAGTTGACCAGAATAATAATAATAAAACAGAAATCACAATCAAACGCCACTCACGTGGTGACACTGGGCCTAATTTATTTAATTCTTTCTGAATTAATTCTTTACCGCCCTTCACTTCTTTTTGTTCTGGCGGCATAACTTTCAACATAATGAAGTAAAGTGCAATTGACATTAAAATAGACCAAGGTGCTGCATATAAGAACCATTGTCCCCATGAAATATCATGACCAAAACTTTGGTTGATAAAGTTGACCGCAACGATATTTTGAGCCGCTGCTGTCTTAATACCGATGTTCCAAATAGATACTGCTTGTACTGCAGTGATAATTAATAAACCTGCAAGCTTACTTTCTTTAGAAGCTTTAAACGCCGCAATCATCCCTAACAAAATAGGTACAACTGCACCGGCACGCGCTGTCGCAGATGGTACGAAGAACGCTAAAATAATAGATACTATAATTGCACCCGCCACAATGCGATTAGTCTTATTACCCACAATCGATAAGACCAATAATGCTAAACGTTTATGCAAATTAGTAATCTGCATGGCAGCTGCTAAGAATAGCGCTGCTGCTACTAAAGCAACTGCTGAAGTTGAGAAACCACTGAATGCTAACTTCAAAGCATTGCCTGTTCCGAATAAATCCGCACCATGTAAAGCGGCACCATTTGCTTTAGGGTTCCCTAGTTTTTCTGCTAAATCTTGTACAGGACTAAATCCTAATAATAGTATGATCAAAGCTACAATCATCGTTGAGGATACTGGATAAGAGACCGCTTCCGTCACCCACATAATGACCGCAAAGGCTAAAATCGCAAGTGACATTTTAGCCATTACCGGAATCCCGCTCACTGGTATCAACACAATCGCTATCAATACGATAAAGCTGATGATAATCCATAGCGGCTTCACACCCTTTTGCTTCTTGTCAGATTTTACTGATGCTTCCTTTCTTGCCATATTGATTTCCTCCCTTATTTGCTTAGTGTACTCAAGAAGTACGTATTTTAAATATTTGAAAAGACGGTACGCTTATCCAGTCCCATACATGCGTTCACCATTTTTCGAAATATTTAATCATTTTCAAGTCCATTATAACAAGAATGCGGTTACAAAAAGAGGGTTATTCGAAAATTTGTAGATTTTTTCACAATAAAACGAGAAAGTACAAAAAAGAGACGAACGCATTAGAATCGTCCGTCTCCTGTTCCAATATATAATAATTTACTTTACCACATAGTTTATGAATACTTTAAAGCACTTTTTACTTCTTCTACCGCATCTGCTGAAGCTTTTAACTGTGCTTTTTCATCATCAGAAAGTTTTGTTTCAATGACTTGTTCGACACCATTTTCACCGATTAATGTCGGAACACCTAAACAAATATCATTAAAGCCATATTCGCCTTCTAAATACGTAATTGCAGGTAATACACGTCTTTCGTCTTTAAGTATCGCTGCAGCCATTTCAAAAATCGCAGCGGCTGGCGCATAATAAGCTGAACCGTTGCCAAGCAAGCCGACAATTTCAGCTCCGCCTTTACGCGTACGGTCCACAATCGCATCGATTTTATCTTGTTCCAATAGTTCAGTGATTGGCACGCCGCCTACTGTAGTCGTACTTAATAACGGTACCATTGTATCTCCGTGGCCACCTAGTACTAATCCTGAAACGTCCGTACGCGCAACATCTAATGCTTCTGCGATAAATGTACGATAACGTGCTGTATCTAAAATACCCGATTGCCCTAACACACGATTTTTAGGGAAACCTGACAATTTATATACTGCATATGTCATCGCATCCACAGGATTCGTCAACACGATAATCGTGCTGTCCGGCGCATAAGTTTTAATACCCTCTGTCACTTGTGCCATTACCGATTCATTAATTTGAATCAAATCATCACGACTCATTCCAGGTTTACGTGCGACACCTGCAGTGATCACCACAATATCTGAACCAGTAATATCTTGATAATCAGATGTCCCTTTAATTTTGTTGTTGAAATTGAAAATCGGTCCACTTTCCGAAATATCCAACGCTTTGCCGCGTGCTGGCTTTTCATTTTCAGGTTTATCTAATAACACCACATCTGCTAAAGTTTTTTCAGCTAACATAAATGCTAAGGTTGCACCTGTATGACCTGCACCAATAATTGCGACTTTTCTTTTCCCCATCTTGAATCCCCCTCAATACGAATTTATTTTTCTTTATACATTCTTATTTACTTTAAGAATATCAAAGCTAGTCCTATTAATAAAGAAAACGTTTTCATTTCTTTTGAATTCTTTATGACAATACAAAACTCCCTCTATATAGAGTGTTGAAAAACACTTATAGAGGGAGTTATTTTACTTATTTAATTGCTTAGTATCTGCCCGCAAATTGCGCAGTTGCTGAGATGGTAAACATGAGACCGACGAAGATTGTTAACACTAATAATAAAATCATCGTACGTGTGTAATGCTTAATAAACGCAACGAATAATAACACTGCGTTATAGATAAAGAAAATACCGAATAATGTCAGTACAACAGTTGGTGCTGAAAAAATCGTTGTAAAGAAAAAGACGATAATCGCAAAAATAATATATGGAAAGACGATAAGGTTACGTTCAAAGCGCATGCGCGCACGTGATTGTTCTTCTGAATTCATTTCTTATTCTCCTTTATTTCACTTATCAAGGGATGTCTTGACCTAAGACTGCAACATAAATATCAAACCATTCTTGATCTGTTAAAGTCAGTTCTAACCCTTTTACCGCATCTTGCATACGTTCAATTTGACTTGTACCCATGATTGGCATTATCGTAGCTGGATGTTTCACCAACCACGCTGTGACAATACTGGCTGGAGCCACATTATATTTATAAGCAAGTGGGCTGATAATAGACATGACACGTTTAGATTTAGCATCTTCTACATTCAGTAATTTACCGCCTGCAAGCGGACTCCATGCCATAATCTTAACATCATCTCGATACATATGATCAATTGTTCCATCATAAATAGGTGCTGCATGATACGGTGAAACTTCTAGTTGATTCACTGCGATATGCAGTTTATGTGATTTAATACCTTGGTTCAGCAAATCATACTGTGTGTTATTAAAGTTAGAAACACCGAATGATTTAATTTTACCTGCTTCTACTAAAACATCAAGCGCATCTCTGACTTCATTTGGATCCATGAGCGGAGATGGACGATGAATCAACAACGTATCAAGTACGTCTGTTTTTAGATTCTGCAATGAACGGTTCACCGCTTCTACAATATGTTGTTTGCTTAAATCGTAACGATGGCCATCAAATTGCGCGAATTGATCGGTCGGCAAGATAATACCGCATTTCGAAACTAATTCAATTTGGTCTCTGAGTTCAGGTGACAAAGCCAATGCTTCTCCGAATAACTGTTCACAACGATAATCACCATAAATATCTGCATGGTCCATTGTCGTTACACCTAATTCGACTAACTGGTGCAAATAACGGTTTAAGTCTTGGGTTGTTATCTGCCAATCATTTAATCTCCAAAAACCTTGAATCATCTTTGAATAAGTTACGTTACGATTGATTTTAACACGATCCATTGCGTTTACCCCTCTCACTCATTTCATTTTTATTACAACTTATGTTAGCGCTTGCTAAATTTAAAAATGAGGTTCACTATAGTGTAGTAGGGATGCATAATGGATTAAAATATTTTAGTATTGTATTCCCTACAAATTCCTTGTACTATTAAACGTTGTATTCATTATAGTGTTACCTTGATATGCACGTCAATTTTCAAGTGAACTGCAATGCATCTAATTGATTGCGTAAACGCTCTTTATCGAGTTGTTCACCAATCAATACAATAGTATTTTGCACCTCATCTTGAATCGGCTCGTAATCTGGCAGCCCATTGGCGAATTGGAATAAATACGTTGTTTCTGGTGCATCTCTGAATCTTACATAACCTTTCAAACGATAGACGTTGTCTGGCAAACGTAAGATAAACTGGTAAAACATTTGTCTATCTATAGGCGAAGTAAAGGTATACGCAATTGAGCTGATACCATGGTGATGTAAATGTTGGTGTTTTGGCTTCATATTGAGTGGCTCTAACGCCTGCAATTCATCAATATTGACTTGACCATAGGTTGTAAAATAGATGGCATCATTCGAATTGATTTGTTTTAAAGCTTCGATCAGCACTTGCTGCTCATCTTGGCTGATTAAATCTGTCTTATTGACAATCAGCGTTTGACTGACTGCAAGCTGTTCTTCCATCAATGCTTGCGTTGATTCAGAATAATCCGCACGATGTAAAAATCTAGGTGCATCAACTAAACCGACCACAAGCGGCGGATTCACATAATCAGTAAGCAGTGGATCATAGCAAGCTTGGATGAGTTGAAGTGGATGAGCAATCCCTGTGGCTTCAATAATGACGAATTGTGATTGGTTTTGATTGATTATTGCTGATAGTTGCGCGATAAGGTCTTGTTGTAAATCACAACAGACACATCCGTTCTGCAAGGAAATCGTTTGAACTTTATCTCCTAAAATTTTACTATCGACATCGAAATCACCAAATTCGTTCATAATTACAGTGATTTTCTCATCTCTTTTTAATAATTGCTCAGTATAATATTTAAGGAAAGACGTTTTACCGCTTCCTAGAAAACCTGTTACAATACAAATAGATAATTTACTATTATTATTTCGTTCCATTTTTAACACTCATTTCTAAAGGACTTAATGGTACAATCATTAATGGACATATTATATTATGTTACAACTTGATTTAATGCAAGATATCTTCTAAAATCAATGCATGCTTTAATTTTAACATGGCTTGTGAGGAGTCGACAAAATAGATAAAATTTCCATTTTTGTCACTGCTCAAACTTTCACAACAAGACGGAACGAATTCCGGTACACAGAAAAATATAACGGATAGAATGTCTGGAGGAGAACTTATGACTGAAAAACTTAATTTAGGCGGACGTTTATGCTTTAGTTTGTACAACGCTCAAAGACAAGTAAATCGCTACTATTCAAATAACGTTTTTAAGAAGTACAAATTAACTTACCCGCAGTTTTTAGTATTAACAATTTTATGGGAAGAATCACCAGTTAATGTGAAGAAAGTCGTTACTGAACTTGCATTAGATACTGGTACAGTATCCCCACTTTTAAAAAGAATGGAACAAGTAGATTTAATCAAAAGAGAGCGTTCTGAAGTCGATCAACGTGAAGTGTTTGTTCACTTAACTGAAAAGAGCGAAGCAATCGAAGAAGATCTAGGCGGTGCTTGTAACCACTTAGGCGATATCTCAGGATTAAACAAAAAAGAAGAAAAAGAATTGAATCGTTTATTAGATAAACTGATTGATTCTTTAACTAAGCAAAACTCATAATTTCGAATGCCATTAAAATTAGAGTGATAACTTGCATTTTTAGTTTTTTCACTTTTAAATAAAGCAAAAACAAAGCGGTTGAGACTTCTGTCATAGAGGTCTCAACCGCTTTTTCTATTTCTTCATTTTACTTCTCAGCATTGGATTTAGTGCGCTTATCTTTTGAGTAAATACATAGTCTTATCGGTTTAAAGTCACCATGTCATAAAGTGCACCATGTTGTTGAAGCAAACTGTCATAAGTGCCACTTTCAATAATTTGACCTTCAATCATGACGATAATGCGATCAAATTGAGGTAACAATTCTAAATCATGCGTTGCGACAATAAGCGTCTCACTTTCATTAAAGAGACGTTGCATCACACGATGACTATTATGCCAATCTAATGCACGTGTCGGTTCGTCTATCAGCCAAACAGGTGCTGTTCTTAAGAATAATCTCGCAAGACAAATCCGCTGCAATTCTCCACCTGATAGCCCTTCCCCACTCATGGTAATTTCATAGTCTAAATCAATATACGCTAAACCTAAGTCATCTAAGACAGCACGCATTTCATTATCACTGTAATCTGATAATAAATTATCACGCACTGTACCATCAAAGAGTTGTTGGTGCTGCAATAAGACATTAAGCGTCTCTGCTTTAGACGCTTCAGACATCTCATATACTGATTGACCTTGATAAGTAACAGAACCTTGTGTTGTTTGATATAAACCAGCCAGCACTTGCAGTAAAGTACTCTTACCTGAACCTGAAGGTCCGATAATCGCAAGCTTTTCACCAGGCTGGATATCTAATTGAATGTGTTCTAATACCTTTGTAACTTGATGTTCATATTGGAAAGTCACATCATCAACTGCTAGTATCTGCGTATTATTCACTTGTTTTGAACTTTCAGGTGTTTCTGGCACTTCTTGCAAGACCTCTTCAATTTCTACTAATGCTTGGTCTGTATCTGCTTTAAAGTAAGCCACATTACTCATCGTTACTGCTTGTTCAAATAACGTCAACAACATCAATACAATACTTGTTAAATAGATGACATCTAATTGTCCATTTTGAACTTGTATGACACCTAACCAAACACAAAAGAACAAGGCCAACATAGAAACTAAATCTAACATAAATTCATAAAGCGTTAAGAAACGTTGTTCATTACGTTGTTGATGGCTGTATTTAGAGAGTGCCTTAAGTACAGATTGATGATAGGGTTTTAATTGTTTGAATCGTGCTAGTTCTTCATAGCCTTCTTTATAGTCGTAGAAGCGGCTTAAAAATGATGATTCATCTTGAGCTGCTCGTGCGTTCAATAATTGTGCACGCTTCGCAGAAATCCAAGGTAAGACACCTAATGAAATTAACATACTGACTAATAATAAGACGGCATGCATCCAAGAAAAGAACCACAAGGTTAATATCGTAATAGCTGCCGTGATACCAATAACCACAGGCGGATAATAAACGCGTAAATAAATATTCTGTAACGCTTCTACGCGTGATACCATTCGTGCAATCAAATCACTGGATTTAAATTTACGATAAATATCCGGTACAACTTGAATCAAGCCTTTGAAGAATTGTGTTCTGACGTCTCTTAACATCGTGAAAGTTGTTCGATGTGAGTATAAACGTTCAAAATAACGCATAATCGCACGGATAATCCCAAACATTTTCACGCTGACCACTAAGACAATCAAACCATATAACGGTACATTTTTCGCAGCTTGCGCAATCATTAAACCACTTAAAAAGAACATACCGATTGCGACTAAACTACCGATAACTCCAAACAATATCGCTAAAGCTAAATCTTTATCTAACTTAAATTGAATGCCGCGTCGTTTCATTGTCTATCACGTCCTTTGTCTCTTTGCGTGGAAATGACTTGATCATCTGTAATCATATGGCCACCTTCCATATAAATACGACGTTGTGCCATACGAATTGTACTTTCACGGTGTGCAATCATAATAACGGTACTTTCTTTAAAATAAGTATTCAGTGCTTCTTGAATCGTACGCTCTGTCCAAACATCTAAACCTGTGGCTGGCTCATCAAAAACAACCAATTCTGGTTGTGCTAACAATACACGCGATAATTCAATACGACGCATTTGCCCGCCTGATAACATCTCGCCGCCTTCTCCGATATACGTTTCAATACCTTGAGGCAATTGATTGATTTTTTCCATTAAACCAACCGCTGCTAACACCTCAATCACCTTTTCATCCTCAACCGCTTCAAACATTGAGACATTTTCTTTAATTGTCGCATTGAAAATATAAGGTTGTTGACTTAACACACCCATTTTTAAGTGTTCGAATTGAAAAGAAACATAGCCATCTGTCGGTTGTCTGTGCTGTAAAATCAATTCAGAAAGTGTCGTCTTCCCTGCACCGCTTGGACCGACTAAGGCAATCTGTTCGCCTTCATAAATATTAAAGCTCACATCTTTAACTGCTGCTCTATCTGCTTCTGGATAACGATAAGATACATGTTCCAACTGAATCAACGCCTCTTGTTTAGGATTGACGTGTTGTTTGGTTAAAGTAGCGTCATCCATTTCTTGATCAAGCGCATCGAATACGACATCTGCTGCTCCTTCGCTTTGTTTACCAGTATGGAATGCTTGACCAAGGTCTTTAATAGAGTTGTAGAACTCTGGTGCTAAAATAATCGCAATCGCAGCTGTTTCGAAAGTAAGATTATGAAAGAGCACCAAACCAAGTCCTGCTTCTAGCGCAACTAAGCCAATACCTAACAAACTGATAAATTCCAATAGCAACCCAGATAAAAAGGCGCTACGTAAAATATTCATTGTTAAATCTCTAAAGCGTGTGCTTTCTTGATAAATAGCTTGTTCAGCTTGTTTAGAACGGTTGAATAATTTTAAAGTGACTAAGCCTTGCGCTAAGTTTAAGAAGCGCTGGCTGAATTGTGTTAAATAAGTCATTTGTTCCTTAGATTCATCACGTGTTTTTAATCCGAAAATGATATAGAACACAGGAATAAAAGGCGCTGTCACCATCATAATAATCGCAGTATTCAAATGAATAAAACACATCGCAATAATAATCACTACAGGTACAAGTACTGCTTTAAACACTTGAGGTAAGTAATCTTGATAAAATGGCGTAATTCCATCAATGCTTTCAGTCATCACACTCATTTGAGCACCGACAGGTTGTCTCGTGTGATGATCTACCATACGACGACGCAGTGTGCCTTTCACTTTATATGCGAGTTCTGTCCCCATCCATTGATTGGACATATTCAATACTGCACGTAATATTAAAGAGGCCAATAAAATCATCAATAACGTTGAAATATGGTAATGATGCGAATTCTGAATCAGCATTTTATCTAACACTTTCGCAATGGTCACATTTTGTACGACTACAATCACAGCTAATAGTGCACAAATGATACCCATGACGATGGGGTATTGCTTGTATTTCAGTGCGTAACGCATTAAATGTTTCATCTTTTTTCACCCTTTTTATTTAATCAGGCATCGATTAATTTTGACACAATAAAGGTGGAACACGTATGTATGTCATGCATACTTGTCCCACCCACTTTACTATCGTTTCATCTTTAATTAATAGATATCAGGACGTCTTATGTCCTTAATAGTCATTTGTGTCAAAAATGTCTTATCTTCAACTTAAAACATATAAGTAGAATTTTCAATTTATTCGACTCAAAATTAATTTCAAATAAGAAATTAACCTTCAAAGTTTTGTCATAATTTTTGAAAGACCTACATCTTAAGTCTTATCTTTCAATTTACTACGAGAATTAGTAGCACAAAGATTTTTTTATGTGCTATCATAAAAGTTGTTTCAACTGGTATTTACATACATTCATACAAAATATATTTTGAAATAAGGAAGGTACACTATGTTATTGTTAGAATTACTCAAAGCGCTGATTTTGGGGATTGTCGAAGGTTTGACAGAATTTGCGCCTGTATCCTCAACAGGACATATGATTCTTGTAGACGACATCTGGCTGAAATCGACGAGCTTCTTAGGATCAGAATCCGCATTCACCTTTAAGATCGTCATACAGTTAGGTTCTGTATTTGCGGCAGCGTGGGTATTTAGAAACCGTTATTTTGAAATGTTCCGCCTTGGAAAGTATAAACATACTGCACCATCTACGGAACATACTGAAGGAGAAACTTTAAGCAGAACGGCTCAATCTAAACACAAACGTCTAACGATTTGGCACGTTTTAGTAGGGATGATTCCTGCTGGTGTTTTAGGTTTATTATTCGATGATTTAATCGAAACATACTTATTCAGTGTGCCGACTGTTATGATTGGACTTTTATTAGGTGCGTTCTATATGATTTTCGCACAAAAGTTCAGCCGTCGTTATGCACACCGTGAGCACCTTGATCAAATTACTTATGTTCAAGCATTTATTATTGGTTTATCACAAGCGGTTGCGATGTGGCCAGGGTTCAGTCGAAGCGGTTCAACAATTTCAACTGGGGTATTAATGAAATTAAACTATAAAGCTGCCTCTGACTTCACATTTATTATGGCTGTACCAGTTATGTTAGCCGCAAGTGGTTTATCATTGGTAAAACATATGGAATATATTCATTTAAATCACATTCCGTTTTACTTAATCGGCTTTATTGCCGCATTCTTATTCGGATTATTATCTATCCGCTTATTCTTAAACTTAATTAACCGTATTAAATTGGTACCTTTTGCGATTTACCGTATTATTTTAGTTATCTTTATCGCAATCCTTTATTTCGGATTCGGAATCGGAAAAGGCATTTAATTGATACACTCACCAGCATTGAATTTCAATGCTGGTTTTTTTCATGCCTTCAATTACTGATGCTTTAATCGATGGAAAAAGTTATGTATGATACAAGGGTATTCGTTTATCCCCTAATCAGTCGGGGTATTTAAATGTTATATACTAATAAATGGAGGCCATTCAAATGGAGAAGAAACGATTAATTAGAACATTGTTAACGGTATTACCTATCATTCTTGTACCTTTAATTGTGGAAAGAAAACGCATCAAAGATCATCCTGATGTACAAAAATTGAATGATAAAACCGCAGGTTTAAGACAAAGTGTTTCTGACAAGTCTTCACAATTTGCGAGCGGTGTATCAGATAAATCTTCTAAAGCTGCGTCAGCGGTTTCTAATAAATCTTCTGACCTTAAACAATATGTAAGCGAGAAGAAACAAGAAATCGAAGAAAAACGCCAAGCTAAAAAAGAAGCGAAAGCCAATGACCCAGAACGCATCAAAGCTAAAGGTGACAAATTAGAAAAACAAAACGCTAAAGAAGCTGAAAAAATGGCGAAGAAATTAGAGAAAAACATTGAAAAACGCCATAAAAAAGAAGATAAAGATTCAGAAGCAACTCGTAAACGTCTCGTGAAAGAATTAAAAGACGCTCAGAAATACGAGAAAAAAGTCGGACTTGTACCAGGCGGTCAATCTGACAAACAACTTCACAATAAAGGTGAAGAACTTGAACAAGAAAATAAAGATGAAGCTTATGACATGAATCGTATTTTGGAAGTTCGCATTGAACAACGTTTAAAAGCTGAAGAAGAAGCTAGACGTGCCAACGAAGAAGAACGCATCGCAGAGATTCAAAAACATGAAAATAAGCCGAATCTCTAAATGACACAAGTCATTATTGATGGTGATGCTTGTCCCGTTACAGATTCAATTATTCAATTGACTGAAGGGACAGGCATTTTTGTTGTGTTGGTACGTAGTTATGCACACTTTTCAATGCGAGATTATCCTGACCATGTTCGTGTCGTTTACGTCGATGATGGTCCTGATCAAGTGGATTATAAAATTGTTCAATTAGCCAAGCCAAATGACATTGTAGTCACACAAGATTATGGTTTAGCTAACCTATTGATTAATAAAATACAGTACGTGATGCATCATAATGGTATGCTATATAGTGATAAGAATATTAATTCCTTACTCGAACAACGTTATTTGAATGCACAAACCAGACGTCAAGGAGGACGTCATAAAGGTCCGAAAAAGTTCTCAGAAGAGACACGCAATCATTTTGAGCAAGCATTTAAACGTGTAATCAATCAGATTTCTTCTTAGGAGATGACATTTATGAGTAAATTAAAACGTATTGCAGTATTTTGCGGCGCAAGCAGAGGGAAAGATAAAGTTTATATGGAGCAAGGCTATGCTTTAGGTAAATACATGGCAGAAAATGGTTATACTTTAGTCTACGGTGCCGGCTCTGTCGGTGTAATGGGCGCAATTTCTAATGGCGTCTTAGATAACGGTGGAGAAGCGATTGGTGTGATGCCGAAAAGCTTAGATGATAAAGAAATTACGAGTCAACGCTTAACAGATTTAGTATTAGTCGACTCTCTTCATGGTCGCAAAGCTAAAATGAGTGAATTAGCCGATGCATTTATCTTAGCACCTGGCGGCGCTGGTTCACTTGAAGAGTTCTTTGAAACATATAGTTGGGCACAAATCGGTATCCACGATAAACCGATGGCAGTTTTTAATATCAACAACTTTTTCGAACCGCTTCAACAACTCATTGAATCTATGATTGAAGCTGGTTTCATTGATGATAAATATCGCGGCTTAGCTCCGCTTTATGATAACTTAGATGATTTATTCGACGGTTTAGAACACTATCGTTCTGTCGGTACACGTACTTATGATTAACACTTCTAAATTAAATAACATACTTATGTTCATTCAAAACAAAAAGCGAGAAACGTCACCTTGAGTTTCTCGCTTTATTCATTCAGCTTTTTATAATATCTGACTTGTGTTTTTAATGGATGAGCTGCTGACACATTCGGTAATTCATAGTCTTCTAAATATGTCATACCGATTTTTTCCATCACTCTTCTTGAAGCCATATTTGTTTTGGCTGTTAGACTATAAACTTCTTCGATACCTTTTTCTTTGGCATATTCAAGCACTGCTTTTGCCCCTTCTGTTGCGATACCATTGTCCCAAACCTCAGGTATCAAACGCCATCCAATTTCAAAGAAAGGCAGATCTTTAAATGGATACTGACTGCGTTTAGGGAGATAATTCAATCCGATAAAGCCAATCCATTCTCCGCTTTCTTTCAATTCTACCGCAAATAAACCAATGCCTGATTGTTTCAGTTGTTTCTGCATCGCCTGCATATCCAATTCAGAACGGCGATAGCTTAATATACTTGGGAAGAATCTGCGAACTTGTCGATTCGCATTCATTTTTTGAAATGGCAATAAATCTTTATCTTCCCAATCTCTTAACTTTAAACGTTGTGTTTCCAAATATACACTCATTTGATTCCACCTCGTACACCCATTCAATCTCTTGTACTCTATCTAAAAAATCGATATACAAAAAAGCACTTTAGTAAAGTGTTCTCTAATCATGATAGTAATGCAAAGCGATATGACTTCACTTATAAGCGCCTTTTTGTATACTTTATAAGATTGTCGAAATTACTTATAGTTGCGATTATGCTTGAGGAAATTCAGAACGCGTATTATAACTGATTAATTGAACAGTTACAGGCACTTCTTGTAAACGATCACGTTCGCTTTTAGGTGCTGTAAATACTACGTCAACAAAATCGCCTAAATGACTTAATTTATAAGTTGCTTCAAATGTATCTGTATCTGATTCAAAATTAGGCTTTTGCGCAACTCTGCGTCTTACTTGTGCTGAAGGCGCATCATGTTGGTAGCCTGTAATTTTTTCGATGGCTTTGCCGACTTCTCTTAAAGTCATCTTATTACCTTCTAATTCAAAAAATTGTTGTTCGTACATGATTCAATCGACTCCTTTAGTTCGTTTATCCATTACCTATTTAATACCCTTCTGACTTTTCAAACAAACGCTTAAGACGGTTTGTTTTCTTTCTTGTCAGAATGCGGTGTGTGTGATTTTTGATCACTTTCTTTTGTTGTGTTAGATGACGTTTTAGCTGCTTTTTCCTTTTTATCTTTAGCTTCTTGTTCTTTTTTAGCTTTGTCTTCTGCTTCAGATTGTTGTTTTGCTCTTTCTGTCGCAACTTTATCTTTCACTTCATCTTCTAACTTATCTACACGTTCTTTCACTGATTTTTGTTCTTTTTCCAACTTCTCTTTTTTATCTTTCAACTGTTTGTTTTCTTTCTCTAGTTGTTTGATATCATTCTCAAGCGCTGTCTTCTCGTCACTTTTACCGCAAGCACTTAACATTAAAGTTGAAGCTAACAGCACCATCATCACTTTTTTCATGTATCTTTAACTCCTTTTACCATGAATCCAACGCCTATGTAACGTCAATTTGCTATGTATATTTTACCATGTATCCGGCTTCGCTCATAGTTTCCACGCATACACTAAAAAAAGAAAGCGAGATATTGCTTCAATCATTGATTTATGCGCGCAATTTAGTCATAATATGCTTGATTGTATAATATGAATCGGAGGGCAAAAGCAATGGCTAAATCTACAGAACAATTGATGCGCGAAAATAACGTAAAAGCGTTGCATCTTAATAATACAGACCGCGAAATTTTCGAAAGCTATATGACTTATATTCGTGCTGATTTACGCGTCAACCCTCATGATTCTGAATTAATGTTGAATCGTATTTTAAAAGAACTGCTAAAATCAGAAAACCAGGGTATGTTAGCCATGGATTTCTTTGATCATAATCCTCGTGCGCATGCGAAAGAAACGATTAAAAAACTAAAAAACGAAACGGTACAAAATATTTTCAAATATATTTGGCATCACATTTTGTTTTTACTTGGTATTTTTGCGTTCTTTAAAGGATTTATAGGCTTCTTCATAGGTGAAAAACCTATCTATTATTTCACATTCCCAATCATCGTATTAATGGGATTATTTATCATCTTTTTATTCGTATGGTGGATTTTTAAAACGGTACAAATACAAGCTTTCAATAAGTCTAACTGGGTTTGGCTTTTAACTTATGCGGTTATTTTCGGCTTAATTGCGCTGTTATTTTATGTCTTATATATCCCGCAATCTTATCCTACATTTGGTCCGTCCATCCATATTGGTAATTGGACATTTATTATTGTCTCATTCATCATCACGCCAATTGCGTTTTATGTCGACCATCATTTTGTGAAGAAAAACAGCAATACTTATTTATGATAAATTAAAAAACAGCCTCAAAAGCAGGATTATCTTTGCTTTTGAGGCTGTTAGTGTTTGCACTATTTCTCAATAATTTAGTTAATTAAAATTGCTAAGAAGAACCAAATGACCATAATGATCATGACCATGGCTTGAGCTGCAGTGCTTGCTAAAAAGCCGACAACTGAACCAAAACTGGCTTTAAGTGCAGTCATTGGGTCACGTCTTAATACCATTTCTACAATAAACACTGCGATTAACGGAACTAAAATAATACCGAATGGCGGGAAAACAAAACAACCGACAATCACACCGATTAAAGCTGTGATTTCCCCTGCTTTAGAACCGCCAAAGCGTCTAGTGAAGTATTGGCTCATCATCAGATCAGCCACAAAAATAAAGATTGTTAAAATAATCATTGAGATATAAAAGACCCAAGATAATTTTCCGTTATGAAAACCGATTTGATAAATTAAAAATCCAATCCACATCATTGGCATTGATGGGATAACAGGTTTAATCAAACCAATAAATGCGGTAACGAAACACGCAATAATCAATAGCCATAAAATTGTTGCTAGCATGGTAAACCTCTTTCTTATTCAATAAATTTCTGCTCTTTCGTAAAGAAGATTAAAATCATTCCTAATGCTAAAGAAGCAGCGGATACATAGAATACATTCCCTAATCCTACGATTTGACTCATCACACCGCCAAGTAAATTCCCACATAGTTGACCTATTACAAGCGCATTCGCAAAGAGTGTTGAAGAATAACCCGGGAAATCAGGCAGGATGTCTTGGAAGTAACTGATACCAATCCCTAATAATACCGCTAAAAACATTGCTAAAAAGACTTGTCCAAGCATCATCATATAAATGTTATCAAACACTCCGATACTGAAGAAGAAGAGTGCACCAAACAATGCGCCGAATATCAATAAGGTTCTTGTTTCAAGTTTCGCAGACAAAACACCTAGGATAATCATAAATGGCACTTCTAAGCCTGCACACAAGCTCGCAAGCACTCCGACATAGTCTTCACTCTCATGAAGATAATTCGTCACAAATAGAGGCATATTAAGCGTGTACATCCACTGTCCAATATGCAGTAAGATAAATGCAACAAATGGTACGATTAACTTCTTGTGTGTCAACATACTTGGGGCTTTACGCTCGATATGTGTCCCTTCTTCAATTGGGCGATTTGTTTTCACTTCTTTAAAGAAGAAGACTTGAAGTAACAGTGTAAATAATAAAATAACTACTGTACCGCCGAACAAACCGGCATAGCCCATACTTTTATTTAACAAAGCTCCGATTAACGGACCAAATAAGAATCCGAACGAGAACATAGAACGTAATACTGTATTAGCAAATTTTGCACGACCGCGTGAAGAGGATGCATTAATAGATTCACGAGCTGAAGCATAAAGTTGAGGCATTGCAGGTGCGAACAAACCTTGGAACAAAGCATATAACGCAATATACAGCCAGATTGTATGAACATAGAAGTAAATACCGAAACTCATTGCGCCCATAAACAGCGCACCGATAATTAAGACTTTACGGTTTACATTCCCTCTGTCAGAAAAACGTGCCACAATGGTATTAACAGTAAACTGACTGATTGCGGCTAGTGCTAATAAGACACCGAACTGAGTAGTTGTCATACCAAGTTCATTTGTCGCAAATAAAACAAGATAAGGAATCGTAATCGCAATCCCCATACCGACCAGCATCATATTAACTACGAATAATTTATAATTTTTAATGTGCAGTAACGCTGCAAACATAGTCTAACCTCTCTTAAAACTTATTTAGATAATCTCTAGTTTAATCAATTTTCTTACCTTTTGGAATAGATGTACAAAGATTTCCATTAAAACAGCATATAATTTCAAAAAGCGGCGTTTCTATATAGAAATCTTCACACAAGAGAAAAAGACACCCTAGCTAGGATGTCTTATTTACACATCAGTTAATTCTGCGGAGCTTTCGCAATATCATTTACGACTAATTCTACAAATGATTCCACTTGTGGCAATTGCAACATACTAGAATCGTAACTTAGATAGGTTGAACGCACTAACGGATGTGTTTCTATATCAACTTGCTCAAAGTCAAAGCGTTCTGTGTCTAAATCTTTTACCATAATTTCTGGTAATACAGTTACACCTACACCGCCGACTAACATTTCTTTACAAGTCGCAACTTGGTCTACGGATATCATCGCATGATAATCACGTCCTAAATTACGACCATACCATTCTTTAATCTGGTTAATATAAATCGGATCAGCTTGAAACTCAATAAACGGCAGTTCTGGTGCTTTATCTCTTTGACCCTTAGGATAAATAAAATAATGTTTATCATTAAACAAATGCTGATTGTTCAAATTCAAAATCTTGCTTCCACGGATAATCATCACGTGATAATCACGATGATGCGCTTTTATATGATCAGTAGAACCTACTTTTACTTGAATTTCAACATTGGGGTATTGATCGTTATAGTGACTAAGTATTTGGGGTAATAAAGTTTGGCCGATTAAAGAAGAGCACCCTATAGAGATAGTGCCATTTACTTCGCCCATATGTGCTTGCATTTTATCAAAAAATAAACGCTCGCGCTTCAACATGTCGCGCGCATGTTCAATAACCATTGCACCTTCAGTTGTAGTGATCAACTGCTTCTTAGTACGAATAAAAATATCAACGCCGAAGGCACTTTCTATGGCCTTTAATCGTTGTGTTACAGCAGGTTGAGAAATATAAAGAATTTCAGCTGCTTTACGCAATGTACGTGTTTCATCTAACGTGATTAACAAACGGTAATCCTCAATCTTCACGTTTTATCCTCCTACTTCCTTCAATCCTTTTCTACTATGAAATAAAAACCATGCGGCAGTCTTATGACAGCGACAGCATGGTACCTTTCATACAAACACTCTTTCACACTGTGTGCTGGGTTCTCCTGACTGTTATCCTCGGTGATGATGCGTCGTATGTTTATCGTTTAAATACTTATGTTTAATCTTATTATAGCAATACATGATATTTTCTTGCATACTTGGAAAATCATGATCAATCTTCATCATTAACTGATGTGCAATGATGTATGCTTCGTGATATTGTTTCTTCGAAATTTGTTTTGTTTCTAATGCTCGTAATAAATCATCCTCGTCAACCAACTCATATTCTCCATTAGGCAATACAATAACATCTAAGCATAAATCTACTGTGCGTGCTTTACCTTTTTGCGTGATATTTTTAATATTGATATCGAAATAATATTCAAGTGGGTTGCCTTTTTCATCTAGCATCACTGTTATACTGTAACGTTTCTTATCCGGTACAATTTGAAGCCATTGATAGTTATCATCTGCGACTATCATGGTTTTACCGACGACAGAAACTTTTAAAGGTTCCTTTACTTTCTTCATTGTGATTAAGCCAATGATTCCTTTGAATTTATTATTATTCACCTTAACTTCAGTATAATCTCTTTCAATCAGACGACGCCAGTGACGTTTGTCGATGTATTTTACTTTCACTGTCACCAACTCCTTGACATTATTATATAAAACTGTCACATACATGTCACTCAATGTTTGATATTATTAAAAGTATTACACAAATTAAAAGCTCTTTTTACAAGTTGTACACATAACAATGGAGTCCTGTAAGTAAAACAGAAATAGCTTACAACAATAGAAAGGACCGTACTTTCAGCTGATAAGTACGGCCCCTTGTTTTATATCACACTATTTATTCAGTGCTTATATTAAGTTTTAATTACTTTTAATTTTTCCTAAAAAGAAACTGTTTACTTCGCTTAATTTACCTCTCCAAATCAACTTACCACTTGAAGGTGTAGGTTTATTCTCACTGATAAAGATACTTGTATCTTTTAAGTGAATATAATTGATTTCATCGTTATCACTTTCAGCGGCATAGTCACCAGCTTCATCTAAGTCTTCGCTAAATTGTTTAGACGTTGCATTGCCGCCTTTAAATGATTTGCTTAATGTTTTAAAGTATTCTTTCGCTGAAATCAATGTACCAGTCACAATGGCACCGTCGACTAATAACGAAATATCTAGAGTAAAGTCGTCTTCGTTTGCGGCTTTTACAAATGATTCAAGAATATCATCTTTAGATGTTTGTTTGTTACTCATTATATCATTCCTCTCGTTTAATTATCTGTCACCTGTGTCATCATGACTTTCTATCCACGTTCCAGCTTTTTCTTCAGACGTTTCTTCTTGCTTCTTAGTGGTCTGTGTTTTTTCTTTTTGCCTAGAAGAGGTTTCTTCTTGTTCTTCTTGAAGTTTTTCTTCAGATTCTTTTTCATCTTGTTGATTTGTTTTAGTTTCTTGTCTTTCATTTTCTTCAATTTCTTCTGATTGTTCGTCATCACTATCATCCTTTTTGAACAGGCTTGCCGTTGATGTTTTCAAGCCTTTGAGTTTTGCTCTGGCAACTTGGTTGAATTGAGTGTCTTTTTCTTTTGAACCCTTCTCTTCCTCGTTGTCTTCATCTTTAGTTTGTTCAGGTTCAGTTGGCATCTTTGAGTTTTTAGATTCCCCCGTTGCCTTTTCTTTACTATCATTTTTTTCGCTTTCATCATCTTCATCAGATTGATCATCTGATTTAGAATCATTAGCTTTTTTATTTGATGTAGATTTCTTAGGCTGCTGTTTTGTTTTCGAATTAGACTCTTCATCTTTTGAATCCTCAGAATCAGGTTTTACATTATCTGCTTTTTTAGACTCATCTGATTCAGTTGAATCTTCCTCAGCTTCGTCTTTGGATTCCTCATCGTCTGATTTACTATCTTCTTCGGATTCTTTTTTCTCATCTGAAGCTTCATCTTTATCATCAGAAGTGTCATCAACTTTAGAATCTTCAACTTGATTTTTGGACTCTTCAGCCTCATCGTCTGATTCTTCTTCTGATTGATCAGATTCATCTGTTTCTGATGTCTCATCATCTGATTTTGATTCAGACTCTTCTTCTGGCTCGGATTTTTCAGAAGTTCTTTCAGCTGATGCTTTTGATGTTTTCTCATCCGCTTCAGGTTCTTCTGATGCTTCTTCGTCTTTTGAAGTGTCTTCTTTAGAATCTTTTGCTTCGTCTTCTAACTCTTCAACCTCATCATCTGATTCAGATTCTTTTGACTCGTCCTCATCTTTTGAAGTATCTTCTTTAGAATCTTCAGCTTCGTCTTTAGACTCTTCAGTCTCACCCTCTGATTCTTCTTCTGATTCCTCAGGTTCACCTGTTTCTGAAGTGTCATCTTCTGATTCTGGTTCAGACTCTTCTTCTGATTCTGGTTTTTCAGAAGTTTTTCCGGCTGATGCTTTTGTAGTTTTTTCATCCCCTTCAGGTTCTTCTGATGCTTCTTCGTCTTTTGAAGTGTCTTCTTTAGAATCTTCAGCTTCGTCTTCGGACTCTTCAGTCTCATCGTCTGATTTATCTTCTGATTGATCAGATTCATCTGCTTCTGATGCGTCCTCGTCTTTTGAAGTGTCTTCTTTGGACTCTTCAGCTGCGTCGTCGGATTCTTCTTCTGATTCGTCAGGTTCATCTGCTTCTGATGTGTCATCTTCTGATACTAATTCTGTCTCATCTTCCGGCTCAGATTTTTTTGATGCTTTTTTATCCGCACTAGTTTCTTCTGATTCATCAGTGTCTTCATCTTTCGATGTGTCATCTTCTTTTGACTTAGATTTTTTTGATGCTTTTTTATCTTGTTCATCGTTCTCTTCATCTTCTGAGTCTTCATCATCATCTGACTCTTCTTTATCAGATTTATGCGATTTGAATCTATCGAAGAATTTCTTTTTCTTCTTACCTTTAGGCTTATCGCTGTCTTCGTCTGCTGAATCATCTTCTTCAGTTTCTTCGTTGTCTTCTGTATCTTCTACTTCCTCTGTTTCAGATTCATCAGTGTCATTTTCATCGTTGTCTTGATCGTTTTGATTTTCTTCATTTTCTCGATCATCTTCACCTTGGACTAATACTGTTGTGTTTTCTTCTTTGTCTTCATCTTCTTGAATGTCGTGTGATTTTTCTTCGTCGGGTGCTTTTTTTTTGAAAGGATTGTTAGGAGAAGGTGTTAAGCTGCTTATTTTTTTCTTAGTTGTATGACCAAATTCTTTGGCAGTCCCTTTTAATACAATTTTACTTAATTCTTTTACGATTTTCTTACGGCTCTTAGGAGCCGTAAGATAACCGAAAGAAGCCCCTACTAATCCACCAGCTATGGTTTTGGTTAAGTTGATTTCACGCTTTTGATTCTTTTTTTGTTTTTTTCTAGATTTTTTACTCATCCTTATCCTCTCCATCTAATTGCTTATCGGATGCCTTTTTGGTTGAAGCATTTTTAGCTGTAGACTTCTCTGTTGAAGGTGCTTCATTTTGTTCGTTGAGTTTATTTTCTAAAGCTTCAACTTTCTTTTGTAGTTCTTTGTTTTCAGCTTCAGCATTTTGTTGTTCTGCAATTTTCATGTCTGTAGCTCTAGATGTGAGATACGGATCTGTTTCCCACCAATCTAAGCCCATTTCTTTAGCCTTATCAACTGAAGCTACGATTAAACGAATTTTGATGGTCAATAATTCGACATCTGCGATGCCGACTCTGATATCTCCGGCGATTACGACACCTTTATCTAATACTTTCTCTAATACATCTACTAAGTTACTAGAACCGTTTGAAGCAGGAGGCAGTTGTTCATTTGCCATAACTTATTCTCACTCCCTTAATCAAATTCATAACGAACTGTTACATAAGTCTTCCTAAAGGACCTAAGTCGATGTTTAAATCTTCATCGTCTAGTCCAAATACGTCTTTCAGTTCTTCCATTTTTTCTTCTAAATCCATTAAGGCAACACCTAACTCTTCGATTTGTTCGTCAGTCAGTGTTCCGCCTTCTACACGTCTGATGGCATGGCGTTCTACAATTTTTCTCAATAACTCAATTACTGTCATTACTAATTGCGCTAATCCATCTTCTGCATTATCTTGGCCTAAGTTGATACGTGAGCTATTATTATTCATCTGTGGCATCTAGAAGTTCCCTCCTTTGTTCATCAAATGCTTCGGAAGTAATATCATGTCGACGATTGCCCATAGAAGACTGTACTAATGTTTCTACTGAAGAAATCAAAACACGTAAGTCTAAATAGACTAAGTCTATATTGGCAATCGAAATGATTAAATCTCCTCTGATCGCAACACCTTTATCGAGAATGACATCTAAAATATCAATGAGACCGACTTCTTTGTTTTCTATAGTTTCTCTTGTCGACGGCATCTCTATCCACCTCCATATTAGTTAAAGCTAGAAAAATGGTAGGCAGGCCAAGGTCCAGCGACTTCTATATGCCATCCTTCTTCAGGTAATTCATTTTTAGTGTCATCAATGACTTCAAGAAAATCATTTACCTTTTCATTAGGTACAAGATAGACACTGTTATATACCATTTCTTCTTCTAAACCTGTTACATCTCTGCCCCAATTCTTTTTAATTGAGAAATCAACAGCTAATGCTTTGAGGTTTTGATGTAAGTCTTCGCTGACTCGGTCTTTTTCATTTTCTAACTCTTTATCAACGATGCTGTCAATTTTCTTTTCCGCAAAGAAACGACGGCCGCGTGGCAAGTCTTTGATTTCTTCACGTTTTTCTTCAACAGCTTTGTTATTTTTGCTGACTTCTTTGCGAAGTTTCTTATCGTTTGTATAAATTTTAACTGTCCATTCTTCTTTATCTTCTAGGAAATTGAAAGTGGCAGTAATTTTTTCGCTATAACCTTGAATTGTTGATTTCAAACTGTCTTTTGTTTTGTAAATCGTACAGAACTTCAATGGAACTAAAGTAAAGTTTTGATAAAGTGTTTCAATCGTTTCATGATGATGAACAGCTTTCTTCTGTAGCCATTCCATATCATTATCGATTTTATCTTCGATTACTTCTTCTGAATATTCATTCCCATCTAAATCACATACAATTGCTGTGATTTTATCATCAACAGGAACTGTATATAAGCTGCCTTCACCATCAAAACCAGTTAGGGAAGGAAGGTCTTGGTTTTCTAGTTCCGCTTCTGGAACAAGTGCATATAAATATAACAAGTTTTCCATTCGCTATTCATCTTCCTTTTGTTATATCATTGCTTCTGCTTCATCAATTTCTTTTTGTTTAGCCGTTTCATAACGTGCTAATAATTGTTCTTCTTTTTCCTTGTATTCGTCTTCTGGTATCTCACCTAGTTCTTCTTGCATTTGTAATTGAATTAATTTCTTTTCAATTGTCGGAAGGTCATAAAGTTCTTTGTCCGCTTCATCTTTGACTTGTTCTGCAATTTTTTTCAATAACTTAAGTGAGCCATATACTATCATTTTATGATCCCTCGATATTAAGACGGATATTCACAAAGTTGTAAGCGGCCCATGGACCTGTGTACTTGAACTCTACTTTGTCTTCCCATTTTTCATAGAGTTTATTTACTAAATCATCAAAGGCTTGATCATTTTTCTCATCAACTAAAAATGCTGCATTTAATAGCATTTTCTCGCTTTGAGGTTCATTCGATTTAGCAGATGCACTCAACTCTGCGAGCGGTTCATAAATATCCGCTTCTATTTTATTAGATAATTGCTTGAAAACATCTTGTGTCGCAGAACCCAGTTGAATACGTTCATAGTAGCCTGCATCTTCTGATTTGCTGCGTACTGATTTTGCCATTTCCTGTAATTTAGGGTCGTCATTCACTACTGACTCTAACCACTCTTGTTTGCCAATGACTTTTAGTCCTAATTCAAATTTTCCTTTGATTTCAGGGAATAACGTTTCAAATTGCGGGTACAATTTTTCAAGTAAAGCTTTAACATCGTCTTTAGACTTAAATACGTTACCGAAACTGATAGGAATCACTGCATCTTTTTCTTTCATAACAGTCGCCACAACATTTTGGTGCATCATTAAATTATCTTTCTTCGGTGCATAAATCTTCATCGGAACTTCTGCAGCAACAATAGCTGCATCTTTATATCTGATTGTGAACAACTCACGATTTTCACCTTCTACTTCAACAGTTCCGAAATCGTCGTTTTGATCTGTCTGTGTTCCACAAAATATATAAATCCCTGTTTCTTCTTGTGCCATAAGCTTATCTCCTTTGAGTACCTAGTATTAGTGTCCTTTAATTAAAGCGTTTATTAATTAACTACCGTCTACTTTACTTCTGTAACGAATACCTTCACGTTTAAATGAAGTGACTTCGCCATCTTTATCTAATACAACGCTATACGTGCCAAGCATTTCATCTTTCGCGTAACGTTTCATATATTCTTTCTCTTCAATCACTTCAACTGTCGCAGTCCAACCTGATTCATCGCCTTCACGTTCTTCGATTGAAGTAATTTTGAAAGGCGGTGCTACATTTTCATTGAAGAATTCTCTAATTTTACTCATAAGTTCTTTGATCGTCATAATTATCCTCCATCAATCTTATATAGTAAGAGATGACGACAACATTCCGTCGCCGCCTCCCTTTTAATTTAAAAATTAAACACTATATTTTGATTTTTTCTTGTCGTCTGCTTCTTTTGTTTCTGCTTCTTCTGGTTCACTTTGTTGAGAAATTTGTTGCTGTTGGTTCGTATCTCCTGAAAGTTGTTCTTGTTGTTGGCCTGGTAAGCCTTCTTCTTCAACTTCATCACGCAGTAAGCCTACAGCTTCTGCATATCTTAACCAAGTATCTACGCTGGCAATTACGATTCTTGCTTCGATAGTTAAGATTTCGATACCTACTACTGAAACTCTAACGTAAGCATCAATAACGATACCTTTATCTAAAATTCTGTCGATTACTTCTGCTAAACTAGACGTATCTGCACTTCTTTGTACTGAACTCATAATGTTCAATCCCCTCTCAAATTGATATTGTTTTCATTCGTTAAACTTTTAATGTTTCTTTTAGTTGTCAATCAATGTTGATTTATTATCTTCTACTCCCTTAATGTCTGAGGCATGTTTAATGTCGTTGTAGCTTTTAATGTTAGAAATACCTTTGATATTTTGAACACTTTTGATGTCTTGAACACCTTTGATTTTTTTCTTGCTGTTGCCGGACTCATCTTTGTTGATTTTTTCTTGGAATGCTTCCCCAGCTTCTTTGACTTGTCCTAATTTATCACGTGTCTTTAACAGGGCGCCTTGCATTTTGTCTGTTGCTTTATCTGCAACTTCAGGCACAACTTCTTGGTTTTTCTCTTTCACTTGTTGTAATTTGCCTGCTGCTTGATCTGCTTTATCTTGAACGCCTTCTGTTATTTTCTCTTCCATCATCTCGTGTGCTTTATCTTTTAATTTATCTTTTGCTTTATCTTCAATTTCGTCAGGAGTCTTTTCAATTGCTTTTTTTGCCACTGCACCAGCAGCTTTTTTCACCATTTTATTAGGCATTGTAGACCTCCTTTAAATTGATATTTTCTTTTTTGATAGAAACCACCTTTGACTTATCAATAAATAAAATAAATAAAGATGTCTAAGATGTTTTTCTGTACATTCTTATCGTTTGATTCAAAGGATGTCTGAATACCTTTAAATTATTTATTGTTTTTAGTTGAATATTCGATTTAGTTGTAAAATCTATTTTCTTTCATGTTAATTACAGTACCACTTTGAATTTAAACTCAAACACAATTACAACTTTTGAAACATTCTCTTAATCTACATTACAATCATTGTATTGACGTTTAACATCTTGAGGTTTTGAAAGTGCTTGTATTACTAGTTAAAAAAGGTGCCAGTTTTTTTAACTGTGCACCTTTTCGATTGAACGTTTAACCAAAGTTTATTTTTTACGGAAAAGAGATTTCTTACGTTTTTTCGATGTTGTATATTGATCTAATTTATCTTCTAAAAATTGTAAACGTTGTTGCAATGTTTCATTTTCGGATTTCAATAACTGAAACTGTTTCTTATTTGGTTTCTTTTTACGTTTTTTACCTTTAGTATTTTTACTGAATAACCTAGCATTTTTCTTACCTTTTTTGCCTTTTTTCTTCTTATCATCACCAAAGATAGAGTCTTTTAAATCAGAAGCTTTATCTTTTAATGATGCATTTGAAGCATTCTTTTTAGTATAAAGTGCTTTTTTATCTTGCTTAGGTTTTAAGACATAACCAAGACCTGCACCGACTGCTCCCCCAGCCACTGTGCGGTATACGGGACTAGATGTCCATTTTTTCTTCTTAGGTTGTAACTTTTTAGTTTTTTCTGTCTGGTTTTTAATTTGTTTGCTCATACTGTTTTCCCCTCTACTTTCTTAATGTTTTTACAGTAACTCTTCAAAGCGATCTTCTAAACGACTGATAGCTTCTTTAAGCTGTTCATTTTCTTCTAATAATGCTTCGTAATATTCTTCTTCATCTAACTCTTCTTCGTCTTCATCATCGTAAGCATCGTCTTCATCTTCTACGTATGCTTCTTCAAATTCTTCATCATCTTCATAATATTCTTCGTCTTCGTCCTCTTCATCGGGCTTTTGAAAAAAATCGCGGGTTTTATTTTCAATATTCATCGCGATGTAGGCTTTAATATTTTCTTCAGTAATTTCATAAACATCTGAAGCAATATTTTGGAATAACTCTGATTCTTTTACACGGTGAATCATATTTTGAGTGCCTTCTCGTCTATAGAACCAGCCGAAAGTTGCGCCGAACACACCGCCTACAATAGCATCAGCGACATGAATGTTTTTATTGCCCTTGTTTTTCTTCTTTTTAATATTTACGCCCTTTTTATACCTGCTCACGATAACACCCCTCTCTCTTTAATTGGTATTATTGTTTTTACCCTCAACTCTAATTTACAAACAAATCATTTTCGTATTCATTTATACTTTTTAGGTAAAACGTATTTTGTATTTTATTTTTATCGATTGAGAATTAGCCTGTAAGATAAAAACTATTTACCAATAAAATCCTCTCCAATATTCGCTTTAAACATTTAAACTTCATCAATGCGAATAGATTAAATAGCTGATTCGTAAGACGTATTAAATTCTAGGTGTTACCCTAATATAAATTTCTGCTATAGTTAAAATATTTCGAGATACAAAAAAAGCACTTGTTTTAGCTTGGGCTCGTTCCCAAAATCTAAAGCAAGTGCCTGGTAAAACATAGATTCAATTTTAAAATCAATCAATAGTTTCTAGTGCATAGTGTTCAATCACTTCAATCAAATGAGGATAAGCTTTTTTAAGTTCCGCTTGATCAAACATTTCAAAATGCTCAAACATGAAACCTGGTTGGCACATACATCCAACCAGCGCATAGCCTTTTTCATCTTTAATCGAAGATGCAAAAATTGTACCTGCAGGCACAACGTGTTGTAGCACTTCACCCTTTGTTTTATCGGGTCCAAGGTCTACCGCTTCATATTGGCCATTAGGATAAATCATATGCACTGTTAAAGTGTTACCATAGTGGTAATACCAAATTTCATCTGCATCTATACGATGAAAATGTGAGATATTATCATCTGTTAATAAAAAATAAATACTCGTATAAGCTGGACGTGCTTGTCCTTCTTCTTGGCGTTCAGCTTTAATAATTTCTTTATAATAGCCGCCTTCTGGATGCGGTAATAAATCTAATTGGCGCACCCATTCCGATACAGAATGTTCCATTACTTAATCCAAGTCCACGTTATGATAAACGTTTTGAACATCTTCTAAATCTTCTAACGCATCGATTAAGCCTTCTAAAGTTGCTTTGTCTTCATCTGATAATTGGATGTCGTTTTGAGGTAACATTTCAAATTCAGCAACTTCGAATTCTTCAACGCCGCTTTCTTTTAAAGCTTCTTGTACTTGTGCAAATTGATCTGGTTCAGCATAAACGATAGTTAAATCACCGTCTTCGACAACATCTCGCACATCTAAATCTTTTTCCATTAAAACTTCTAAGATTTCATCTGCAGATTTGCCTTCAAATGCGAAAGTACCTGTATGTGTGAACATATATGATACTGAACCTGATACACCCATGTTACCGCCATTTTTACCGAAAGCAGCACGTACATCTGATGCAGTACGGTTAACATTATTAGTCAATGCATCAACAATCAGCATTGAACCGCTAGGACCAAACCCTTCATAACGTAATTCATCGTAGTTTTCATCATCATTACCTTTTGCTTTGTCAATCGCTCGGTCGATGATGTTTTTCGGTACATTATACGTTTTTGCACGTTCAAGCACTAAACGTAATGCTTGGTTCGATTCTGGATCAGGTTCACCAGATTTCGCAGCTACATAAATTTCTTTACCGAATTTCGCATAAATACGACTTGTATTTTTATCTTTTTGGGCTTTTTTCTCTTTGATGTTATTCCATTTACGTCCCATACTTCCATCTCGCTTTCGCTCTCAATTTTTAACATCAACTATTATACATGATTTCACGCTTAATATATAGTTATTGAAAACCAAGTTCCCCTTTTGTGCATAATTACTTTGAATCCTCATAAAAAAACAGCCCAAAAACCGGGCTGTTCATCCACAATATTATATCTCTCTAGTATGGGGTGTTCAGATGTATTATCAACCTAAAAACTTATCAATGTCTTTAAGCATTTGATCAAGTTTTTCTATGTTTTTATCATCCATATAAATATAAACCTTACGTTCGTCAGACTCAGAACGGACTTTGCTGACACGGTCTTGATTGACTAGTTTACGAATGGATGCCAAAACTTTAGTTCGGCTAATTTCAAATGAATCTGTTGCAATCTTTAAAAAGGGCTGCATTAACATCTTTTCTTCGGTGCAATTCTCATGAACACAATTAAGTATTACAAAGTCATTCATGTTGATTTTATATGTTTCTTCAATGAAACGTGTCAAATCCATAAATTTTTTGTATTCATTGAGCAATTTCTCTAAGTTACTTTTTTTCAAAGTATACGCCTCCAGATTTTATATCGATATAATACATTAAGTATGAATATTAAAACTCTAAAAGTCTTTAGTGTTTCCCCACATTGTCTTTGCAATTTTCCTAAGTACGACAAATTGAATTGTATAAAATACAATTACCTTTTATAAACTTCAATCTATTTCGTTGTTTTATATAAAGAAATCAATTGCAATGAATTATATTCAACATCAACACTCAATGTGCCATTGTTAAAGTTGTGTTCAAATACATCAAACTTTGGATTATTGGCGTTTTTTATCTTACGTTTTAAATCTTTTGGCCATTTAAATGTAGGCATGATATTGGGTGAAATAATCTCCTTGATATTACCGTGTTTATAATCTGTTACTTCACGTGTTACCAAATAATTGTCTCTTAAACTTTTATCTTTAAAACCGATATAGAAACGATGACAACTTTGATTACCTTCATGTATTTCATTTTCAATAATACGCCAGTCATAGACGATAATACTGTAATGTTCATCCCCACGTGTCATGAGACAAGCATCATCTTCATAGAAATAAAACGTCTCAAATCCAGACAGTTGTCTATATAAAAAATACAGTGTGGTCTTGAAACCATTTGTATCAAAAAGAAATGCGATATTCGTATCAGTACGTTGATATAAATCCACGCCGATTCCAGATAAAATACTATAAAAGCGCATAAACATATACATCATTAATGGTGTGCTATCTAAGAGACTCATATCTTCATTCAATAATTTCCTATTCGGAACATTAAGCAGTATATATTTACGTTCTTCTAAATGAACTTGTTTCATAACTGACTGCAGCGCATTCAAATTGACTAGTTGTTTCATCGGCATTTTTTTATAAGATTTTTCCAAATAAGGATGTTTCAACTTTTCATTATCAATAAAGAAATAATCAAAATTCACTCGTTTAATTGGGAGTTCTAATGCTTTAAATTTTTCAGGATCATTAAACAATTTAGTAACATCTAGGTTAAAATTAACATTAAACCCAATTTCTTTAATTCTCATTTTTTGTATATAGATGTCTTTCAATGATTGATTCTGCAAACTAAATGTTATCGAAATCTTAGATGTATCCTTTTTAAGATCTGCATAGGCTTGATGATCTGTAAATGCACGTGACTGTAATAATTCATGTTTCACATAATCAATATCTTCTTTTGATTCAAGTTCAAAAGCTACTCTCGCATTGCTTTGATAGATAGTATCAAGCATAGCAACTAGTTCACTCGTGCTAAAATGTTGATGAATCGTTGGTATACTTGGATGGATTAAGAACATCACTTCATCATCGAAATCAAAGATTTCTTGATGCCTGTGATAAACCATCACTTCCTTCAATTCTTCAAGCGTGCGAATTTGAATCGTCATCACAAACGGACGTGTAGGAGAATAGATGGGATTATTATTATCTACATAAATAATGTTCTCTTTATCTTCTGTCCAGTTCTTCAGTATGTCTTTGATTTTCTTTAAATATACTTTTTTACCTTGTTCACTGACTTCAGAATCTTGATCCTTTACTAAATAACAAAGGTCTTTACTCAGCTTAGATTTATGTCTGTAGTCATTAGGCGTGGTATCTAAATGACGTTTAAATTTCCGATAATAACCACTGAAATTACTGAAACCTACTTCTTCAGAGATATCCAAAATTTTTCGGTCAGTCGTTACTAACATTTCTATAGAAAGTCCAATTCGTAATGTTTCAATATAATTTCTGAAACCCATATTAAATATTTTATAAAAGGAAGAAGAGAGTGTTGTCGGAGAAATATAAACTTCTTTAGCTACTGTCTCTAAAGTCAGTTTCTCTCCAATATGTTCGTTGATATAATCTACGATTTTCTTTTCTCTATAATCTAGCGATGCAATTAACTGGTGTGACGTATGTTTGATTTCAACACTCGCCTCTTCAATTAAAATGTCGCATATCTCACTAATACATTTTTTAATCAGTTCTTCTGTTAAGGTTTCTTCAAGATACTTTTCCAATAAGATCAACATTGCTTTTTCAATTTTACTGTTCGACTGAACCATTTGAATATTAAAGCAATAATTAAAAAAAGCGAAATCCTTCTCAAGGAACCAATCACTCGCAACATAAACCATCATCATCTTTTTGTTTTTCGAAACTTGAAAAACTTCATTATGGTTGATGAGACAAACCGTGTTATTTACTGTTTCAACTTGAGCGGACCTTTGGATTTCTGCTGTATCGTTTACTGGCCAAAGTAATAACACTCCATCATAACAACGATTGGCTGGCAAATTTTCAGCTGCGTATAAATCGATAATACTACTTCTCATTTATATAACCTTTAATAAAATAAGCTGTTTTAAGTCGTAATGATACATCTCTCTTTATTTTATTCCTTCCTGTAATTTCTCTAGGACTATACTCTACAAATTTAGCACACAACGCAATTAGACACAAATTTTAAAATTTAATAGTATTTTTATGTTGTTTCAAATTACGTAACGTATGATTATATCGTACTATTCTTATCAATGATAACTAGATTGTATAATATAATGAAGGACTGGAACATTGTTTTTCTTTGTTCCAGTCCTATTCTTGATGATATTAATCTCTAAAACGATTAGCTAAACTTAAGATATTAATAATAATATTCAATAAGTTCACAAATAAATTAAAGCCCATTTCACTTGGTGCAAATTGTCCTCGTTTCAATCTGTTAAAGTCATACAATGTATACAGCAAGAATAAACCAACTGCTACAACATTGATAACAGTATAAAAAATCGGGTTTTGCACAAAGAAACCAATTAAAGTGGCCACAATTAACGCGATTAATACTACAAATAGATATTTGCCGATACTTGATGCATTCTGCACGAAAAAGTATCCAATGACACCAAACGCAATAAAGGCACCTACTGCAAGTGCTACGTTTTTATAAAATAACTCTGGACCTAAATTCTGCATGTATGTCGTAAATGCAGCATAAGCTAATAACCCAATTGCTACAGCATATATATTAGATATTAAAAAGCCGAATTTACGTGATCGATTCACAAATAACGAAATCAAAATTAATACCGTCAAACCGATAGAGAGTGGTCTTCTCCAAGCATCAGGCAGATACTGGCCAAAATATGTACCAATACCAAAAATAAGCCAAAAGTACATAAAGTAAAGCCAAACCTTCGCATAAGCACTCGATTTAGAGGTAGTATGTGTTGCGTTTACCAAGTTGTTCAACTCCTTCATTGAAACTATTTGTTAATTATTATTTCATAGAGTGTATTCTGATTTCCACTTTCTGATTTAGCAACTATAAATCTTCAAAGCGCTTTAGTGTATTGTCATTTTTCATTACAAACATTACATTAGTATTATCAAAATCCAAATTTTCCTTCAATAAACCCTATATTGTCTAGTGTTTTCTGAATTTTAGACAATTCAGGTTTTATTAAAAATTATTACAAGCACGTAACAACCGACAAATCTCCGCATATTTTTGATAAGATGTGGAAGTATAGAAATAATGATTGATATTCGTATTACATAGCAAATATAAAACGAATGTATAATTACTGAACCAAACTTATTAGAGGAGGAATCTCATTTGAAAAAGTTAGCAGTTACATTTTCAGTTGCAACAGGTGCAGCCTTAGCGCTTACTCAACAAGATGCTGATGCATCGACACAGCATACAGTACAAGCTGGTGAATCACTTTGGTCTATTGCACAAGAATACGGCACTTCTATCGAAAGCATTAAACAAGATAACAATTTATCAAATAATATGGTGTTCCCTGGCCAAGTCATTACAGTAAATGGCAGCAGTCAAAGTTCAAATACAGGGGCGACTGTTAACATTTCTGGTGGCACACATACAGTGCAAGCTGGTGAATCATTAAATATCATCGCAAATCAATATGGTACATCTGCTGAGGCAATCATGTCAGCTAACGGCTTGAATGGTTATTTAATTCACCCTGGCCAACAATTAAAAATTTCTGGCGCAGCTGGTGGTTCAGGCGGTACACCTACAGCTACACCTGCAACGAACCAATCACCGACATTTAATCATGCTAACTTATATGACTGGGGACAATGTACTTGGCATGTATTCAATCGTCGTGCTGAAACAGGCCAACCAATCAGTACATACTGGTGGAACGCAGATCATTGGGCAAACAATGCACAAGCTGACGGTTACACAGTAAACAACACACCTGCAGCTGGTTCAATTATGCAGAACTATGAAGGACCAATCGGTCATGTTGCATATGTAGAACAAGTGAATGGTGATGGCAGCATTTTAATTTCTGAAATGAACTACAATACACCTCCAGGCATTGTCGACTACCGTACAATTCCTGCTTCAATGGCTTCTAGCTATAACTACATTCATTAATAATCTAAAAAGGCGATGACGCATCGTCTTTTTATTTTGGCTTAAATTTGGAAACCAATAGATGATGTAACATGCTAATCAAACTGAGCGCCTCAATAGCTTTTATATAGTTCTAAGCCCGATTTACCGCAAAAAAGCGGATCATTTTCAAAATCAGAAAATGATCCGCTTTCTATTTAATGTTCTCTATGTTTATGTCTCAATGATTGAGAATGATTATAAGAAAATATTCATAATCCAGTAAATCATTGCTGCGACGAATGCTGAAATTGGTAATGTAATTACCCAAGTTACAATCATACGTTGAGCTGTATTCCATTTCACTCCTTTGATGCGGTTAGATGCCCCTACACCAAGGATAGATGAAGATACAACGTGTGTTGTTGATAATGGGAAATGTAATGAAGATGCGACGAAAATTGTTAATGCTGAAGATAAATCTGCAGCAGCCCCGTTAGCTGGGCGAATCTTCATAATGTTACCGCCGACAGTTTTGATGATTTTCCAACCACCTACTGCTGTACCTAGACCCATAGCGGCAGCACAGGCTACTTTAACCCATAATTGCGGTTCAACATTGTTACCATCTTGTAAGTTCGCAACAATTAAAGCTAGTGTAATGATACCCATTGATTTTTGCGCATCGTTTGTACCATGTGAGAATGATTGTAATGATGCTGTGAAAATCTGGAATATTCTAAAGTTGCGGTTAGCTTTTGTTAAATTCGCATTTTTAAATACGACTTTAACAATACTATACATAATGAAACCTACACAAAAGGCAATCAATGGCGATACAATCAACACAATAATAATTTTAGTGAAGCCTTGGAAATGCAACACTGAAAATGAACCTTGAGATGCAACCGCTGCACCTGCAATCGAACCGATTAAGGCATGTGATGAAGAACTTGGAATACCGAAGTACCATGTTAACAAGTTCCAGAATATCGCTGCGAAAATAGCCGCTAATACCACGACTAATCCATTTTGCAATTTAAATGGATCCACAATGTCTTTTGTAATTGTCCCTGCTACACCTGTAAATGTTAATGCACCGATAAAGTTCATAATCGCTGCTAAAAAGATTGCGCGTTTTGGTGTCAGTGCTCTTGTCGACACTGCAGTAGCTACCGCATTCGCTGTATCGTGGAAACCATTAATAAAGTCGAACACCAATGAAAAAATAACGATAGCTACAGTGATAATTATAATATAATCCATTTTATATTACTCCTTAGCTATTTTTCATGATAATTGTTTCGAAATTATTTGCGACTGCTTGGCATTTATCTGCAATGTTTTCTAAGCTTTCATATATGTCTTTAATTTTAATCAATGTGATTGGGTCTGTTTCACTATTGAAGATATGTTTAATTGATTGTCTTAAAATACCGTCACAATTTGTTTCAAACTCTTTAATATTAATTGAATGAATACGCATGTGAGAAAGTTTCTTTTCTACTAATAAGCCGATAGCTAATTTCATTTCAGCTACTGCTTTTTGAATATTATCTACAAATTCAGCCATGTATTCATCTGAATACTCGATTGAATACATTTCGAACATTGCTGATGTTTCTTCCATTGCGTCTAAAACATCATCAATAGCGTTACATAAAGATAAAATATCCTCACGCTCGATTGGGGTAATGAACGTTTGGTTCAAGTCTGAGATTACTTGGTGCATTAATTCGTCACCGTGTGACTCATACGTTTTGATATTATCAGAATAAGCTTTTAAATCTAGGTGTGTGTTAAAGTCCATTTTCCCGAACTCAATTGCTGCGCGATCTAAATTGAATACCATTTCCTCCAATTTAACCATGAACTTATCCTTTTTCTTGTTAAACATTGAAAATCCTCCATTTTCAGCGATTGCTTCCCAATCACATTTCATAAATTTGAACTCAAAAGTATATAATTGTAAAAAGTAATCGTGTGATACTTTTGAAACTAATATGTATACCATCTTCACACTAGCTTCAAATAAATTTTACCTTCCTAAAAAGAAAATAGCACAAAATTTACAACACTACAATTCTATTTACAAAATCTTAACAATTGAACATAATTGTAATGTCCGATTACTTCGCTAAGTTTTCAAAATTTCCACAATCCTAAGCGAAAAGTAAATACTTCCTCTCTAAAAATTTTACCTAACTTCACCATTCTTACACATTCCAATCCAAAAAAATACTCCGAAAACTCATTATTTCAAGTTTTCGAAGTAAGTTTACTATTCTATACTATATTGACTGTTTTATAGTACGTTTTGTGTGTATATAAGCAATAATCGCAAATGATGCATAAATTAATGTATAAACTCCCATTACGATAAAGACTGGAGAATGATCATCAGATCCCATCAAATTCAAGAATGCCCATGATGCAAAGTATGCATGTGCCAAACCTACTATCAATGGCAAACCAAAGTTGAACATGATTTTAAGTTTTAAACCGTGACGCATGTCATTTTGTGTATAACCTAGCTTTCTCAATATTTTAAAGTTACCGATTTCATCTGTTGTTTCATCCATTTGTTTAATGTAGATAATACAACCTGCCGCAATTAAGAAAGCAATACCTAAGAATGATGATATGAATAAGAACATACCATTATTTTCTCTATTATCCTTAGCTATTTCTTCTTTTGTCTCATAAACTGGATCAACTTCATCCAATGCTTTCGAAGCTTCTTTCATTTGAGATTTATCTGTAATAGTAAAGCCATATTGCGTAGAAAGGTCATCTTTATCTATTTCCCCTTTCTCTTTCAATAAACGATAGTCTTCATCATTGACGATTACCAACACACCGCCACGTAACGTAAGCAAGCTGAAACGTGTATCAAGTTCAGTGTCTTGTACTTTCACACGGAAGAGTTGTTGTCCTTGTTTATCTTGAAATGCTACATAAGAATCATTAGTAATCGGTTTTAAGAGCATACCTGTTCCAAAAGGGTGCGAAAGTTTTGCGGTATGATCAGAGAGCCCTGCATTGTCGACATATTTTTCACTTGTGACGCGAATACCTATCTCGTAGCCGACATTTTTCTTAAATAAATTATTCTTCTGAGACTGTACCATCAACAACTCTTTATAATTTAAGTCATAATCGATATGATGTTTTTTTAATGCTTTTTCATATAAATCCACATCATGTTTCGATTGTAATGTCACATCATATGGCGAAAACATATTGAGTTGCACTTTTTCCATCTTCATTTGTATGGCACTAAAACAAAGGACAGTTACTGTAATCGCAGAAATGACCGCAATAATAGTTAATGATAAGGCATTCTTTTTCATACGATGCATAATAGATGACGTGAAAATGACATCATTAATTGAAACTTGGCCTTTTTTTCTTTTCTTCAACGTCTTGAATAATAAAGATACCGTACTTCTAAAGAATAAATAAGCACCGACAATTGTCAGGAATAAAATTAAAAACGGAATAGCCATATTCGCTAAAAGCTTTGTATCAACCGCCATAACATATCCTGAAATAATCATCGCAAGCCCTACAATACCACTGATTGCTTCAAGTACTGTAATTTTATTTGATTTCACATCAGCCGTACGACGAGTTTGCATTAATCCTAAAATGGAACGTCGTTTGATAAAGATTGCGTTTTGAACAATAACTAAGATGTACGCAATTACTAACATCAATGCCGTTGCGCCTACTGCTTTTAAGCTGAAATGCAGATGTACCGTTTCATTCATTTGCATTAATTTCGTCACAATCAATAATAAAATTCTAGACCCTACTAAGCCGACAACTATGCCGACAAGACCTGTGACAACAAATATCGCAAATTGCTCTAACATCGACATACGAACTACATTTACTTTCGTTAATCCGATTAATTGATAGAGTCCAAGTTCTTTATCTCTTTGTTTAATGAAGAGCTGATTCACATACATTAAAAAGATTATAATGATAATGAACAGTACAACACTACCTAAACTCGCGCCTTTTTGAATTAATTTCGAAGATTCACTATTATTGATTGTTTCTGTATATTTTAATGTCACAAAGCTAAAGTACAAGGAAATACTCATTATGAGAGAAAAAAGATATAAACCATAATGTCTGATGTTTTGTCTTAAGTTCTTTAATACAATATGTCTAAACGTCATAAGACACACCGCCCAAGACGCTTTGTGCTTGAATGATTTCCTTATAGAACGCTTGTTTAGAACGTTCACCTTGGTATAGCTCAGAATGTATTTGACCATCTTTCAACATGATGACACGGTTTGAATAACTGGCTGCTGCCGGATCATGTGTCACCATTAAAATAGTCGTATCAAAGCGTTCATTCATATTTTTCAAACGTCTTAATAAATCTTGTGCACTTTTAGAATCTAACGCCCCTGTTGGTTCATCTGCGAAGATAATTGCTGGACGTGTGATAAATGCACGGGCTGCAGAAACTCTTTGTTTCTGACCACCTGAAACTTCAGATGGATATTTATTTGCTAAATCTCTGATACCTAATGTTTCTGTCACTTCATCAAATCGTGCATCCACTTCTTTTTTGGATAACTTTTGAATAGATAACGGCAACATAATATTTTCCTTAACTGTCAACGTGTCTAATAAATTATAATCTTGGAAAATAAAGCCGATTTCTTTTTTACGCACTTCTGACAGTGCTTTGTTACTTAATTTCTGCAATTGATGTCCGTTAAGTTCCACTGAACCTTGTGTTATATAATCAATGGAGCTTAACATATTCAATAATGTCGTTTTACCAGAACCAGACGGTCCCATAATTGAAATGAATTCACCTTTTTCAACTTTAAACGAGATGCCTTTCAGCACTTCATGCGCCACATGCTTATTTCCAAATACTTTTGTTAAATTGGATACTGTTAGAATTTCCATTTTTTGCGCTCCTTTTTTCTTAACTCTTGTATTTATAGTGTACGCATAAGTGATTTTATGGTCGTTGATTTGATATTACAAAACGCATGTTTAAAGTGACGATTTTGTCACTTCAGACATACGTTCTAACATTTCGTTCTGTTTAGGGAAGATAAAAGAGACTGTTGTCCCTTCTTCTGCAATAGAATCAACCGATACTTGTATATGTAATGGCTGTTTGATTTGATCCACTAAATATAAACCTAAACCTGAAGAAGTTGTCTCGTGGCGGTATTGTGTTGACGTAAAACCACGTTCAAATATACGCGGCATATCTTGAGAAGCAATTCCGCGTCCTGTATCTTTGATTTCAAGCACAATATGTCCTTCGACTTCTTTAGTGATGATTTGTATCTCTGTACCCGCTTGACTGTATTTCACCGCATTTGAAAGGACTTGGCGAATCATCATCTTGCACCATTTCATATCTGTAAAGACATTATCTTCTTCATTAAAATCTATATCGAACCCAATACCGCGCTGTCTACAAATATTACGTGTTAACTGAATTTCTTCAATCACCATACGTTTTAATGAAACGCCTTCAAAATATAAATCTTGGTGCTTTTGGCTTAATCGTGATAAATACAATTGTTGGTCTAACATTTCATTCATGCGTGACCATTCAAACAATAAAGCTTGTCGACGAGTCATATCTTCTTCTTGATCAATGATTAATTTCAATGCGGTTAAAGGTGTTTTAATTTCATGCACAAATTCCGTAAGGCTTTGTTCATTTTCTTTTAATTGCACAGATTGCCTAGATACAATTTGTTTTTGTCTTTGAATCATCAGATATAAATATTGTAAGACTTCTTCTTCCATCGGAGTATTGGCCGCTTCTTTATGCTTCAACTCCTCAACCTCTTTCATTTCAGACAATTTTTTGTTGAACGAAGTTTCATAGTTGTAAGAAAAAATGAGGAACACCAATGTGAAGATAACATTACATAAAATGACATAAAGCATAGATTCAACAGATAAATTTTGATCTAGTACAGCTAAAATCACTAAAAATATTTGAAAGCCAACAATCAACGCCAACCAATTCAAACGAGAGACTAAGTAATTTGAGATACGTTTAAATATTGTCATGTGCTAAATATCCTTTGCCGACCCGTGTTTCAATCGCATTAGTTAATCCAAAGTCTGCTAACTTTTTACGTAGTCGATTGATATTAACCGTCAACGTATTATCACTCACAAACGCTTCATCATCCCATAACGCCGTAATGATCTCATCACGACTGACAATTTGATTACGATGTTTTAATAAAATCTCTAGAATAAGCATTTCAGTTTTAGAAAGATGTGCGGTTTCATTTCCTCTCTCTAATACGCCTTTACCAAGGTCCACTTGGACATCGCCCCATGACAACATACGTTGCTCCTCTAGATTGAATTGATATACACGGCGATATATGGCTTTAAGCTTCGCGATTAAGACATTAGTATAGAAAGGCTTCTGCATAAAATCATCTGCCCCTAGTTCCATACTCATAACTTGATCCATTGGATTATCTCTCGCTGATAAAAATAAGATAGGTACATTCGATTGATTACGTATTTCACGACACCAATAAAACCCGTCATATTTCGGCAACTCTACATCCATGATAATAATTTCTGGTTGTTCCTGTTCAAATGCTTCCATAACTTGATTAAAATCATCAATACCAGACACTTGCAAATCCCAATGTTCTAGTTCTTTTTTTAATTGTTCAAATAAGGACTTGTCATCTTCTACCAATAAAATTTTCATGTTATCACCTATTGTTTTTATTTCGAAATTATTTCAAAACTGTTTCATTTACATTTCACAACTTTTATTTTACACTTATCTTTGTGCGATTCTCTAACAATCATTGCGTTCTATCATTTTAAAGTAAAATGAAACTAAAAACGATGCAGACAATCGTCATTTACGCTATACTCAGTGTAATACTACCTTATATTATGGAGGGTGTCTATGGAACATACGATTAGAGAAATAAGTATCAATGATGCAGATGCATATATTGCTTTATTAAAAGATATCTATGATGAATCTAGCTATATGCTGTATAGCCCTGGCGAATATGTGCCATCTCTTTCAAGCGCATTACAACAGCTTGAACATTTTATCACTTCTCCATCGAATACTATTTATCTTGCAGAAATCGACGGTAAGTTGATTGGTTTTGCGATTGTCACATCTCGCGAATATGAACGTACACGCCACGAAACACGCGTGCGTCTTGGCATTCGCGCACAATACCGCAGCAAAGGTGTTGGGCAATCATTATTAAATGCAGTGGATGCATGGGCATACAATCACGATATTCGTCGTTTAGAAGCATTAGTTGTCCCTCAAAATGAGCATGCTGTAGATTTATTCAAATCAGCAGGCTATCAAATTGAAGGCGAAATGCGCGATAAACTCAAAATAGATAATAAATACTATAGTGAATACGTTATGGCTAAACTATTGCACTAATATTTCTCCTGATATGTCACAAACATATCAGGTTTTTTATTACTTTCATTTTCTATTTTACATATAACCCACTTATTATCTTATAACAAAAAGAAGTATCTACAAAGCCAATTACTTTGTGATACTTCTTTTAAAATATGATCTGTTGTTAACATACTAATCCTTATAAGGATTTAATTGAATCGGTTCAAATTGCTCATCTGGATTTTTAATCGTTGTTGAGCTTGTATTTCTACTTAAGAAACGTTGTACAGAGACTAGATTTTCTTTTGATTCTGGTAAGTTTAAATGGAATTGATACTGATGTCTTAAATGGTGTGACCCATCAAAAAAGAATGTATCGACTGATGTACCGTCTTCTTCTAAGACCCGTGCAAATTCTTGATTTTGACTGAAGAATAGATCTGCATCCCCAACAGATAAAAAAGTCGGTGGATAATCTTTTGTGACATGTTCCACTGTCGACATTTCAGATAAATCTCTGAATTCACTTTCCCACTCTTCTGTACCAGTATAACTTCTCATAAAGAGTTGAATACGTGGGAACTCTGTTTCTCTGACTGTATTCATGTTATAGAAACCACCGAAAAAGATAGCTGCACGAATATTTTTCGGTTTGAAACGTTGTTTAAAGTGCATATCTTTTCTTAACTGTTCATCTGTTTGAATCGCAGTAAATTGACTGGATAACTGTGCACCTGCTGAGTCGCCGCCGAACACCACTTGCGTAAAATCAATCGGCAATTCATGCGGATTCTTTTTAATGAATTTTACAGCTTGATCCATTTGAATTAAAGGGGTCGGATATTTGTACTGTGGCGCTAAAGCATAGTTAATATTCACTACAATATAGCCTTGTTCTGCAATTTTTGCCAACAATGGATTTTTATATTGTTTATCACCCGCAATAAAGCCGCCGCCATGCATCCAAAAAATCACTGGTAATTTCACATCTTTATCTAATTCTGCTGGTGTGATGATATCAAGCTGACTCTTCGGGAATGCTTTACTATATGTAATATTATTAAAGACCTTTACATTATTATTGTTAATCGCGACTTTAGGTTTCATATTTTGTTTATGTTGATAGTCCATATAAAGTTTTATACCAACACCGACAGCGATGCCTAATAACACGAAGATAATCGCACCGATTGCCAGCCATTTTTTTCTTCGACTGTTCATTTGATTACCAAGTCCTCTCTTTATTCTATCGGCAAGATAATTTCCAATTTGTATTTATTGTACTTTATATTTAAAGTCATCTCAAAGGGTGAAATCAAGAAAAATAGCGCAGCAAAATCAGCTGCGCTATACCTATTGTTTTCATCATTACTGCTTACAAGCAGTAAGTTGACCTTCATTATTCATAAGTTTTCTGCTATATCTAGTAAATGTCACACATTGGGCAATTTATGCGATATGTTGTTCATTCTCTTTTTTACGTTTGAAATATTTCACTAACACGCCAATAACAATCGCAAGTCCGATAACACCCATTGTTGGGTATAAGAAGTTGATCAGACTTGAGAAACCTACGAAACTTAATCCGTAAGCGACAAGCATCATAATCACGATTAAAATGTGATATTTTTTGCTATAAGGTGTTGTGAATCTTGCTGCGAATGAATAAAGCAGACCCAAAATTGTGTTGTACATTACGGCTAACATCACAATTGACAATACAATTGTTACGATTGGGTGAATACCATTCGCTAATGTCAATGTTGGAATAGCCGCTTCTTTGATTGCTGGGAATTCAGTTTGCAATGCAAATGTAATCAATGCTAACAGAATCGTATAAATGATACCGCCGAACATTGCACCGGCACCTGATACTCTTCTACGACTTGCGTCACCGCCGATAGCGACGATTGTACTAAATCCTACCGCAAACGCTAAACCGCCGTAAACTGTTCCCATGATAATGCCCCAAAGCGGACTTGTCTTAGGCATTTCTGCATTAATTTGATTAAATGGCACTTGACCTTTAAATAGGTAAACACCTGCAATCACAATCACTAAGATGATTAAGAAAGGTGTTACCACACCAAGTGCGCGGACAATCTTATTGAAGTCCATAAGTAATGTAATATAAATAGCAATTACCATAATCAGTGAACCTAACCATGTAGGGATGCCATAACTTTCATGGAATGCAGAACCTGCCCCTGCAATCATTGTGACAGAAATTCCGAATAAGAAGAAGACCAGTATATAGTCGACGATCCGTCCAACGTATTTTCCAAATAAATATGCCAAAGTTGATTCGTGGTTTTCAGCATCGAAAGCTGTCCCTATCTTTGCGACCTGTCTTCCGATGAATCCTAAGATAATACCTGAAATTAAAACACCGATATAAGCCCATAGACCATATTCAGTGAAGAATTGCATAACTTCTTGGCCTGTTGAAAAACCTGCGCCGACGACTACACCGACATAGGCAAAGCCAATTTTTACTGTTTCTTTATTAAACGTCATAATAACGTTGAATACCTCCTCGTGTAATTAAAAACAATGCTTGCCAACGTTAATACTTACTATCCATAGCTTATGTTTCTGTCTTTTTCTGAAAAAGGCCATTACTTATTCCATGAAAAGTATATAGTAACAATAAAACACTCAATTGCGCAATAGCCGTTAAGTGTAATTACCCAAACACAACAATAAATTACCCTCAATTTGATAGAATTACTCATTAAACTTTGTAAACATACCCATTAGTAAAACTTATGGATAAATATCACTTTTGTGCAAAACAAAAAGGATACCTCATGTGAGATACCCTTTAATTCATTTTAAATTCATTATTTTGCATCACGATTTTGGTTCAGTTCATCAATGCTGACCACCACGTTATCCATTCGTTTCGCTGTCTGTTTAAGGATATTACGGGCTACGTTATTATTAGGATCTAATTTCAAGATCTGTTTAGAAATATCGAAAGCTTTTTTATCAGAAATAACAGGTTCAGGAATTGCATGGAGCAACAACATTTGTAGTAAACTCTTCACTTCTTTGCCCTCAGTGAGTTTTATGGAAGCTTCTGCATGATAGTAAGCAGAATCCAATGCACCTTCTAAGTCACTTAATGGATAAACAAGGAGTAAGAATGCTAAATCATGCATTTCAGCTGTTTCTCCATCTTTGATCATATCTAAGATACACGTATAAAACATAACACTTTCTGCTTCATGCGCACTTGAAATGTAATGTTCTTCAAATTCCATAAAATCTGATTCGGACATTAATCGTTTCACAGATTCAAATTCGCCGTTTAAGACATGTCGCTTGATTAAATCTTTCATGCCAATGTCCTCCTATTGTTGAACAGATTTTATCTACAATTAGTATTAGTTTACCATATTTTTTTGGATTTCACATCAATTACTATAACGTATAACAATATTTCATTACGTTAAATTACAATGAACGTGTACGATACATTAAATACAAGAAATAAGGTGCACCGATTAACGCAACGACAATACCAGCTGGAATACCTGATGGTTGTAAAATCACTTGACCAACTGTATCCGAGAATACTAGTAAGAACGAGCCAATAACTATTGCTAAAGGCATAAAGAGTTGATGTCTTGGTCCCACAATCGTTTTCGCAATATGCGGTCCCATTAAACCAATAAAACTGATAGCACCGCTCACCGCTACAGCTGCTGATGATAAAGCAACAGCAGCCAGTAAAATAATCATACGATCTCGTCTGACATTTACACCTAAGCCTTGTGCTAATAAGTCATTGGTATTCAAGATATTTAATGTATTTGCTTTCATAAACAAGAACGGTATGATGACAATCAACCATGGTAATAATGCGATGACAAACGGCCATTCATCACCCCATATATTACCCGCAAGCCATGTTGCCATAAACTCTGCTTGGTCTTTATCAAATTTAGACATCAATGTCAGCGAACCGCCAGAGAGTGCGGCAGATAAACCGACACCGACTAAGACCATACTAGCTGGAGTCATACCGCGTTCTTTAGAATAACTGAAGTAGAAAATAATTAATGCAGTTAAAATACCGCCAGTTATACTCAGTATTGGCAAAACATAGATAAAGCTATCTGCACTCACTTGTCCGATGACAATAAAGAGTGCGATAAAGAAGCCGCTTCCTGCATTAATACCTAAAATACCAGGTTCAGCTAGTGGATTATTGGTTACACTCTGCATCATCGCACCGCTTAAACTTAATGCAGCACCTGCCAGAATCGTTACTAACATTCTCGGCAGTCTAAAATCTAGTAGAATCAAACTGTCCGTATAGTCACCTAAACCAAATAAAGTTTTAAAGAACGTGCCGACAGACATTTGATATTCGCCTGAAGTGATACTCCAAACACAGGCCGCAAACAAAAGGACACTAGTTATTAATAAAGCCAGCCACTGACGTCTTCGTAATTTATCTTCTATCATATTGAGCGACCTCCTTTTCTAATTAAATAGATAAAGTAAGGCACGCCAATAAAGGAAACAATCGCACCGACTGGAGCATCTCCTAACATACGTGCGACGGTATCTGCTAAAAGAACTAAAAATGCGCCTAAAACAGCAGTTAACGGAATCACTTTCGCATAATCCGTACCAATTAAAAAGCGTACAATATGTGGCACGATTAAACCGACAAAGGCAATTTGTCCGACCATTGCTACAGCAACACCTGCTAACAGCATCGTTAGTATTAAGCTGATTGTACGAATGACGCGCACATTTTGGCCTAAGCCTTTAGCTAAGCTTTCTCCTAAGTTTAAAATTGTTAATTGTCGACTTAGTAAGATTAACAAAACGATCGTCACTAAAATAACAGGGGTACTCCATTTCAATTGAACCCAAGTTGTGCCAGAAACACCGCCCATGCTCCAAAAATTGATGTCTTGATTCAATTTAAAAGTTAATGCAATGCCTTGGCTTAAAGCCGTCAAGAATGCACTGACAGCAGCACCTGCTAAAATAATACGGATAGGATTGAACCCATCAGTTCTAGAACGGCCCATCATCAATACGATTGTACCGCCTAATATTGAACCGATAAATCCTGCAAGCATCAATAAACTAAAAGAAGCTTGCGGTACAAAGGCATATGTTAAAGCGAGCATAAAACTGGCACCAGCATTCAAGCCGATTAAGCTTGGGTCTGCCAAACCATTTTTAGTCACACCTTGAACAACTGCCCCAGCCACCGCAAGCGCCATACCTACAAGTATTGCACCTAAGTCTCTAGGTATTCTAATTTCACTGATAATGTTGTGCTGTTCATTCATAGGGTTATAATGGAAAACCGCTTCATAAATCGTCCCAAGACGAATGGGCGCATCTCCATATAAAATGGAGAGCACCAACATTGTCCCTAACATCACACATGATAAAAGTAATAACAATATAAATCTGGGATACTTCTCTTTATCACTCATTTACCGTGCCTCATACTTTCGAATAATGTTTACACAATAAATCATATGTGACTAACATCGGTTTACCTGTACGTGGATCTGTACTTAATTCTGCATCTATATTGAAACATCTTTCTAAAATATCTTTCGTTAAGACTTCTTGTGTTTCACCGCTTGAAACAATTTCGCCTGCTTTCATCGCAATCAGATGATCTGAGAAACGAATCGCTTGGTTGATATCATGTAACACCATTACAATGGTACAACCTTGTTCACGGTTCAATTCTTGAACTAATTCAAGAATTTCTAATTGGTGACTGATATCTAAATACGTTGTTGGCTCGTCTAAGAAAATAATATCTGTTTTTTGTGCTAAAGCCATCGCAATCCATACACGTTGTCTTTGACCGCCACTTAAATCATTAATAGCTCTGTGTTTAAAATCATACGTACCTGTTACTTTAAGCGCCCAATCGATTTCAGCTTTATCTTCAGCGCTTAAGCGGCCAAAACCTTTTTGGTGTGGAAATCTGCCGTATGAAACCAATTCGCCTGCTGTCAAACCATCTGCTACATCTGGTGATTGTGGTAAAATGGCGATTTTCTTCGCAATTTCTTTCGTAGATTGTGTATGAATATTTTTACCATCTAATGTGATTTCTCCGCCTTTAACGGATAAAAGACGAGATAATGCTTTTAGTAATGTTGATTTACCGCAACCGTTAGGTCCGATAATAGACGTAACTTTGCCGTCAGGGATTTCTACATCTAGGTTATCAACAATCACATGATCCCCATATCCGATTGTTACGTGCTGACCATTTAAACGATTTGCCAATATACTTCATCCTCCATTGGATACGACATGAACCTTAAATACAGTTGCCGAAACACCTGTCTCTTTTCAAGGTCTGCCGCAGAATTTATTTCTATTTCTTATCTCATTGCATTTATTTATAATTACGACCTGTAAAGATTATCGTGAAAGCTTTCATACTTTTATCAACTACAGTCTTGTAATTGATAATCATTATCATAGGCTATATTATAACATTTTTTGGAGCGATTTCCTAACAATTCTTATGTACTAAAACGCAAGAAATCGAGACTATCGCCTCGATTTCTCATCCTTTATTCATCTACTAAGAAGCCATTACCATACACATCACGCACATCGTGGATGACTAAAAAGGCATTCTCATCAATTTTTCGAATTAAGCGTTTCGCTTTTGAAACTTGTGTTTTACTGATAACCACATATAAAATTTCTTTGTCTTCTTTTGAGTAATAACCGCGACCATCTATAATCGTAACCCCTCGTCCGATTTTTTGGTCAATAACTTTCGCCACTTCATCAGGTCGGCTTGAAATTACAGTCATCGCCTTCTTCGTATTTAAACCTTCAATAACGAATTCCATAACTTTCGTACCAATATAAAGTGAAATAATCGTTACCAATAACTTATTGACTGGAATCACAGTAAATGAAATCGCCACAACGATTAAGTCGAAAAATAGCAACGCGTAAGATGTGCTGACGTCTAAGTATTTATGTGCTAAACGCGCTAAAATCGTTGTACCTGCTGTCGTTCCCCCAGCAAGTACAATAACGCCAATACCTAATCCGACTGAAGCACCCCCAAAAATGGCATTCACAATAATGTTGCCAGTTTCAACATGCCAAGATTCAGTCAGTCCTAAAAAGACTGAAATTAACACTGTTGCAAGAATGGTTAAATACGTACTTCGCTTACTTAAGAACTTATAACCAATCGCAATTAAAATCGCATTCATCACAAAGTTGGTGATAGCTGGCGAAATGTGAAAAGCATAATAAAATACAATGGATAGTCCCGTTACGCCGCCTTCCCCTAATTGTGCGGAAATAATGAATGTATTGACCCCTGCAGAGAACATAAATGAACCAAATACTACGAGTGCGAGGTCACGCCACGTTCTTCGTTTCAAATCCAATCGCCCCCTTATTAAATTGTGTAGATAAGATAAATACTAGCACAGGCGCTCTTAACCAACAATGTGAAACCCCTGAATCACAGTGTTTATTAATATTAAATTAATTATTCTGAAAATTTTGTTTACTTTGTGTTGAAGCTTTGCTATAATAAATTTCAACTTCCTTAATCAAGAGATTAAGGAAGTTATCTCCTTTGTGTTGTTTACAATAAACAAGCAAAATTTTCGCTCGAATGCACCATCAGTACCTAGTCCTTACTGATTACGTGCATCAAATTCATTTCCCGTTGAAAGCAGGTAATGTTTGTGTCTCCCCACATTCATTCACCTGTTTTCATTTTGCTTAAAAAAGAAAAGCATCATATTCAATAACAACTACCGAATACAATGCTTCTATCTATACGCTTACCAAGCGAATAATCCTACGAATGCTGCTGTTAGTAATGAAACTAAAATACCAGACAATAACATCATAGGTACATATTTCGAAACGAAATCAGATGTTTTCTTATCAACAATACCTTTTAATGTCCCGATAATCATACCGATTGTTGAGAAGTTCGCAAATGATACTAAGAAAGTAGAAATAACTGCACGTCTATGCGGATCATATGATTTAACCGCATCAGAAATTTGTCCCATGACTACGAATTCGTTTGTGACAATCTTCTTAGCCATTTGTTGCGCAACTGGCCATGCTTCGCTCCAAGGTAGACCAAGTAATAATGAGAAAGGCACCATGATGACACCTAAAATTTGGTCTAAGCCAAAGCTGAATTTCACATTGAACCAACCAATTACTGTACCTGAAAGTACGTGAAGTAAACGGTCAATTAAGTCCGCTAATGCTACGAAACTGATTACGAATGCGATAATAATCAATACTAATTTACCAGCGTTGATAACTGAGTCTCCAAGGAATGAGAAGAACGGTTGACGTTCTACACCTTCTTGTTGGATGTGGTAAATCACATCTTCACGTTCTTCAACTGTCACTGGGTTTAAGATAGAAGTAACAATAATCGCATTGATAATATTTAATGGAATTGCTGTTAACACAAGTTCGCCTGGAATCATCGTTACATACGCACCGACAATTGCACCAGATACTGAACTCATAGACATCATCGCAATTGTTAGTACACGCATTTCATTCATACGTTTTAACTGTTCACTTGAAACAGCTAATGCTTCTGTGTTCCCTAAGAACATCATTTCGATACCGAAGAATGATTCGAATTTTGGTTGACGTGTAATTTTAGCTAACGCCCAACCAATCCCACCGATAATTTTCGGTAAAATATTAAAGTACATTAAAATATCGAATAAAGGTACTACGAGTAAAATTGGGAATAAGGCTGCAACCGCCATATCCATTTGTTTTGTTTCTACAAAACTGTTGAACGCAAAGCCAGTCCCAGCGTTCGCTGATTCAATCAACCATGCAATACCATCAGCCATTTTAGAAACTGCCATATTTCCCCATGGGAAGAAGACAAAGAACCATGCTAAGAATAAGTTTACAATGACTAAGATACCAATTGATTTCCATTGGATCGCTTTTCTATTTCTAGAGAAGAGCACTGCAATACCTAAAAATACAATCAAACCAACAATGTTGATAAGTAAATACATTTTACACCCGCCATTTCTATTATTTTATTATGTACAAGTCTACACTGACAGAATCATAACCTCCCGATTGAATTCCCTATAATCCTTACAATGTCCGCCTGTTACTTGAGATATTTCGTATTTACAAATTGTAAAAAATTTAAGTGCTTTTTTAGTATATCATGTTGGTTGTTACCTTTGAATTAGATTTTTGAGAAATGAAACAAAAATTCTTGCAATAAATATGATTGTCATAATTCGTCTATATATCTCTTTTGTTATAAAAATAAGGTTGAGACTTTTCTTCTTGTCTCAACCTTTATCATTAATCTGTCAGTTTTTGTGTCATCACAAATTCTTTATACTTTTCATGCGACTGCATTAACTCATGATGCTTACCAATACCCGTCACACGTCCACCATCTAAGAAGATAATTTGATCAGCTTTCATAATGGTAGAAAGACGGTGTGCGATTACCACAGTTGTACGTTCCTTCATTAATGTTTCTAATGATTCTTGAATTTTTCTTTCACTTTCACTATCTAAATTTGCGGTCGCTTCATCTAATAATAAAATATCAGGATTTTTCACAAAGCTGCGCGCAATATCAATACGCTGACGTTGACCACCAGAAAGTTTCAATCCGCGTTCACCGACTAAGGTATCGTATCCCTCATCAAAATCTGTAATGAATTCGTGACAGTTCGCTAATTGTGTATACTGCATTAATTCAGCATCTGTCACTTTTCGGTTGATACCATATAAGATATTATCTCGAATTGTACCGCTCATCATCGCATTAGACTGCATGACATAACCAATTTTATTACGCCAATCCGATAGCGGTAATTGATAGATAGAAACATCATTATAAAGGATGTCTCCGTGTGTCACGTCATACATTCGTTCTATTAAATTGAAAATCGTACTTTTTCCTGATCCTGATGGCCCTACAAATGCAGTTACTTTACCCTTTGGAATATCAAAATTCAAATCATGTAAGACTTCTTTTGTATCATAACCAAATGAAACTTCTTTAAATGCGATGTCACCATTACCTAAAGATTGACCCGTAGGCATATAGACTTCTTCTAACGGTTCTTGCATGATTTCATGAATACGGCTGCTTGCTCCGACTGCTTTCTTATAATCTGTCATCAATGTCGACAAGTTCACAAGCGGCATCGACATTTGAATAACATAAAAAATCATCGCAACAAGTGTTCCTGCAGTAATCGCGCCTGATGAAATACGGATACCTCCGAAACCAAGAATAATCCCGATTGTTAACAACATGATCAAACCGGAAATCGGTTGGATGACTGCCGCAATTTTCGCTTGTTTCAGACTCAGCTTATAAATTTCTTTTAAATTTATATGTGCTTTATCTAGTTCAACTTGTTCCGTATTGGCAACTTTAACTAAACGCATTTCCGTTAATACACGTCCAAGCAAACCACTGAAGTTCGCAATTTCTGCTTGTGTACGCGTAGAAATTTTCTGCATGACACGTCCTAAAGGGATCATAATAATCACAAATAAAGGAATCGTAATAAAAGTTAATAGTGTCATCTGCCAATCCATAATAAACAACATAATCAATGAACCGATTAATGTGATAATAGAAGGCAGCACATTCGGTAATTTTTGAGAAACAAATTCGTTAATCACTTTAGTGTCATCTGTTAAACGACTCATTAACTGTCCACTTTCATTCACATCAAAGAAACGCATTCTTAAACGAATGATGTGTTCCCATACAACAGTACGAATCGCATAAATAATTTTTTCACCGATTTTACTTAATAAGTATAAGCCGATACCGCTTAAGACTGCATTCAACGCAAACACAGCAATAAAGATTAAAATAAACTGCATATTGAAGGATTCGCCAGTAAATTTATCAACCATTCTTCCAGTAAATAAAGGGACAATTAAACCACTGATGCTCCCTAAGGAAGAAATAGATACTGCAATCGCAATCAAGCCGACTGGCCATGTCAGTTTCTTCAATAAGAATAAGAGTGGATTAGATGTTTTGTTAGTCTGTTTCATTTTTCACGCTTACCTCAATTATAGTTTTATGTTTCTTCTTAAATTATGATGCATAGTCCCGACTTTTCACATGATTTTAGACGTCCGGGCACCCTTCGGTCAGACAACCGTCAGACTGACGTCTAAAATAGGCATAATTTTCATATATTTATTGTTCCCTTGTATCAAACTACTTTTATGATAAAATAGTTTTACTGTGAAACTATTATTGTTGAAGGACTGAAACATACATAATGAAAAAGATAGTAATACTGACACTGTTAATATTCTTCGTAAGTACCATTATAACACCATTTTCTGATGCGGACACTGAAACCAAATCACCTGTCCAAATCGCTAATGAACGCGGTCAAAATATCGGAGAAGGTTTTGAACCAGAAAGTGCTGTGAACATTAGTCAAACCGGGCAAGTACTCTACAGCTATCATATGGATAAGAAATGGTACCCCGCTTCAATGACGAAATTGATGACAATGTACCTGACGTTAGAAGCTGTTAAAGAAGGTAAATTATCGTTAGATGACAAAGTGAAAATCACTGATAAACATTATGCGATGTCTACCCTTCCAGAGTTAAGTAATACCAAATTATATCCTGGTGAAACTTATACCATCAGTGAATTGCTTCAAATTACGGTTTCAGCCTCTAGTAATGCGGCTGCATTGATTTTAGCAAATGAAGTTTCTGATTCCACTTCTGATTTTACCGACAAGATGAACGAAAAAGCTAAAGAAATCGGGATGAACCATACACACTTTGTAAATCCGACAGGCGCTGAAAATAACTTATTAAAAAGTTTTGCGCCAAAACGTTATAAAGATGAAATGTCTAGTATATCAACCGCAAGAGATTTCGCGATTTTATCACAACGTGTCGTGCAAGATACACCTAAAGTGCTTAAATTTACTAAAGCAATCTCACCAACTCAACACGGTGTAACATATTATACGTTCAACTGGTCGCTTGAAGGTTCTGAATTGAGCTTACCTGGTACAGATGGTTTAAAAACCGGATCAAGCGACATCGCTGATTACAACCACACATTAAGTACTAAGCGTGATGGCTTCCGTATTGATCAAGCTATGATGGGTGCAGGTGACTTCGAACATCTAGGCGGAGATAAAGAACGTAATAAAATGGGCAACAGTTTAATCAATCGTTCATTTGAACAATATAAATACGTTAAAGTTATGTCTAAAGGACAACACAAAATCAATAATAAAACCTATTACGTGAAAAAAGATTTATACGATGTTGTTCCAAGCAATCTTAAAAAAGAAGATTATAAATTCATCGTAGAAGATGGCATGCTTCATCTAGACTATGACCGACAATTTATCTCAAAAGATTATGGCCCGCCATCAGTAGATGTTCAACGTCCATTGATGCGAAAAGCAACAACATTCGCAGAATCTTCTTGGAGTACACATCCGATTCTAACGAGCCTTGGCGTTGCATTTATTGTCGCAGCACTAGCCATCGTCGTTTATATGATTATTTCATCATTCGGACGTAAGAAATAATGTTGAAATTTTAAATACAAATCAAAAACAGAGGTATAACTGCCAAGCCTTGGCGATTATACCTCTGTTTTTATTTTATCTGGCATCTTTACCATATAATTCTTTTTTGATTTGTGTCGTAGAAATACCTTCTGTACGTTTTAAGTAAATCACTTCGCATTTGTCTTTTAAGATGTCGAATTCGCCTTCCCAATCATGACCCATGACAAAAGTATCTACATCATAACGTTCCACATCACGTTCTTTTTGACCCCAATCATCCTCAGGAATGACTAAGTCTACATAACGAATAGATTCCAACATCATTTTTCGTTGTTCATAATTGTAGTAAGATTTTTTATTTTTAATGCGGTTAAATTCATCTGTAGAGAGTGCCACAATCAGGTAATCTCCCATTTCTCTCGCTCTTCTCAGTAATTCAATATGACCATAATGCAATAAGTCATATGTACCGTACGTAATAACTCTCTTCAAATTTAAACCCTCCTTCACAATTTTAGTTACTGTAAAAAAATAACACATTTCACTCTTCAATTCATATTAAAATTGTAAGTTCGCTTATTTTTTTAACGCGCTTTTTAAAGCAGCACGCCCTCTAAAAGCTGATTGTTTAGGCACTAATTGTGCTTTGAACGCTAAATAGTTCGGACGTCCGATGCCTACTTTGTTCAACGCTTCACGCCATTGACGATAATAATGCAACGTCCAACCTTTACAGCCGCCTTCCATCACTTTGACAATTCTAAATAATGCATCGCCATCATAATGCGTCTTTTGCATACCTTCAATGTATTGGATAACTGTATCTAATAATTCTTGTGTCACTTTTGGTTTTTCTGTCACATAAGCTTGAAGCATATAGCTGACAATCAATTCATCCATACGATAGCTGTAATATTGTTGTACATTACGAAGTCTCAAGTAATCCATCACGCGGCCACGTACAATATAAGCATCGTGCATATAATCAAAGAAACGCTCAACACTGCGTGCTGTAATCGAATTCTCACGTACATTATAGCCCGCAATAATATCTGGTAACAATTGAATATCATGTGCTTGATTAAATGCATGTGCCATAAATGTATGTTCTTCACAAAAAACAATGTCCTCATCAAAACGTAAATCTTTGAAACGTGCGCTGAACATCTTATCTCTTGGTCCGATAGATTGCAGCACCGCTGGGCATTGCGCTAAATTCACAACTTCATCTTTTTTAATTTCTTCATGTGTCGGGAAAGTACGCCATTCACCATGATAATCACGTCCTGTTTGTCCAATCACGATTTCAACATCGTCATTTTGTTCATAACGACGTGCCATCACATCGATACGGCTCGGTAAAAATTCATCATCAGCATCTAAAAACATGAAGACATCGCCTGTAATATGAGATAAGCCGACATTACGGCTAGCCGCTGCGCCTTTGTTAGATTGACTGATAATTTTGACGTGCTTATTTTCTTTTTGAATTGTTTCAAGTGCTTCAAGTGTGCCATCTGTAGAACCATCATTAATACAAATAATTTCATGATCGTATTTCGTATCAATGGAACTGACTGCTTTCTTAATGACTTCTTCTGAGTTATAAACTGGAATAATAATAGAAATTTTCATCGTTTCACCAATTCTTTTATATAATTTGATATCTGATTTAAAGTTTCATCCGTATTGTAATCATGCCATTCATTAAAGAGCGGCGGATAATGTTCTAAACCTTCTTTTAATTTATGCAGCAACTCTGCTTCATTATATGCTTTATAGTTTTCAGGAATTTGCCAATAGTAATGATTCAAACCACGATCCGCTTCATACTCCGCTTGATCGTAAACATAAAATAAGGCAGGTTTATTTAATAAACTCGCTTCAATCGCAAGTGAACTATAATCTGTAATGATGACATCTGCCATCAAGAACAAGTGTTGTGTCTCAATATCAGATGTAGACCCTTGTCTTACAGCTGGATGTAATTTATTGATAATTGTATAGCCTGGCAACTCCTGTTCAAAATGTTGTGCATCAATCGTTCTGTTCGCTGCTTGATGTTCTCTGTATGTCGGTACATATACTGCAAGCTTATCTTTAATCCCATACTGTTGTTTCAACTTTTCTTTTTGTTGTTCTAAGTTAACTGTAAAGTACTGTTGCATTCTAGGCAAACCAAAGCGTAACATTTGTTCAGGTGTTGCACTAAAAGCATTTCTAAAACAAATTTCCATTGGGTCGCCGCCTATGAGATAGTAATCTGTCGCATGATATACTTTCAAATACTGATCTACCATTTTCTTGTTAGACAAATCGACCGCATGATCTTTTAGGCCGAAGTACTTTAAAGCGCCTGCCGCATGCCATGTTTGAATGACAGTCTGCCCTTTTTTCTTGCGATAACCTCCCATTAACAAATAGTAATTATCGACAAAAATAACTTTAGCAGTGGCTAATGCTTTTAATTGCGCAATAACGTTTTTATTACTGTTGATGACATAATCAATTCCTGATAATTGTGCAACTTGTTGTTTATCTTTTTCTTTACCGATGATAGTTAAACGGTAACCTTCATAATGAAACCTTTGAACTAAAGGCCATATATCTTCTTTAAAGCTCATAAACAACACAATATGATGCGTATCGATTTTTTTATTGAACCATAATGTATTAAATACATTGATAATGGTTAAATACAGCTTCTTGATGACTTGTCTCATGTTTTTCACCTCTGCTTATTTTAAAAAAACTCCAAACACGCTAAAACATGCTTGGAGTTTACTCTTAAATAATCTTACATAAAGTCTGCAAATTGATCTCTGTAGCGCATGTGCAGAATCGAACCTACAAAGAATATAAATACGACAATAAATACGTTGTAAAGTGCTAATTGCCAATGATCAATAAAATACCAGTTATGATACAGTACTGCTGCACGGTATGATTCTGCGATGAAATAAATCGGATTCAACATCAGAATCTTTTGTACAATCGAACCTGGCTTAGCGACCCATAAAATTGGTGATGCATAGAATAATACACGCATTAACGCTTGCATCATCATTTGTGTATCACGAATTAATACACCTAGAGTCGAAGTTAAGATTGCGACAGCACTTGTAGCAATGTACGCAAATGGTACGTATAAGAATAACTGAATAATATGTATCGTCGGATAAATACCTGAAGCGATACAGAAAATAATAATAATCCCGAGTAATGCTAAATGTCCATATAATTTTGCAGTTACGGTATACGTCGGAATAATCGATAACGGGAAATTCATTTTCGCCACTTGATTATATTTCGATACAATCGAGCGTGTCCCATCTAATATTCCTTGGTTGATAAAGAACCACATACTGATACCGACAAGCATCCAGAAGATGAAGGGTATCCCATCAACCGGTGCGTTTGTACGAATCCCGAATCCGAACACGAACCAGTAGACTAAAATTTGGATAAGCGGGTTAATTAACTCCCACGCCATACCTAAGTAGTTATTATGGTTAGCAATTTTCAACTCAAATTGTGCTAACCTGTGGATCAAATAAAATCCTTTAATATGTTCTTTCAGAACAGTTATTAATGCTCCCATGTTCAAACCACGCTTTCAAACGATTTGCGCATTTCATTACATATGCTTATGTAATTTTTTCTCTATGCTTGAAATATATCCATCTTAACATTATACGTAATTATAATATAGAATGGAATAATTTTCATTACTAATGGCAAAGAAATGACTTTAACGACGAAAATAATGACCAATTCTTCAAGAAATGGTAAAATTTATAGCGTTGAAGAATTCATATGCGTTTTGACCGCTCGGCATCGCAATATGTACTATAATAGAGTAAATAGAGGTTAAGGAAGAGGTTATACAATGAAAGATGTATCTGTAAAGATGGATAATATTACAAAAGAATATCGTATCTATCGTAATAACAAAGAACGAATCAAAGATGCGCTCATTCCTAATCATAAGAACAAAACATTTTACGCGTTAAAAGATGTCTCAATGACAGCGTATAAAGGTGATATTATCGGTTTAGTCGGCATCAACGGTTCAGGCAAATCAACCCTCAGCAATATTATCGGCGGATCTTTATCCAACACTGCAGGTTCAATTGAGAAAAATGGTGAAGTCAGTGTTATTGCGATCAATGCAGGGCTTAACGCACAATTGACAGGATTAGAAAATATTGAATTTAAAATGTTGTGCATGGGCTTTACACGTAAAGAAATTAAAAAGCTCACACCTAAAATCGTTGAATTCAGTGAACTGGGAGAGTTTATTTACCAACCCGTTAAAAAGTATTCAAGTGGTATGCGTGCTAAACTTGGTTTCTCTATCAACGTCACGATTGATCCAGATATTTTAGTGATTGACGAAGCGTTGTCTGTCGGAGACCAAACATTCACGCAAAAATCATTAGACAAAATCCACGAATTTAAAGAAGCAGGCAAAACGATTTTCTTCGTCAGCCATAACATCGGCCAAGTGCGTCAATTCTGTACAAAAATCGCTTGGATTGAAGGCGGACGCTTGAAACAATTCGGCGAAGTTGAGGAAGTATTGCCTAAGTACGAACAATTCCTTAAAGACTTTAAAAAGAAATCTAAAGCAGACCAAAAAGCTTTCCGTAAAAACTTAGACGAAGAAAGATTTGTAATGAAATAAACAATTGAAGCTGTAAAAGAAATCGCAGTATAAACTGCTTTTTCTTTTCCTCTTCTACTTCACTCTTTTAAAGCGATGTTGATATTTCTGAATCTTTTTACTTAAAAAACTTTAAGCAAACCTCTTTAAATCAAAGAAAAAAAGTATTATCATTAAGTACAAGTGTATTAACAACAGGCAAAATAATATTGCACACTTGATTAATGTCGGATGCTCTCATACAATGACATTTTGATACAAGTAATCATTTCAATAGTCTTGCTGCACACTTCATTTTCTTTAAAGTGAAGGTGTATCAAAATATTGAAATCTAATCAGCCTGAACTTCAATATGTCATATCATTTCTCAAGTAAGCAGGTGATTGATATAGCTAAACAAAATAAGACACAAGCATTTGCGAACCTTGTCCGTGCGTATCGTAAAGAACACATCGGTAAAGGTCCCGAACAAATCAAAGTGTTTTTCAAAGATAACTGGGCGGTTGCCCATATGATAGGAAGCCTAAGTAAAGTTGAAAACTTCTATTTGCGTAATACTCAAAGTAAGGAATTCGAAAGAATGCTTAAATTTGGACGTACAGAAGAAATTAAACAACTTTACAACCAACATCCACCTACAGAAATGGAAGAATTGGTAGGTGCGAAATTTGTAAAACTATTTACAGATGTTAATTTAGAAGATGATGAAGTCATTTCAATATTCGTGTTCGATCGCAATATTGAATCGTAATAGAATATATTAGGATTGGTGTAAGGTACTCGGTGCTGTTTACTAACCTACTTTGAAACTCGTAAAGACTTTTCAAGGAGGTGATGCATGTAAACAGGAGCGAGTTTTTTTATTTCCCTATAACATTAAATTGAACTTACCTTATTAAACAACCATTCATTTCTATAAAAATTTTCAATACGCTACACTCACCACTATAGTAGTCTATTGAAACCAGCCCAATTATAACAATGTGCTTTACGTATAAGAAAACAGCCCATTCTATACGCACAAAGCTGATACAACAGCAATTCTCTTGCAACCTCCTGTTTTATAATGTTTGATTGAAAAAGCTAATCATAAACATTGCAAGATGCTGTCATAGCTACACAATAACCCTAACAACAACCGGTAAGTTCAAATTAAGTGCCAAATAGTAATCAGTATGCCTATAACAGCAATTGATGGTTAAAATAAATCTGCGTTAAAATTTAAAACGCGCTAAGTATTGAAATAAGGTAACAATGCATATATTCTGCTGATTGAATTCCCACAATTCATCACCACCAGCAGTGCCCTCAACTTTCTTATGCTTCACGTTACTATTTCAAACTTACAACACAACCCTTACTCAAATAAAACAGAGTTTAAGTCGCTCTGAATGATAATCATCGATCAAACGCACACCTGTTATATGGAAATGAGCCCAAACAAAATGTTTAAACTCAATCTTGAAAATCACACGACGATTCAGAACGTGATTAGCCCTGCATTCTGAATCCTACCCTCATTAATAAAAATGTCAAAAAACCTGTGTTCAATTAAGCTCCCTCAACTACTTAATTGAAACACATGAAACTATAAAATAATAACCCTTAAAAATAAAACGCATTGCAGCTACCCTTTCTACTGCAATGCGTATTTTTTATATTCAATTATCGTTTTAAACTTACTCTACTGAGTTTAAAACATCTCTTTCTACTTTCAATTGTTCGATGAAGTCTTTCACATCTACGCTAGTTTCTTCAGAAGCACCGCGTTTTCTTACCGCAACTGTACCATTTTCTACTTCGTTATCTCCCACAACAAGTGTATATGGTACTTTTCTTAAGTGTGCTTGACGGATTTTATAACCCATTTTTTCGTCTGAAAGATCTAGATCTACTCTGAAGCCTTCAGCTTTCAATTGACGTTTCAAGTCTTTTACCGCATCTAAATGCAAGTCTGCATTAACAGGAATCACTTCTAATTGTACAGGTGCTAACCATAATGGTAAGTTTCCGCCAAAGTGTTCAAGTAAGATACCGATGAAACGATCGCTTGAACCGTAAATTGCACGGTGGATAACCACTGGACGTTCTTTTTCTCCGTCTTTATTAACGAAAGTTAAATCGAATTTTTCAGGCATTTGGAAATCTAGTTGTACAGTACCGCATTGGTGACTACGTCCTAATGCATCTTTGATATGGATATCAATTTTAGGACCATAGAACGCGCCGTCTTTTTCATTGACTGTATATTCAAAACCATGTTGATTCAATACATTTTCTAATGATTGTTCAGCGAAATCCCAAAGTTCGATTTCACCCATAAAGTCATCTGGACGAGTAGAAAGTTCAATACTGTAATCGAAGCCGAAGACACTATAAACTTTATGAATCAAACCTAAGACATCTAAGATTTCTGATTCGATTTGGTCACGACGTACAAAGATATGTGCATCATCTTGGTTGAATGTTCTTACACGGAATAAACCATTTAAAGAACCGCTTAATTCATGACGGTGGACTTGACCGAATTCAGCCATACGAATTGGCAAGTCACGATATGAATGTAAATGATTTTTGTAAATCAACATATGTCCAGGACAGTTCATTGGTTTTAATGCATAAGTTTGTTCATCTACTTCAGTGAAGTACATATTGTCTTGGTAGTGATCCCAGTGACCACTGTTTTTCCATAAAGTTTCATCCATGATAAATGGAGTATAGACTTCTTCATAATCCGCTTCAAACTGTAATTGTCTCAACATATTTTGTAATTCCAAACGAATCACTTGGCCGTTATGCGCATAGAATGGCATACCTGGTGCAAATTCTGAGAATGAGAAGATATCTAATTCTTTACCTAAACGACGATGGTTCACTTGTTCATATTTATCAATAAACGCTTGATGGTCTTCTAAGGCTTTCGCATCTGCGAACGCGAAACCAGAAACACGTTGTAATGCTTCGTTGTTCACATCTCTTAACCAGTTAGTCGCAGATACGGCTTGCAAACTGAAGTTTTTCACTTTAGATAAATTATGCACTAAAGGTTGGTCGATGACTGCTGCATAGTCTCCATGAACCGCAACTTTCACAGGTTCTGAGGCTTGTTCAATATGATGTTGCATAAAAGCATTTTCATTAAATTGATCTAATGCATTTAATTTAGATAATTCACGGATTTCAATAGGATGATTTGCGCTTACTGCTTTTTGGATATCTTTAGAAACTTTTTCTAAATCCGCTGCTTTTAAGTTTACTTCAGGTTTGAAGTCCACAAAGAATTGTTCTTTATTTACACCGAATCCAGCGACTTTTGCGCCATGTTTTTCAAGCACTTCTCCTGCTAAATAACCTAAAGTATAACGAATGGCTTCTAATCCTTTTTCATCTTCATATGTCAAGAATTCAACTTGGCAATCTTCTCCGATGTATTCGTTCAAACCATATAATGTGCCGTCCACATTCGCAACCGCAACTTTTTTCGCAAATGAGCTGCCGATTTGTTGCGCAACTTGGTAAAGTGTTGTGCCTTGTGCCACCTCCAATTTGCGTTGATCTGGTAAAGTAACGATAACTTGTTCTGCCATAACTATTGCCTCCTTAAATTCTAATTGTTAGTTTTATTCAATAAAAAACTGCACTTATCCTCTGATAACAGGGACGAGTGCAGTTTATGCTCGTGGTACCACCCACATTCGAAACAAGTCATTAAACAAGACTTCAATTGGAGTTGCTCTCCTAGAAGTCTCAACTTGCTTCCTCATTAGAATGGCGTAACATGCCATTAGTCGGTATGCTTTCACATACATCTCAAAAGGAGTAAAACACAGTTTAAGTAATTAGAAAGCTTCCAGCCGCTGACTTTCTATCTCTGACTTAAATCTTGTATTTCATATCTTTTTCATCGAATCCGTTTTTAAATTAAGTACATTGTATCGTAACGATTACGATTCTGCAATATATTTTTTATAAGTTCATCATTTTGTAAAACTTGAAAACGTTTTATTCTTTAAATCATTTCCTCATTATTTTATTTAATGGCTTACCTTTTGCGAGCTCATCTACGATCTTATCTAAATAGCGAATTTCCTGCATTAAAGGTGCTTCAATGTTTTCAACACGAATGCCGCAAATGACACCCGTAATTAACTTGCGGTTCGGATTTAAGTCAGGTGCTTGCGCAAAGAAATCTTCAAACGGTACTCGCTCATCTAATACTTGTTGTAAACCTGCTTCATCATATCCTGTTAACCAAGTGATTACTTCATGCAATTCATCTTTTGTACGCCCTTTTTTCTCAACCTTTGTCACATAATGCGGATAAACACTTGCGAATGCCATATCATAAATTTTATGTCTTGCCACGCATGTCACTCCTCTGCTTGTATTTATTTCTATTATACCCCTTCTTTTGATGGCATGTTGATGCCGTTATCAAACACATCTTTTGGCACAATTTTAGTAAATGCAACTACTATCATGACGAAAACTAATCCTGTAATCAGAAATACAAGCGTGTAATTGAAACCAAGAATAAAGCTGAAGAACATAATACTTAAAGGTTTGGTGAATTGACTGAGCGCAAAGCTGACAGAGAAGACCCTTGCTTTATAACTTTCCTCGATACGTTTTTGGAAGTAGATTTGAAGTGGAATATTACTGTATTGTGCGCTGAAACCTAATACAATATAAACGCCAATTAACGCTAACACCCCAGCTAAATTTCCCATTGCCATCATCGTAATCAATGCCAACGCAAAGAAAATCATCGCAATCGTGTAGCTCGATCCAATTAAATATAAACGTAAATTTTGTTTAGGCGGGAAAATCGCAAGAATGATACTGCCTAACGCCATGCTGATTGTTAAAGAAGCCTCTATCCATCCAAATGCACTTGAAGATACATGCATCTTTTGAATGGCTAATATTGAAATGCCAATCGGTATCGCATACAAAATAATATTAATCACTGCCAAATAAACCACCATCGTCGCTAAATCCTTTTTAGCCCATATGTAGTGAAAACCTTTTTTGAAATTATTGATGAAAGCTTGGTTCTCTTTTTCCACATGTCTGTTTAAAGGTATAAATGCTATCGTCAACATGGCGAGTGATTCAGTCACTAAAATCACATATCCCATTTGTTCAATAGAAAGGAATCCTACCACAATACCGCCGATTACTGGCGCTAAGAATGATGTGGCCATAATTACAATATTCCTTAAAGACACAAAGCGCTCTAATTGCTCCCCTGTTATCTTCGCTAAATTAGATTCAATGATTAAACCTACTGGCACATCAGTCGCAGTAAGCATCATCATTAAAATAACCAGTGCCCATAAATGATTTTGATACCCCACTAAAAACACAGTGATGGATAGCACGCTTAATAATTGCGCAATGAAGATTATCTTTCGATTACTTTTATAATCGGCTAGGTTCCCCATAATTGGACCTAACACAATTTGAACTACAGCCATCATACCTATAACAAAACCGTATAATGCACCATTGCTTGTTTCTCTTAAAATATAAAACGAACAAGCAAAGAAAAAGATTTCCGAACCAAAGGTCGAAACTAAATCGAAAATCAATAATAGAATCCCTTTTTCATGTTGTCACCTCTTGATATTTGTTGTTTATGCTCTTAAAGAAATGATTGTCACAAATCATGTCTCAATCATGCTTATCAAGACACTTCATATGTGAATGATACAATATTACTTTATTTTTCTAAATATTCAATACACATTATGTAGATATCATATTTTGTTCATAAAAAAGCCTGCTCTAACTTTCCTGTATTGTTAGAGAAGGCTCATTTAAATATTATTTACGCTTCAAACGTTTACGGAAAACTTTGGATACAAATCTAGGTAATCTGCGCATTCTTGCCATACGTTTCCAGTCTGTAATTAAGCGGTAAAACCATTCAAGATTCGTTTTACGGAAGAATAGAGGTGCACGCTTTTTTGTACCGCTATAAATCTCAATGGATCCGCCGACACCCATCAGTAATGTATGTTGAAGGCGATGACGGTGTTGTTTAATCCATTGTTCTTGTTTAGGATAACCCATACCGACAAAAACATAATCTGGATTAAATTTACTTACTTTACGAACCACTTGTTCATCTTTTAAATCAATATAACCGTGATGTGCATCGAAAGTCACATGAGGATATCGATGTTGTAGCTCTTGTTTGGCTTTTGCGACTACAGCTTCAGATGCACCTAATAAGAAGACACGCTGATGATAACGCTCAGCAATTTCTAAACACTTTGCCATAAATTCGATACCTGGCACACGTTCTTTTAACGGGGTACCTAATATTCTGCCTGCTTGAATAATCCCTGATCCATCTGGAATGATATAATCTGCTTCACTGATTAAATCATAATAACTTCGATTATCTAATGCGTAATCTACAATTTCAGGATTTGCAGTCACAACAAACATGTTATCAGTTGTATCTGTTTCTCTAAAATGCATGACCGCTTCTTTCATCTCGTCCATTGTGACGTTATCAAATTGAACAGACAAAATATCTACTTTATTCTGTTTATGCTTATGTTGAATACTCATCGCTTCAAACTCCTAACTTGCACCTCTGATTAATAAAAGTTCATTTCATCTTATTATACACGCCAGTTGAATTGATTGCATTCCTCACTATAAGTGGTAATCTGAATTTATTATGAGAATCAAAGAGGTTAGATACTATGACAAGTGAAAAAGACAAAATGTTGAGCGGTCAGCTCTATGACTCAAGAGATCCTGAGTTAGTAAAGGAACGTCATAAAGCACGCCACGCAACAAAAGCAATCAACAATGCCTTTTCTATTAAAGAACGTATGCATTTATTCCGCCAAAGTGTAGGGGCTTGCGGTGAAGAAGTCTTCATTGAGCCAGATATCCACTTTGACTATGGTTATAACATTACAATTGGAGACCATTTCTATGCGAACTTTAATGCGACGATGTTAGATGTCGCAAAAATTACGATTGGCAATCACGTACTCTTAGGTCCGAACGTTCAGTTGATTACCGCAACTCACCCTTTAAATCCTAAAACACGTGCCGCTGGATTAGAGTTAGGCTACCCTATAACAATCGGTAATCATGTTTGGATCGGCGCAGGTGCGATTATTTTGCCAGGTATTACCATTGGCGATAATGTTGTTGTCGGCGCAGGCAGCGTCGTCACTAAAGATGTATCCACAAATCAAGTTGTCGCAGGTAATCCAGCACGTTACATCAAAGATGTGCCGAATGATTAAAATACGTCCGAAGACGCAAGACGTAAATGCTAAAAATTCATACAATGAAGATAAATCATAAGTTGAGGTCATGTATCTCAACTTTTTCTAATTCAAGAAGAGGTTAAATTATGCAGTTGATTAAAGATATTCTAAGCACTTCTATGACACTCCATTTATATTGGGTGGTATTAATCGCCATTGCTTATCTATTCGTGCATCGCAATCGTCATAAACCAAGTTTTGCGATTCTAGACATTATATTAAATTACATTCCGGTACTCACACATGAATTCGGTCATATTCTATTTAACAAAATCAGTGGCGGTCATACCGAGGATTTAGTGATTGTTACTTCTCCTAGAGAACGTATACAGACCTCGCGACAAGGCTTTGCGGTCACCAGAGCTAGAAGTAGAATGACGATGATAATTACGACACTTGGTGGTTATATGATGCCTCCGTTGATGTTGGCAGTCGGGCTCTTTGCGGGTTATTATCATTATCCTTCACTCTTCGTATTCAGCTATCTAGCTATCTTTATTTATTTTGTGCTGATTACTTCAAGAAAAGGTATCCCTATTTTACTCACGCTCTTATTAGGCGTCATGATTTATGGTTTAGTACAAAACGGTCAACCTGAATTCATTGTCATTATCTTATCATTGATTTACCACTTTATTTTAGGTGTGCTGTTCGGAGAGTTGCTACAATCGACTTGGACGATTATTACTTTGACTTTTACGAAACATGTCATCGACTGGGATGGTTTAGCTTTACGTCAATTAACCGGCATCCCTGTCGTAATTTTCAGTTTGTTATGGATTGCCTTTAACGTTTATATCGTGTACGCTATTATCACTATTCTACTTTTACAGAATTAAGGTGATAAAAATGGTAAAGCTTCGTCCAGCAACACAAGTCGATTTATCTTTATTTACAAAAGTTTATAATCAAGCCATCGCTGCACGTAACATCACAGCAGATATTGATGAAATGACAGAACAAGAAATGGCACACGTCTTTGATAAACACGATGCCATGCGTCCTTTGTTTACAGTATACGATGAAGAAATGCGCCCAATTGGTTTTGCAAGTCTGAATTACTTTTACGGCAGACCTGCTTATGATGAAACTGCAGAAGTTAGTATCTATTTGGATCAACAGATTAGTGGGAAAGGTATTGGTACTAAAGTGATGCAACGTCTAGAACAAGAAGCCAAAGCGTTAGGGATTCGCTTCTTAACTGGCTATGTTTTCGCACAAAACATACCATGTAATAAATTATTTGAAAAACAAGGCTACGTTCTTTGGGGAGAAATGCCGCAAATCGCACACATCGATAATCAACGCTTAGACTTAAATATTTGGGGCAAACAAATTTAATAGAGATGAATAGATGAACAAAAGAAGCTTTGCGACACCGCAAAGCTTCTTTATTTTACTATTTTATATAAAACATCTTACCTTTTCGCAGTAAATTGATTTGAGGCAACTTCGTTAATAACAAGCGATATATCAATATAGCACCCATTACCCAAACGATACCTAAAGAGACACCGCCTATCACATCAGTTAAAAAGTGTGCGTGAAAGTACATTCTTGAAAATAAAATACTTGCCCATAACACTGAAAGCAAACCAGCAATTGTCACTTGAATTGCACGATGTTTCACTTTCGGTAAAAACACCGCAAATATAATGATCACAATCAGCGTACTAGATAATGAATGCCCGCTTGGAAAAGAAAAACCTGTATCTGCTAACAAATGGTCATACGGACGATGACGATGAATGACATCCTTAAAAATAATACCTAAGATACCTCCTGAAGCCACTGTGCTTAACAACCATAAACTTAATACATAGTAACGCTTGAATAATAAAATAATCGCAATGACAATAGACATCACTACAAAGGTTAAAACATCTCCATATGTAGCCAGTGCATTCATATAATCATTAAGAAAGCCATGACCAAACTGCATTTTCGGTTCACCAAACGTTTGAATAAACCATCGTAATGTCGTTTGATCCATATATCGTAAAAAATCTAACTTTAAATAATTCCCAATCATTATAAACAAAAAGATCAGTAAGCTGACAACTAACACTATTTTTTCTGATTGATGTGCTGTATTCTCCTTCATCCTTATACCTCTTTTATCTTTTTTATTATTATATGACGATTTTTTGAATTATCCATAGGTACAAAGAATGATATACATCTCATTAATTAGAACGACAAAAAAGACGTAACCTAAATAGATTACGCCAATGATGAACCACTCTGATTCCTATTCTATTTATACGTCCGCTAATTCCCCAAAAATATGTGCCGCGTTTTCATAACTTAAAATAATTAATGGGTCATCCCCTTTTTGAATAGCAATAACTTCGTTAGTATCATCACGAGATATCACCGTCACCGCATCCCCGATTGAAATAAATTTACTAGAAAGATAAATTAATAATTTCGTACGGTCTCGTACACGACGAATCACGATTTGATCTCCTGCTTGGAATGTTTTTAAGGATTCATTGTAAATTTCTTCAAATTTACCATCTCTTGGGATGATACCGCCATGTGGGCATGTTGTCGGATAATTCAACAATGAGTCTAAACGTTCGACAAACAAATCAGACACTCTATGTTCAAGCACTTCTGCTTCTTGGTGCACTTCTTCCCAGTTGTATTTCAATATCTCGATTAAGAAAAGTTCTAATAAGCGATGACGCTTAATAATTTCTAATGTATGGTTGAAACCTTCTTCGGATAATTTGACACCCTTATAAGGTTTGGTAGTTACATAGCCCGCTTTTTCTAAACGATTGACCATCTCACTCACGGATGGGGGTTTAATATTTAAGTATTGAGAAAGTTTTTTATTTGTAACGAATGAAGTTGCGCCGCCATTATTCAAAATCGCTTTGAGGTAATCTTCTTTTTCTTCCGTTAACATCTTGTCACCGTTCCTTCCATCCAGATTCACTTTATTGTATCACGAAAAGACTTGACACGCGAAAATTCATGTCTTATGATGAAATAAATTAGGTTACCCTAAAAATTCTTTTAGGAGGTGTGATATTGTTAGAAATTGAGAATTTGGATTTGTATTTAGGCAATAAGCATGTCTTGCGAAACATCAACTTGTCTATTCCTGTTCACGGTGAAATCATCGGTATTATGGGTCCGAACGGTGCAGGAAAATCCTCATTAATCAAAGCGTTAATCGGAGAGTTTAAATCACAAGGTGTCCAATTGTTGAACAATCAACCAGTCGAATCACAACTTAAGAACATCACATACATACCGCAAAAAGCCTACTTAGATTTAGATTTTCCAATTGATGTTGAAAACGTCGTACTATCAGGCGCTTATAAAGAGATTGGGTGGTTTAAACGCCCTTCTGCACAAATTAAACAACGCTTAACTCAATTATTAGAAGAAATGGAATTAACACATTTACGTAAACGCCAAATTTCTCAATTAAGCGGTGGACAGCTGCAACGTGTATTAGTTGCACGCGCCTTGATGTCGACGAGCGAACTTTACTTATTAGACGAACCTTTTGTAGGAATTGATTTTACGAGTGAACAATTAATTATGCGTAAAATAGAAGGCTTAAAGGCCGAAGGCAAATTAATTTTAATCGTGCATCATGATCTATCAAAAGCAACTACTTATTTCGATCGTGTCATTCTGCTCAATCAAACTTTACGTTATTTCGGACCAAGCGAAGAAGCAATGACCACAGAACGATTAAACGAGACATTCATGAATCAACCACAGCGCCATTAAAGAATTAGAAAGAGAGTCAAATTTATGTACGAATTTATACAACAACTCACACAATATCAATTTTTAAACCGCGCTCTGATTATTTCCATTTGTGTCGGCATTGTGTGCGGAACAGTCGGCAGCCTGATTGTTTTAAGAGGGTTGTCACTCATGGGTGATGCGATGAGCCATGCTGTATTGCCAGGGGTTGCACTATCATTCCTCTTCAAAATTCCGATGTTTGTCGGAGCTTTAGTTACTGGAATGCTAGCCAGTCTATTCATCGGTTTTATTTCTGAACGAAGTAAAACTAAACAAGACGCAGCCATCGGCATCAGCTTCACAGCATTCTTAGCTACCGGAGTTATTATTATCAGCTTGATCAATAGTACGACGAACTTGTATCATATTCTATTCGGTAATTTGCTAGCGATTACCAATAGTGCATACTGGTCGACGATTGTGGTCAGCATAATAGTACTCTTGCTTATCATCATTTTTTACCGCCCATTAATGATTTCTACTTTCGATCCAACCTTTAGTAGAATGAGCGGTTTAAACACAACAGCCATCCACTACTTTGTGATGCTGCTCTTGTCACTTGTGACAGTTGCAAGCATTCAAACTGTGGGTATTATACTCGTTGTTGCACTGTTGATTACACCCGCTTCAGCAGCTTTTCTCATCACCAAGAAATTATGGTCTATGATGATTGTAGCCAGTCTGATCAGTGTAATCAGTTCAATAATCGGTATGTATTTCAGCTACATTTATAACATCCCTAGTGGTGCAACAATTGTCTTGTGTGCGTTTGCTATTTATGTCGGTACATTTATCTATTCTAAATTGACTCTCAAAATCAAAAAAGGAGTTACATCATGAAAAAATTAGTACCATTATTAGCTATCATGTTATTACTGTTAGCAGCATGCGGCGGAGGCAAAGATTCAAACTCAACAGCCTCTGATAATCATAAACTTAAAATCGTCACAACCAATTCAATACTATATGACATGGCCGACAACGTAGTCGGGGACCATGCGGATATACATAGCATAGTTCCTATCGGCCAAGATCCTCATGAATATGAGGTCAAACCTAAAGACATCAAAGCCTTAACAGACGCAGATATCATCCTTTATAACGGATTGAATCTGGAGACAGGTAATGGTTGGTTTAAAAATGCTTTAGACCAAGCTGGCAAAACAACTAAAGATGATAGTGTCGTACGCGTTTCTAAAGATGTAAAACCAATTTACCTGAACGGTGCTGAAGGCGATGAGACAAAACAAGATCCTCACGCTTGGTTAAGTCTAGAGAACGGCATCAAATATGTAAAAACAATTCAGCAAGCTGCAATCAATCATGATAAAGCACACAAAGCAGACTACGAAAAACGAGGTGATGCTTATATCAACAAGCTTGAAAAGTTAAATAAAGACAGTCACAACAAGTTCGATGACATTCCTAAAGATCAACGCGCTATGATCACAAGTGAAGGCGCATTTAAATATTTCTCAAAACAATATAGCATCACTCCCGGCTATATTTGGGAAATTAACACTGAAAAACAAGGAACACCTGAACAAATGAAACAAGCAATTAAATTCGTTAAAGATCACAACTTGAAAAATCTATTAGTCGAAACAAGTGTCGATCATAAAAGCATGAAGAGCTTGAGTGAAGAAACAGGCGTTCCAATTTCAGGAGAAGTCTACACAGACTCTATTGGCAAAAAAGGCAGTAAAGGAGATTCCTACTACAAAATGATGGAATCTAACATTGAAACCGTTCATCAAAGCATGAAGTAAACAATTTATCCTTTCAATTAGCGGAAAAAGACCTCCTAGTATGTCCATTCCATTTCCGCTAATCCATAAATAATCTATCCTAAACATAAATAAGCTGTGGTCTTTCCTCCCACTGGACCACACACCACTTTAAGAAAATCGGTGCTTGCGATGACATCGATTTTCGAAGCGACAGCTCTTGAGGGGAACTGTCGCTTTTTTTGTGTTTAATTCACTCAATATTTCATCACAAGATCACATCTTTACCCTTTTAAATATAAACAACAAAAAATTTAGTCATTTATTATATTTCTTTAAATATCTTCAATTGTTTATCTACAAAATATTTATAAATTTCCTTTACTTTTAGAAAAACTAAAGTTATGATTAATTTAGTTATTCATGGAGGGATACCCAAGTCTGGTTTAAGGGGGTTAATATTTATTTATTAATTAGGAGCACGTCAGTGCTTGCGTTGGTTCGAATCCTTCTCCCTCCGCTTAGTTTTAAACAATATTGATATCGGTTGATAAGTTAACAATTTCGGTTACTTAATCAATCGATTTTTTTGTGTATATCTAATCAATTTTAAAAAACTCTATATGAAAGTAGGTCTTTTTTTGAATTTTTCTAAGTTAAACATTCAAGAATTTGAAAATTTTGTTAATGAAAATGCATCACATTATACCCAATCATCCTCACATTTCAATTATCAAAATGAGCATCAAAATAATGTACATTTAGTCGGCGTAAAAAATGAAACAGGTGATGTATTAGCTGCTTGTTTACTGACTGAGGCACGTTGTTTAAAGTTCTTTAAATATTTCTATACACATCGCGGTCCAGTCATGAACTTTAAAGACCATGAGTTAGTCAGATTTTTTTATGAAAACTTAACGACATATCTAAAAAAGCATAACTGCTTATATGTTTTAACTGATCCTTACCTGTTAGAAAATATTCGAAGTTGTGACGGAGAAATCCTTGAATCTTATGATAACGAAACTTTTATGAATGTGATGAATTTATTAGGTTACCGTCATCAAGGGTTTACTACAGGTTATTCTCAAACAAGTCAGATCAGATGGTTGTCTGTCTTAAACCTAGAAAACAAAGATGAAAAACAATTGTTAAAAGAAATGGATTATCAAACACGCCGTAATATTAAGAAAACCTATGAAATGCAGGTGAAAGTCCGTGATTTATCAATTGATGAAACAGATCGATTTTTTAAATTATTTAAAATGGCTGAAGAAAAACACGGCTTCAAATTTAGAGATCAAAGCTATTTTGAAAGAATGCAGAAAACATACGCTGATAACAGTATGTTAAAGCTGGTTTACATCGATTTAGAAGAATTATTAGAGGCACAAAATGCGAAAGTCGCTGAGTTAAATACAGATATTGAAAATGTTCAAGCGGCATTAAAAGAAAACCCTAATTCTAAGAAAAATAAAAATAAATATGTGCAATACCAAAAGCAATTAGCAGCACAAGAACGAAAAATTACTGAAACGAAAAAATTGATAGAAACAGATGGACCTGTATTAGACTTAGCTGCAGCTTACTATATCTATAACCCTCATGAAGTTTACTACCTATCCAGCGGTTCAAACCCTAAATACAATGCCTATATGGGTGCGTACAGACTCCAATGGGAAATGATTCAATTTGCGAAAAATAAAGGTATTGATTGCTATAATTTTTACGGTATTACAGGAGATTTCAGTGAAGATGCTGAAGATTTCGGTGTTCAAAAATTCAAAGAAGGCTTTAATGCCCATGTTGAAGAATATGTCGGCGACTTTATTAAACCGATTAACCCTTTCTTTTACAAGATTTATCAATTGTTAAATAGATAAAAGTTAACAATTCTCAACTATCTAACAATTTATAATAGTTCTTTCTTTTATTTTACTATATGAAAAAGCACAGCCTGTTTGTTATGCAGGCTGTGCTCTATTTATAATTATGTTAAACGGTCCACTAAGACCATTTCATCATAGTTAATCGCTTCACGTAATTTTAAAGCTGTTTTTTCACTGATTTCTTCATCTTCGACCAATTCATTCAAAATATGTCGTTGTTCACGTAAAGCATTGAGCTTGATTCTAGCTACATTATTACGATGACCCGTTTTATTTGAGAAGATATTAGCCGCTGTCAGATTATCTGAACGCATTAAATAACTATCACAAATTGTGCCGATTTCTAATTTGTTATCAGTATTAGCTTCTTTTGTTAATCGTTTGACTACATTGTAGTGAACGATACGCATAATATTCGAAATTTCTTTTAAGTTCTGCTGCACATCTAATGAGGAAGATGCGTTTGTTTGTACACGCACACGACGTCTTAAAATGGCTACTTTGATGCGCATAATAATTCTGCGAATCAATGAAGCTTGACGATACACTTGTGTACGTTCGGCATAGCGCATATAGTTATCAAAATCACTTTGTGTAATTCTGCCTTCTTTCACGAGCTCGTTTAATGTTTCTGTCTCTGTATCAATCGCAATCCCTTGTAAGCGTTCAAGTTCTCTAGAGTTTTCATCATCATCGTCAATCACTTTCATAAAAGCAATACGATCATGATAGATTTTGATGACATTACCGTAATTGAATGAAGTTTCAGGCGTCGCATGTCTTCTTAAGTAGTCAATTGTCTGTTCAAGAATATAGATACGGGCTTCTCTGAAACTCATTCCTTCCACTTCGACCTTCTTCATGACTGGTGTAATTAACGGTAATAAAACTTGAGCAATTACCAAACTTAATACCACCATACCTGCAGAAATAAAGAGTAGGTCATTACGATAAACAAATGATGTATGTTCTCCAAGCATATAAGGAAACGTCAAAGCAATGGCTAATGAAATCGTTCCATGTACCCCGCATAAAGTCATAATCATCGCGTATTTACTACGTTTAGGTTTCGTTTCTCCTTGTTCTTTATTCTCACCATCATTCATTGCACGTTGGAATGGACTGACCGGTAAGTAGAAATACGGATATAAAACATACACCCATAAGAAACGAAATACATATACCGCTAAGGCAATCAAACCTGTAATTCCAAGTAAGAAGACTAGGTTCTGCGGCTCTGTTTTAATAATGTTTTTAACAGTTTCAGGTACGATATAGCCTAAAATTACGAATACAAAGCCATTTAATACATAACTCAATAAGTTCCATGTTTGTGTATAACTCAATTTCAACTGGTTACTGATTTGATTAATCCGATCACGCTCAAAACCATGAACTAGTCCTGAAATCACTGCCGCGATAATACCTGAAGCATGGAAGACTTCTGCCGCAAGATATGACACAAATGGTGTCAATAACTGAATGAATACAAACATATTATTGCTTTCTACACCTTTACGTGCCAATACAATACGTAAACGAACTAAGATAATACCGACAAGCAGACCAATAACTAAACCGCCGATTGAAGTAATTAAGAACTGACCAATCGCATCCGTAATAGAAAATGCGCCTGTAATCAGTGCTGCGACAGCAATTTTGAATGAAATGATACCTGCCGCATCATTTAACAATGACTCTCCTTCTAAGATTGTCATAGAACCTTTTGGTAGAATTTTCCCTTTCGTAATCGCCGACACAGCTACCGCATCTGTCGGACATAAAACAGCAGCTAACGCAAAGCCGGCTGGCATGGGTAAGCTTGGCCATACCCAATGAATAAAGAACCCTACCCCTATGACTGTTGTAAACACTAAACCTAACGCCATCATCATTACTGGTTTTATGTAGCGCTTCAAACTCACACGCGATACATTAACACCTTCAATGAATAGTAAAGGTGCAATCAACGCAACCATAAAAACTTCTGTATCAAATCTAAAGTTTACCGGAATTGGTGTTAAAAAGATCAGCGCTCCTAAAATGATTTGGATAAACGCTAGTGGTACTTTAGGGAGAAATAATGAATGGATTAATGAACTTAAAATAATTGCTGCTATAAAGACCAAAAGACCTTCAATAATTTCCACAGCGTCACCTCTTTCTTTGTTGTATATACTTCATATATCTTTCTTCAATATCATTGAAGATTCCGACCATATATCAAGTGTCTATGTTTAATAATACTATAATCAATTGTGTGAAATCTATTCTAAAAACTTCATCATCTTATAGATATTGCGATGATTCATCTACCTTAGAGAAGAAGCTTTATATACCTGTTTAATTACCCCGTCACACACTCCTTCAAAAGTTTTTGAAATTAATTTTACAAAAGGGTGTGCTTTTTTTCTAGAAATTTCGATATATAGAGTGAGCAAGGAGGTGAACAGAAATGAAAACAATCAAAGATCTTGCAGTGACACTTATTCGTGTCGAAGACAAAAAAGAAGCAAAACCAGTTATCAAACGTCGTAGATTTGCCCGTTTAAACCCACAAAGCACTGAAGCACAATTAAACAGCTTCAAATCAGCTATTGAAAAATTAACAGGTGAAACATACGACAACATCGAAGTCACAACAGTAGAAACTTTATAAGAGGAGAATCAGATTATGACAAAATCACTAGAATTGATTTATATCAATGAAGCACACAAACCAGTCAAATTCCAAGTTCCAGATATTAAACAACAAGTATCTGAAGAATCCATCCGTAATGCGATGAGCACTTTGTTAGAAAGCAATGTATTAAATCCTCCATCAGGTAAAATCATTGCGATTAAAGGAGCACAAATCGTAGAAAAAGAAACACATGTTATCTTCTAATTAAATATAGCCGAGTTTGCTCAACATTTGAGTAAACTCGGCTATTTTTTGATTATTGCCTCGGTTGAATTACATCTCCGAAAAACACGCGTTTACTACCTAACTTTCTACATAAAGCATAATCATCATAAACATCCACGACTTGCGCTAAATTTTTATATGAATGCTTAGCGTTCAATACTTCTATAAATTGGTGCTGTTTAATACAAGCACTATGTCCTGCATCTATAAAAAATGTTTCCTCGTCTAACACCCGAATGATAGTCATTTTTGTCATGATGCGCCCCCCCTTTTCCCACTTTTCATAAATCGCTTTATGTAAAACATCTCGTTTCAACAAATTATATATTGATATTTCAAAAAAATCTACAACTTTTACAATTTACAAATAAAAAGTGACACAATTTACCTATTACTTAACACAGAGCATAACGAGATTAAGTTGATATTCGTCGTTTTTCAGTGCATTTGTGTTATTTTTCTACTTTTTTTATATTTATTAAAAATATGCGACAAGATAATTAATTTAGGCGTTGCACCAAACATTATTTACATTGTATAATAACCAAGAAATTAAATAAGATGAGGTGAGCATAATTTTGTTTAAACACCCCTGGTTGATTGCCTTAATACTCCTTCTCCTTTTAAGCGCAACTGCCGTCGGATTATATGCCGCATTCCGACATTACACACTTCAGGCAACTCAAAACGTTAAAACGTACACCGCAACCTATAACCGACCGATTCAATTTTCTGGTATTCAATCTGCTGAAACAACACAATCCTTTTACTATGATGCTCGTATGGGAAGCATCCATGACTGGTATAGTGCTGAAGGTAAAATGATAAAAAAAGATCAGCCCTTGTTCGAATACTACAATAAAACACTTGAACAACAATTAACTGCCGTACGTAAGCATTTGAATACTTTAGATAGTCATCAGCATCGTCAAAACTTCCTAAATATGCATACCTATTTGGAACAAGAATATGATCGTATTCAGCTTGGACTCAGAACACAAGTCTTCAGTATGTCAGAAGGCATTGTCCATATTATTGATAAGCATCCAAGTAAGAAAAATCAATTATTTGCGCAAATTCACAGTTCAAAGCGTATAATTAAAGCTTATATTTCTGAGACTGAACTCAAACAATTGAAACTTAACCAATCTGTTGAAATTAAAACAAAAACAACGGAACAGTTTAAAGGCAAAATTTTGAGTATTAGTCATTATCCTGATGTTACAAAAAGTGAAACAAATAAATCTTATTACGAAGTTCAAATTTCTACTAATGGTGTTATACCGGTAGGAACTCACTTTCAAATTACGATTCCTACGCACTTAATTGCCCTTCCAAAGGACGTACTATATGATAAAAACGCAATATTAATTAAAAGAAATGAACAAATGGTTAAAAGAATTATTAAATACCATGAAAAATCGGGTATGGTTATTATTAGTGAAGGTTTATTACCGGGAGAAAAAGTTATTGCTCAACCCAAAAACTTCACATTAAACTAGAGTTCTTATATAATTAACCCATATCAAAAGGCTAAATAGAAAAAATAGACATTATCTTAATTTATAATGTGTAATTCAAATGATGTTCAATAAATTTTCTGGGTTCATTGGGTAATTTTTTGAAAGTATCATTTGTTTGAAATAGCCATTGTTTTATAATGTTTTTTTGTTTACATTTCATTTTTATTTAGTTATAATTAAATAAATAATAGGGGCAGGAATATTTTGATGCAATAGCATCTAGTCCCAATTATGAAATTAATGTTAATATTAGTCTATTTGCCAATAATACTACGATAATGGGAATGTCAAGGGAGGAAATACAAATGGCAGTATCAAAAATTAAAAATTCATCTGATCTTTTAGCAATGGTGACATATGCTGACAAGATGAAAAGCATTATTAAAAAAGAGTTTACAATCAGCTTCGAAGAGTTTGCAGTGTTAACTTTCCTTAGTCAATCAGATGACGAGGAATATTTCTTAAAAGATATTATTAATCACTTAAACTACAAACAACCACAAGTTGTTAAAGCTGTTAAAAATTTATCACAAGAAGATTACTTCGATAAAAAACGTAACGAACAAGATGAAAGAACTGTTTTAATCTTAGTAAATTCTAAACAACGTGAAAAAATCAATGAATTATTAAATCGTATTAACGAGCGTATCTTAACTGCAAACAAAGAAATCAAAATCTGATCAGCTGACGATAGATTATAAAGGATAATACAAAAAGCGTGATGCTTAGAATGACATACATTCAAAGCACCACGCTTTTTGTTTACAACGAAAATACGTATTTTATTGTCATTTTGTATTTTATTTGGACAACTCTTATTATTTCCCTCGTGTAGATAACTTGATTGAATAATAGATAATAACCGCCAAGATTAATACCCAAATGATAATCGTACCGATTTGCGCTATATTAGGGTCTAAAATAACTGCGTCAATCGTTTTTTGTGCTAACAATAAACCTACACCTGTAAATTCAAAACGCTTATAATACAGGCCTAAACCAGCCATAATTAAGCCGAAAAAGAACACAAAAATATGCGCATATTTCGTTACGACTATAACACCAAGATCAATATTCAAACCATGCAGTGCCACTAAAATAGCCGCCACAATCACAATGCCTATCCCTATCATCACTTCAGCTTTATTGCTATATAAATAATTCTTTCGCACAATCCTGAAATATACAAAAACAGTAATTGGAAAAATGATTAAACAATAGATGAGTGATAATCCTGTCGCAGCCTGAAATGGCACGAACTGTTTATCGTACAGGTAAGAGATTAATAAGAAATTGATAATGAAAAAGAGAATCGGATTCAGCTGTAAACCAAATAAGTTCCTTTGAATGGTTAAAATAATCTCTGCCGGTGCCTTTTTACGATATTCGATATAATCGACGTCATGCGCTTCAGATTTCGGTAAATCTTGACGAATTTTCTCTTTAATATCGTCAATCATGTTTGGCGCAATCCCTTTATAGTTGAAGTAATCACTGATATTTTCTAATAAAATTTTATCATTCGGTCGCATGATGTGACTCCTTTAAATTTACTATCCTTACTAATTTATCATGGCACAATTGCTTAGTTCAATCAATATTAAAGAAGACAGGAGTGTACAACACCCCTGCCTTTATTTCATGTATACTTATTTACCAATATCAATGCGATAAAGTTTTAAGTTTTTATCTTTTGGTGATTGGCTTGTAAATTGATAAGAAGTATCTTTATCTTTAATGTAACCGAAGTTTCCTGTAACTTCATTATAGTTATATCTCCAAGTGACCGTATTGCCTAACTGTTTACGTACAGTATTAAAGCTTGGGCCATCTGCTTTGTTGTATTTCATTGTAACGTGTGTTACCTTGCCGTGGTCTTTTTGACCATCAGCAGTCACAATCAATAAGCCTTTGTCAGAGTTAAACTCATAATAATGTTTTGTTTTATCAGGTTTATAAGAGTACCCTGTGAGTTTTTGTGATTTCAAAACATCTTGGATGTTTTGACCTAGCTTAACGCCTTCTAGAGAAGTATCTCCGTGGTGGATTTGTTGAACGGTTTGAATCGTATTTCCAGACGCTGCATCTGCTTGAGAGATGCCTAGTCCAGTTACCACTGTTGCAGAAACAATAGCCGCTGAAAGTAATTTTTTCATAAGCAATAACTCCTTTGCTCTCTTTTTGTAAATTTCTTGTAACTTTTTCTGCGCTTATTACACTATACCCCTAATTACCCTTGATGTAATCAGTCTCTAGATGTAATCTTTTGTAATATTGTATAATATATTGGAGTTTAATTGCTAATATTAATGATTAAAAACTTTACTGTTGCGTAGTTACGCGTTTCTGCTCATCTTCTAATACTTCATTCACATTGATAAATGCTGTTACAGTTTCTAAGAAAGCTTTCTTTGCTTCACCCATCGGATACAATCCTGAATGTTCAAACGTTTCAACTTGTGCTTGAGCGATTCCTTTTGTATAAGTATCTAACTCTTGTGGTGTTAAACGTTCATCATATTTTCCGACGATAATTAATGCCGGTGCTTTAATTTGATGTAAGTCTAAATCAATTTCAGTTTGTTCAAATGATTTTGTTACCGCTTCTTTTTCAAGTCTTGTCATTAATGTCAGTGTATCAGAAAAATGTTTCAACATTTTCCCTGCTTTTTTCGGTGAACCATACGTATGTTTATCTAAGAATTTTTGTTGTTTGTTTTCTTCTAACGTTCTGATTTGATCTGCGTACTTTCTGTATAAACGCGCTTCTGGCAATTCTGCTTGTAATGTTGCTGGATTGATTAAAATAATACCATCACTATACTCAGCGTATTTAGACGCAAAATCTGCCGCAATCGTCGCACCCAGTTCTTGACCGATAAAGAATGCATGTTTGATATATAAGTAATCTAACAAGTCTTTAATATCTTCTACATAATCTGCAAAATCAATATTTAAAGGTTTATCTGAATAACCATGTCCACGTAAATCTACGCTGACGACTTGGTAATCATATGATAATTGCGTCGCAATATCATCGAAAATCGAATAGTTCTCAAAAGCGGAATGAATCAACACAACAGGTTGTCCGCTTCCCTTTGTTATATAATTTAACGTCGTATTATCCTTCGTCGTAAATAGTTCCATCTGCTTTTTCACTCTCCTTAGAATGTGGGGCGATTTTTGGTAATATCTCTAGCAATTCTTCCAAAGTTGCAATTTCAAAGTCCATCTCTTCAGGTTCTGGTGCTAATTCTACTTCATCATCTTCATGATTGAACCATACACTGACCATACCCATTGCACGGGCCGGTGCAACATCATTTAAGGCATCATCACCGACGTACATCACTTCTTCAGGCGCAACATCTAATTGATCCATGATATCTTCAAAGATTTTAGGATGCGGCTTTCTAAACCCTACCATTTCAGAAGTAGATAAAAAATGAATATAGGATAAGATACCTAAGTTTTCTAAACGGTATTGTTTAATTTTAGATTTACCATTCGCAATCACACCTGTCAAATAACCTCTTTGGATTAAACGCTCTAGTGTATATTGTGTATCATGGTAAGGGAACACGTAACGATAAAAATGTGTTTCAAAATCGCGGAACAAATCTTTCCATGTTAAACGATCGACATGAAATCGTTTGATAATCGCTTTATACAGTTCAGGCTTATCATGATCTTCGTCATCATCTAATTCAATAAACTGTTTTTTAAAATCACGCGCTTGAACATGAACTAAATAATCATGAAATCGTTCATATTGTTCTTCAATAAACTTCTCTCTTGATTTATTACGATCCAACAGCGTGCCTTCTAAATCGAATACGACTGCCTTAATCCCCTCTAAATTCATAAGCTTCTCTCCTATAAATGCCTATTTGGCATCTGTGATTATTTCTTTATTCATCAGATTATTCATACGAATGTTTCTGGGTTGCGATTAAATACCCGAGTACAGGTATTCCTAATAAAGCAAGAATGATACTTGCTGGAATTTCAATCGGATTCCATAATTGTGCACCTAACGTGTCCGCAAAGACCATCACTGTACCGCCGACAACGCCGTTCAGCAACATTTGTACACCTAATGTAGTCTGCGTCGTTCTTCTAATCAGCTGTGGCACAATCATACCGATGAAACCAATAATGCCGGTATACGAGACAATAATAGCTGTCATGATAGATGATAAAGTTAACACCATAAACATCATTTGTCTGACATTCAAACTTAAAGAACGTGCTTTCAACGTTCCGACTTGCAGTAATTTTACCTTCGGCAGCAGTAAGCCTAGTAGCACGATACATAACATCATAATGGGTGTAATAACGTATACTTCATGCAATTCTGCATTAGAAAAACCGCCGAACATATACATCACAATACTTTTCATTCTGCGTTCATCAAGTAGAATCAATAGATATAAAAACGCATTGAATAATGCACCTATCATGATACCTGATAATATCAACGCGCGCATCATATAACCTTGTGAAATTGCGGCAGTCACCCCTAAAACAATAGCTAAAGTTAACATACTTGCAACAATTGAAGCGAACGGAATCCATAAACTGCTTAAACCGATAAATACAGCTAAACCGCTACCTAAAACAGAACCGCTCGCTAAGCCTAAAGTCAGGCTATCTGCAAGCGGATTATTCAAAACGGTTTGAAACATCTGGCCGGCTATCGATAAACCGATACCAGCCAACAATGCCTCGAACACTCTCGGTAAGCGCACTTCAAACAAAATACTATGATTTAAGGGGTCCGACCAGCTGCCTAAATTCCAAAACAAGCTGATTGCGATACTCGCGATTAACGCGAGACACCATCCTATAATAATAGTGGTTTGTTTCATATTATTTTTCATCGCGGTAAATCGCATCTCTTAATGCTTTAAGGCCTTGGTCGATACGAGGACCTGGTCTTGAAATCGTATCACCATCTACCGCTTCAATTCGGCCTTTCTTCACAGCTTCTAAATTCTCAAAGCCGCCACGTTTACGAATAATTTTCAAGTAATCCGAACGTGTGATACCTTCTGTCGTAATTAAAACATTTGGGTCTTGTTTAATAATACTTTCCTTGCTGACTTTCTTCCAGCCTTCCAGATCTGCGAAACTATTTTTCGCATGCAGTTCTTCAATCATATAGTTGAAGAATGTATTTTTTCCGGCTGTATAAATCTCTGGTTCATGTGAGACTTCTAAAAAGACAGTCGGTGCTTTTTCATGCTTCGGCACATCTTTCAACACAGCGTCAACACGATGTTTTGTATCATAAACTAATGTGTCAGCTTGTGATTCACGACCTGTGATTTTACCGATTTGTTTGAACGTACCATAAATTTCGTCAAAGTTATGTGCTTCAGGTATGTAGACGACTTTAATGCCTTTTTTCTCTAAATCGCCTAATACTTTATCACCCATACCTTTTTGTGATTCATGCGCCAAAATCAAATCTGGCTTTGCTTTTAATAACTGCTCTTTATTGAGTTTCATCGCATCAAACTTCTGTTTATGTTTAACACTCTTAGGATAGTCATCCACTGTAGACACTCCTATAACTTCTTTACCCAAACCGAGTTGATAGAGTATTTCAGTGTTACTTGGCATCAACGAGATAATACGATGATATTTTTGCGTTTGCTTTGTCTTTTCTTCTGATTGGTTTTTGTTGTCTGCTTTCTCTTTATTACTCGGTGCAGAACACCCAGCCGCAACTAAGATAATTAAGATTAAAAACACCCATAATTTCTGTTTCATCAATTTCTCCTCATACTTGTATTGTAAATCTCATTTTAGCATATTTACGCGGGCTGAGAAGATGAATCTTACAAAAATTTTACAAGTTTAAAAATAAAAAAAGAAGCACCCGTCAAGAATGCTTCTTTATATAATCTTACATCGTATGAGGAGCAGTTACACCTACTAATGCCAAGGCATTGCGTAATGTAATTTGTACTGCCGCAATCATAGAAACGTAAGCTTGTGTTTTAGCTTCATCGTCTGTTAAGACTTTATCAGCGTTATAGAATTTATGGAAAGCTGCTGCTAATTCTTGAATATAGTTGGTTACACGATGTGGTGCGCGTTGTTCTGCAGCACTTTCAATCATCGGTTCAAATTCTGCAACTTTCTTCAATAAATCAATCGCTTTATCATTTTTAATAACACTGAAATCTGCATTTTCAGATGGCACTACGCCACGTTCACCCGCTTGTTTTAAGATAGATGAAATACGCGCATGTGCATATTGTGCATAATAAACAGGGTTTTCAGCTGAGTTTTCTTTCGCAAGTTCCATATCAAAATCAAAGTGCGTATCTGGACTACGCATTGTTAAGAAGTAACGTGCCGCGTCAATACCGACTTCATCCATGATTTCACGTAATGTAATCGCGTTACCCGTACGTTTACTCATTTTAACTTCTTCGCCATCTTGCATTAAACGCACCATCTGCATGATTTGAATTTCAAGACGTTCTGCATCAATACCGTATGTTTCAACAGATGCTTTCAGACGGTTAATATAACCATGATGGTCTGCGCCGAATAAGTTGATCAAGATATCTTGGCCGCCGTCACGGTGGAATTTGTCATAGTGATATGCCACATCTGGTAAGAAGTAAGTGTATGTGCCGTCTTTTTTGATTAATACGCGGTCTTTATCATCATTAAAGTCCGTTGTACGTAACCAAGTCGCACCATCCGCTTCATACGTATGACCATTTTCTTTCATTAACTCTAAGACACGTTTGATTTCGCCTGAATCATATAACGTTGTTTCACTGAACCAATCATCAAAGTGTGTATTGAAATCAGCTAAGTCTTTTTTAAGTTTTTCCATTTCATAATCGACGCCTAATTGTCTGAACACTTTTAAGCGCTCATCATCAGGGAGTTCTTGTAGATCAGGGCGTTTTTCCGCTAAATCTTTACCGATATTCACGATATCTTTACCATGGTAGCCATCTTCAGGTAATTCTGCTTCTTTACCTAAAGCTTGATAGTAACGTGCTTCGATAGAACGTGCTAAATTCGTAATTTGGTTACCGGCATCGTTGATGTAATATTCACGTGTAACATCATAACCAGCCGCATCTAAGATATTACATAACGTATCACCGACTGCCGCATTACGCGCATGTCCGATATGCAAATCACCTGTTGGGTTCGCAGAAACATACTCCACTAAGATTTTTTGGTTCTTTTTCTTTTCAGAGCGACCAAAATCTGTATCTTTTTCTAAAGCTTCAGGGATAATCGCAGTTAAGTATTGGTTATTTAAATAGAAGTTGATAAAACCAGGTCCTGCAATTTCGATGTTCTCAACATTCGCTTTAGATTTATCTAAATTGTCCACGATAGCTTGCGCAATTTCACGTGGATTACGTTTTGCGATTTTTGTTAGCACCATCGCAATGTTTGTAGAGTAATCCCCATTTTTTGGGTCTTTCGGAATTTCCACTTTGACTTCAGGAACTTCTTCTGCAAGTCCAGCGGCTTTAACACTTGCTGTTATTTCTTCAATTAATGTTTGTTTGACTTGATCAATAATATTCACTTACTTCAGCTCCTTATAGGTAATTTGGTAAAGGTATGTGCCCATCTTCTCTTCGTTTTGGAAGAGTTCATAACGAATTTTAAGTTTTGATTGGTCTGGTTGTACGTAATGATGAATGCTTAAAGTACGAATAGTTAAAGGAATTTTGCCTGTCGGTATCTCGTATAAAGATACGGTGTCTTTTCCTTCAACAAAATGCAGGTTCTGTTTAATATTCCCGCTGCGCATTAATCTAACTTCATCTTCTTGAATTTTCAATGTAATATGCACCGTCAAGTCTTCAACTTGTTCATCATAGCGGATAAATTCAGCATTCCGCTTCTCTTGCCAAGTGCCATCTGTTTCAAATTCAAATTCATCAAACTCATCATCGCGTTCAATCGTCTGTAATGTTTGGATACGAATGTTTTGATTCAAAGACGCGCTCACCCTATTCTGAATTATTCATTAATATACCAAATTATAACATAAAGATACAGCACACACAGTGACTAAATTCACACTGTATGCGCTGTACATCATAAAATCAATTAAATTTTTCTGCTTATTAAGATTCATCCTTCAAATAATCTAATACAACCGTACCGACAGCTTCAGCCGCTGTCATCATTGAAGATTCACTGATATTAAATTTAGGATGATGATGCGGATAAACTTCACCTTCTTCAGGTGCTGCTCCTGCATAAATGAATACACTTGGTACTTCTTTCGCATAGTATGCAAAGTCTTCTGATGGCGGCCATGGATCACAACGTTCTACTTTTTGAATCGCAGAACGTTCTGCGTTATTTAAGGTTTCAGCTACGTACTCTGTAAAGTCTGGGTCATTGTATACTGCTGGATAATCATCTAGATACTCATAGTCGCAAGTCACACCAAATGTTGTTTCTAAACCATCGACGACACGTTGTAACTCTTGTGCGATTTTATCTTTCGTTTCATCATGCAGGCCACGCACGTCACCTTCGATTTCCACTTTATCTTTAATAATATTAAACTGACCTTTCGCATCGAAAGAACCGATTGAAACGACACCCGTTTCAAATGGGCTGATACGTCTTGAGACTACACTTTGTACCGTTGTCACAAAGTTCGCACCCGCTACAATCGCATCATTTGCGTCATGTGGAGAAGAACCGTGTCCGCCTTTACCGTGAATGACTAATTTAAAGTAACCACGTGCAGTTTGTACGTTGCCTTCACGATAATAAATCGTACCACGTTCACCATTACTCATAACGTGTACACCTAAGACATGGTCTACACCCTCTAGCACACCATCTTTAATCATACCGATGGCACCACCTGGCGGCATTTCTTCAGCTGGTTGATGAATCACGACCACTTTTCCAGAAAATTGTTCTTTCATTTCAATCAACGTTTCAGCCAAAATCAACATATACGCCGTATGTGCATCATGCCCGCACGCATGCATCACGCCTGGATTCTCTGACGCAAATGGCAGTCCTGTTGCCTCTTCAATCGGTAAAGCATCAAAGTCAGCACGAATCGCAATCGTTTTCCCTGGTTTACCGCTATCTATAGTGACTTTCACCCCATTATCACCGACGTTTGTTTCTACTAAACAATCCTTATCTTTATAGAAATCCGCAATATACTTTGGCGTTTCTACTTCTTTAAATGACAACTCCGGATGTGCATGTAAATACCGTCTGATTTCGACCATACGTTCTTCTTTCTCTTGTAAACGTTTGATTAATTCTGAACTCATATTCCCTCTCCCCTTTTATTATTTAACTATTGTGATTATTCAAAATATAATACTTACACTCTAACATACTTATCCTTTTTAAGTATAAAAATAACTTAGTATTAAGAAAGAAAAACAGAAACCACATGACGTGATTTCTGCCTTTAATAATTGTTTTTATTTATCGTGTAGTGCTTCTTTCAATTCATCACTTGAGTTATCCCACATGTCTTTATCATGATTTTTTAAGAAATCACGGATAATCTCAATATTTTCATCACCGATATGATCAATGACAATTTTATGTTTCATAGATTTATCCATCATGTTGACATGTTCAGGCATACTCTTATAACCTCTACGGATTTTCTTGTTCACTAATAAATAACAAGCTGTCAATCCAGCATAGTAAGCACCTTGTTCACCACGTTCAGTTGTCACCCAGCATAACCAATAAGCTTTTGCTTCAGGGCCTTCAACAGTTTCTTTATCTGTAATCCATTTAACACCCTTTTCAACATCTGCACGTGCATGCATCGCACCAATATCAATAAATGCTTCTTTCTCTTGTAAATCTATAAATACAGGTGCAACGTTATCCAAACTGATTGCCCCGATATTCGTTCCTTTATGGCCATCTAACGGGTCATTTTTAATAATATTGAATTGAAAACCCTTATTCTCTGCCACAAGCCACACCTCCATTTTTAATTACCTTTATCTATTTTACCGTATCATCTGATACTTTTCGAACACAATCGTTTGACTATCAATTCAATTCGTTCAAAATACTGAGAATACGTTCACGAACTTTGTCATCTTCAATGTGATGCACCAGTTCTTTAGGATAATATAATTTATAATCTTGGCGATTAATGCCTGTAATACTTTGAATAATCATAGATTGACTGCTGATTTCTCTAATATTGCCATTACGTTGCAGTAGATGAATCGGTTGGCGATTAGACCCCGGGCGGTCATAATCATAAGGCAAATCAGAGAAAGATTCACTGACGAAGTAATAATCTGGATTAATACCGCCCGCTTCAAACAGCTCTCTTAATTCATTCATCGTAATAATCGAGCCGTCAAACGGCAGATGTTTAAATAAATCGCGGTTAATAAAACGGCGTGCTAAGTCGCTTAAAATGGTATCATCTTCTTTAACCCAAGCTTTCAAATAATAAAGTACGACCGCTTCATCCAACTCTACATACTGTTCAATCGTCATCGTTCCTTCAAAGAACGGAATAAAGTCTTTAGGGAACAATTTAAATTGATAACCTGATTGATATAATTCCTTCGCACGTTTTAAACAATTGTTTAAAATCACTTCTCCAGCACGACTTACCGGATGGAAATAAATCTGCCAATACATTTGATAACGGCTCATAATAAAGTTCTCTACCGCATGCATCCCGCTTTCTTTAATCAACACTTCATCTTTAGTTGGACGCATTAATCTTAAAATACGTTCCATATCAAACATCCCATAAGAGACTCCTGTAAAATAAGCATCGCGTTGTAAATAATCCATACGGTCTGCGTCAATTTGTGATGAAATCATAGAAATCACCAGCTTATTCGGATGTGTTTTATTGATGACATCAGCAACAGCTTTCGGGAAATCCGGTGATACTTTACTTAATACCGCATTAACTTCTGTATCCCCTGTAATAATCGCTTGTGTAAATGCCTCGTGATCGGTATTGAAGATTTTCTCAAAACTATGAGAGAACGGCCCATGGCCTAAATCATGAAGGAGTGCTGCACATAATGCCAACAGACGATCATCATTATTCCATGCTTCACGTCCCGCAAATGATTCATCGATGATGCGACGTACAATTTCATAGACGCCTAATGAATGGCCGAAGCGGCTATGTTCTGCTGTATGGAAAGATAAATACAACGTACCGAGTTGTTTGATACGACGCAAGCGTTGGAACTCTTTTGTTTTCACCAAATCCCAAATCACTTGGTCTTTGACATGAATATAGCGATGAATCGGATCTTTGAATACTTTCTCTTCATATAATTTTTGAGTACCGTAATCTGTCTCAGCCATGAGTATCCCTCCATCGTGTTAGCATTATTTTCATTAAAATGCTTTCTTCATCAAGGCAAGGTCCATTACTTCACCGTATACTTCACGGTTATACGCACGCACCATTTCAAATCCTTGTTGACGGTAGTATTCAACACCCTCTTCGTTTTGGTTATCCACTTCAAGATACACTGCATCATATTGTCCTTTAAAGTGTTCTAACCCTTTCTTAAGCAACGCTGTACCATAACCTTTACGTTGTGCTTTAGGGTGAATATAATGTGCAGATAAGAAAAGTTCGCTGCCGTTAATAAAATTCGCAAACCCGACAATTTCGCCTTCTTCTTCTGCCACTAAAAATAATTGTTCTTTTAATCGTTTAAGTAAATGCTGCTCGTTATAAGCTGCTGTAAGCAATTCATTCACTGTTGTCGCAGCATAAATATTTAAATACGTGTCATACCATGCTTTTGTTGCCACATCTCTGATGCCGACAACATCTGCTGGTGTTGCTTCTCTCACTGTACGCATCGTTAATCACGTCTCCTTACATAGTTCAACTTTCAAAATGAATAAATTAATTATATCATATAGTTTCTCAAATTGTGGTAAAACGCACTCTCATTTTACCTTGTACTTATCATCTTTACCCTGTTTTTTCATTGTCTTTAACTTTTACATTTAAAAGCCTTTTTTCATACTCTAATTTTTATTATACTTAAAATCTCTTTGCTCGATATTTACGTATTAAGCAAAATTCATGAAGGTGCTCTAACCCATATCGTGTATTAATTCCGCCCTATTTACACTAAAATTGAACAAAAAGTAAAGTTTTTGTAAAAAAGATGAATAACTCATATATAAGCGGGGTATATGAATTTTGCAAGAAGAAACTCAAGGTACCCTATCTAATTATGCTTAAGGGACTAAAAATTCAATAAAAGGTGATTAAAATATGGATGATACGAGCTTTGGTAACATTTATATTGACTCACAACCTGTTACGTTAGATTGGGACACTTTAGTTACAGATGAATCAGAAATGGTGGTAGATGGTATTCCACCTTCACTGATTGATAAATGGGTGAAACGTAAAGAATTAATCCCGTCTTATACTAAAGATAATTTACGTCACTTCTATACTAAAGATGTCTTAAATGCGTGCAGATCTTATGTGGAAGTTTACTAAAAGAATCAAACATCACGAGTGCAGTCACATCATGTTCATTAAACAGTCAATATAGAAACGAATCTCGCGATAGTTATAACGATAAGAAAGTAGGCCCGTTGTCTGGTAGCACACCAGTCATACGGGCCTGTTTTTTATATACTTTGTATCATTATTTTGCTTGTTTACGTTTGGCTAATTTTTCTTTTAATTTTCGATCTTGTTCTTCTTTTCTGCGTTTACGTTCTTCATTACGTTTACGTAAACGTTCTTCCTCTTCAGGGTCGCGAGGTTTTTGAAGTTGCTTCTCAACTTTTTCCATCAATTCATCTTCCGTCAATGCGGCTAATGGACGGTTATTCACGAAAGCAAATGTCTTTCTGCGACCTGGACCGCAGTATGATTGGCAGCCCACCTCTATTTCAGCATCTGGATCTAGTTTCTTTAATTTTCTTTCCAAGGATTTGCAATTTACGGCTTGGCAATCATCACAAATCAAAAATTTGTTTTTCACTGCTCTGTCCACCTCACTTTATCTCTATAATTTGTTTTAAACTATTTCAACTTTATCTATTTTACTCTTTTTCCGTAATTTTTCAAGCAACGATTTTGTGACCGCTTTAAACATCAAAAAACTGCCGCACCGTAAAGTTGACCGGTGAGACAGCCTGATGTCTTATTGTCCTTGATAAACGTGGAAAGGTAAAGGCTTAATGTGAGAGGCTTTCCAGCTTTCATAAATAGACTGGCGATGTTTTGAGTCGCCGATAATCGCAATACCGCAATCTCCGCCGCCTGCACCTGATGTTTTGGCAGCTGCGCCGTAGGTTTCTGCGATATCGCATAGTAATTTTAATTGTGGTGTTTCGATGTCTACAATCGCTTGTTTATCCATCATTTGGATGATTGAACGGTTGCGTCTGATCATCGCTTGCACACCTTTTAGGTTGTTGGTTTTGAATGCGTAGATGAGACGTTCTACACAAGATTGCGATTGTTCCAGGAAGCGGCTGTAGAAATCAGGATCTGATTTGAGACGCTTCACTTCACTGACTAAGTAAGGAGAAGAGGCTGGTGAGCCGGTCCAGCCAATTAAGACTTCCATGTTTTCTGGGGCTTGAAGCGGTTCTGTATAAAGACCTGGCCAGTTTTTCTTCACAACTTCTGCGACAGATGACGTTTCAATCTGCTGCATGACCCAGTCATGATCAAACGTACTATAAGCAAGCCAACCTGTGAAAACACTGACTGCAATATCACCGCATGAACTTAAACTTTGTAGTTTCATATTCGCAATGACCGCTAATTTATAAATATTCAGATTAGCTAAGTCTAACTCATAAAATTCATTTAAAGCTTTAACCACTGAAACCAATACTGCAGCACTTGAGCCTAAGCCATATTTATGGCCTGAAGCATCGTCTAAGTTACTATCAATTACTAAATTAAAGTGTCTTAAGGTTTTACCACAGCTTTTAGCGTATTGTTCAAACACTTCTACTGCCGTAATGACGTAAGCTAGTTGTTTTGCCGCATCTGCATCAGATACAGAAATCTTATCACCTTCTCTTTGGAAGGTAATCGGTTCATGGTGTAATGTTTTAGAATGAATAGAACCACCATTGTCTCCAGAAGCTTCAATGCTGGCAGTAACGAAACGATTTACTGCTATTAACACGGATTTATATCCGGGTTCTGTTACCGCATATTCACCTGCAATATAAAGTTTACCTGGGGCTTTGACTTGGATCATAGCTCATCTTCCTCATTTATAATTTCAACGCCTGTACCGATATCACTTGCGATGATCTGGTCTGAATCAAAATACGTTGTTAATTTATCAATCACAGATTGTTGATGTTGTTTTTGTACTAACACTTTTACATTAGGTCCTGCATCCATAGTAAAGTATGCGGGCAGACCTGCTTCACGACATTCATGCACTAAAGCCATTGCGTCATAACTTTCAGGTACTAAATATGTAAATGGCGGTTGTGCACCTAAATTTGTCGCATGCATACGTAAACCATTTTCTTCAAAGACACGACCTAAGCGATCAAAATCTTTATCGGCAATGGCAGCTTTTGCTTCAGCGATATCCGCTTCTACATGATCTAACCAATACTGATAGAAACGTGATGTATTTCTAGTCAATGACATCCCTGCACGACTTTTAACCTTTTTAGATTTTTGATTAATGACTACAAAAATCATCGCTAAGTCATCTTCCCAATGATCTGCATCAATCGCGTGTGCATAAGAGGATTCATCATCATGTCCTTTTTCCCATTCCGCGAATCCGCCAAAGATACTGCGGCTTGCTGAGCCTGAACCACGACGTGCCAAGCGTGATAAGTCTTTATCAGAAAGGTTCATTTCTAACGCTTCATTACATGCAGCAGCTAAAGCCGCAAAAGCACTCGCTGAAGAAGCTAAACCAGCTGCTGTCGGTACAAAGTTTGTACTATCGATACGTGCGTGCAACGCTGTTCCTGCACGTTCTCTGACAAGATCTAAGTATGCTGAAATCTTTTGAGTTTCTTTTTCATCCACTTCTTCACCATTTAAGTAGAAGTAGTCTCGATCTAATTGCGCATCAAATGTTGCGCGTGTCTCTGTATAAAATTTATCTAAAGTTAACGATAGGCTGTTATTCATCGGAATAATCAATGCTTCGTCAGCTTTCCCCCAATACTTAATCAGCGCAATATTGGTATGCGCTCTCGCTTTGCCCGTCTTCACCAATTGAATTAACCTCCTAAATTCTCAATCCATGTATGTTGCGCGCCTGCTTCTTTAACTGCTTGAGCGACTTTTTTCGCTGTCGCATAATCTTTCACTAAAGTAATCACACTGCCGCCACGTCCGCTTCCTGTCAATTTTCCAGCTACTGCACCTGCTTGTTTCGCCACTTGCAGTAAACGGTCAATCTTCGGATGACTGACAGTCAATGTAGATAAGTATGTTTGACACTCATTAAAAATCTCTGCTAAAGATTCAAAGTTATGTGTATTAATCGCTTGATTTGCTTTATGCACCAGACGTCCAATGCGTTCTATAAACGCCATGTTTTCTTGATTGTTTTTCACTAATTCATGCACGTCACTGACAGCTTCTTTGGTATTCCCTTTTATGCCTGTATCTAAAACGACCATATAACCTGCCACATTCAAAGTTTTTAAAGGCGTAAAGACACCTTCTTGGAACCAAGTCGGTTTATTAGAAACAATCGTTTGTGCATCAATGCCGCTTGGTTTACCATGTGCGATCATTTCCGCCCAGTTTACATGTTCAATTAATGTTTCATCAGATAGTGGCTGATCCATAAAATCAAATGCTGCTCTCGTAAAAGCAACCGCTACTGCAGCACTAGAACCTAACCCTCTTGAAGGCGGTAATTGTGCATCAATTTTTATCATTACAGGTGATTCAATATGATTTTCTTCTTCGAATCTGCTGATTAAAGCATGTAAATGTTCAGGGGCATCTGCAATTTCACCTTCGAATACATCACTGATCATCGTTGACACTGCCAATTCTGGCATTTCTTCAATTGTTACTGTCACTTTTCCAGAAGAAAATGGCATCGCAATTGCAGGTTGACCAAATGTTACCGCATGTTCCCCTACTAATATTATTTTCCCATTAGATTCTCCGTAGCCTGTTCGTGTCATATCGCATCACCTTTAGCACTTTCCTAGTTTGTCATGGTATATCTATATTCCACCCTGTTTCTCTGCATGTTAAAACATCCAGTCACTCTCTTTATCTGGGTTGATAGAAAATGACAGGATTAAAAGATGCTGTCTGCGTCTTTTTGTCATTGATATATCCATAATTTATTTCCGACATTCTAATTTTTATCAATTAGCTTGTTCTCTTTTGATATATTTATTCAAACACCGTTTTATTATACCCTATTTTTTGCATTGTTTTATCATACCTAGGTTGTAAAATTAATACCTGATATTAAACTACTTCCCCATTTTACCGAAAATTGATGATGATTTAAACGATTTGTTCATATATCGGTCATAATTTTCACTTTCATGGGTAAATTACAAGAATATTTTTCAAGGCGCACAATATAAAAGGGATGCACCTAGCTTCTCAGCTATTTACATCCCTTTGTGCTTAATCGTCCATTTTAGCGTTGATTTTAGCATTACGTGCAATCATACGTTCGAAATATTTCTCAAAGCGTTCCCACTCTTCTTCACTGATAGGCTCCATATTCAATGTTCCACCTAAATCTTTGATGGCATAGAGTAGTTTAAACATCACATCTTGAACTGTCAGTTCATGTCCGAACAACGTTTCAAGCGAAGCCATACAAGATGGATCGATATCTGGATATTTAAATTTTGTTTCTTCGCCTTGTAGAGCTTTGTCATAGAAAGCCTTCATCATTTCAGCACGTTCTTCACCTGAACCTTCCACACATAAGTACACTTGAACGGCAATGCCGCCTCTGACTCTGCGTTGTGAAATACCCGCGAATTTCTTATCATTGATACTTAAATCAAATTTTCCCGGGCAATAGGAGCGTTCAATTTCTTTCGTTTCAATCGTTACATGTTCATCTTCGAACATTTTATTTACAACTAAATACATTAAATTAAATGCTTCATCAATGGAAATTTCTGTCTTTCCTTTAAAAATCAACGAAAAGTTTAAAATACCTTGATCTAATACAACACCTAATCCACCAGAATTACGGACAATCACATTATAGCCGCGTTCATCGACTAAATAACGAATGCCTTCTTTCAGATGTGGCAGACGTGCATCATGTGTACCTAAAATAACGGTATGTTGATGAATCCAAGTGCGGACTACACTGCAAGATAAATCCTTGCCCACACTTTCTGAAAATGTGTCATCAAACGCAAAAGATTGCATAGGCGCAAACCCTGTTGAATGGTCTACATAGCGCCAATCTTTACCGTCAAAATAACGTTCAGCTAAATCCATTATTGTAATGTTTGCGCTGCAGTGATGATTGATAAGTTGTATACATCTTCAGTTGAGCAACCACGGCTTAAGTCGTTTACTGGAGAATTTAAACCTTGTAAAACAGGTCCGATTGCTTCATATCCGCCTAAACGTTGCGCAATTTTGTAACCGATGTTACCTGCTTCTAAGCTTGGGAATACGAATACATTTGCGTCACCTTTAATTTGTGCATCTGGTGCTTTTTTAGCCGCCACTTCTGGAACGATTGCTGCGTCGAATTGGAATTCACCATCGATAACAACATCTTTTAAGCCTTCTGATTCAGCTTTTTCTTGTGCAGCTTTTGTTGCTTCCGCTACTTTTTCAACATCGTCTGATTTTGCTGAACCTTTTGTTGAGAAGCTTAATAATGCTACTTTAGGATCCATGCCGAAGCTTTTCGCTGTTTTTGCACTTTCTACCGCAATTTCAGCTAAGTCTGTTGCTTCTAATGTAGGGTTGATTGCACAATCACCGAAAACATATTGTTCTTCGCCTTTAATCATGAAGAACACACCTGATGTTTTCGCAACACCTGGTTTAGTTTTGATGATTTGTAGTGCTGGACGAACTGTATCGCCTGTTGAGTGTGCAGCACCGCTGACTAGTCCTTCAGCTTTACCTGCATAAACAAGCATTGTACCGAAGTAGTTTACATTGTTAAGCATATCTTCAGCTTGTTCTTTTGTCGCTTTACCTTTACGACGTTCTACAAATGCGTCTACTAATTCTGGTTTCAAGTCGCTTGTTGAAGGTGTGATGATTTCAATACCTGAAATATCTAAACCTTTGTCTTTCGCTAATGCTTCAATTTTGTCTTGGTCACCTAATACAACAGGTGTTACGAAATCTGAAGCTTGTAATTTTGTTGCTGCAGTCAATACACGTTCGTCTTCACCTTCAGGTAATACAATACGTACATTCTTTCCTGAAAGTTTGTCTTTCAATACATCTAATAAACTAGGCATAATATCCTCCTTGAAAATCTCGCTTTTTAATATTTTTTCATCCATAATTATACGCCATTTGCGAAGTAATTTCCACGTTCCGACCTTTAATCGATTTGTATGCTTTGTCTCTGTCTTTATGATAAAATTTGAATTGAATTAAAAGATATTACAAAAGGAGCGATATTAATGAGTCAAGCAGCAGAAACATTAGATGGTTGGTACAGCCTCCATTTATTATATGCAATCGATTGGCCGACATTACGTCTTGTACCTAATGAAGACCGTCAAGAAATTGTCAAAGAATTCCAAGATTTCTTAGAAAAATTAGGTTCAGTACGTGAGCATCATAACGGTGACCATGTACTTTATAACGTAACAGGTCAAAAAGCTGACATTTTACTTTGGGTATTACGTCCTGAAATGCAAGAATTGAATGCAATAGAACTAGCATTGAACAAATTACGTATCGCAGATTACTTAATCCCGACATACTCATATGTTTCTGTCATTGAATTAAGTAACTATCTTGCTGGAAAATCAGACGAAGACCCATATGAGAACCCTCATGTAAAAGCACGTCTTTACCCTGAATTACCAGAAAAAGAATATATTTGCTTCTACCCAATGAATAAACGTCGTAACGAAACATATAACTGGTACATGCTTTCAATGGAAGAACGTCAAAAATTGATGTATGACCACGGTATGATCGGACGTAAATATGCAGGTAAAATCAAACAATTCATCACAGGATCAGTCGGCTTTGATGATTACGAATGGGGCGTTACACTATTCTCTGATGATGTACTGCAATTCAAAAAAATCGTTTATGAAATGCGTTTCGATGAAACAACAGCACGTTATGGAGAATTCGGTAGCTTCTTTATCGGCCATAGATTACCTGAAGACAGTCTAGAAAAATTCTTCAGTATTTAAATAACGCTACACAAAATAATATAACGAAACTAAGGGACTGACATCGATATCAGTCCTTTCTTTCATATATAAATAGCACCTGCTCTAAAATCAAAGAACAGGTGCACTTCTATGTATAAACTCCTCCAAGGGCTACAAGATAACGTACGTTATTAAGATGGAAGAGAACTCTACAACGCCCCTCTCGCTGTAAGTTCTCTTCAAGTAATCTATAGTAATGGTGTTATTCATTAATTAAAGCAGAAGACTAGACCAGCATTAAGAATTGAACGACACCTATGTACCACATGTACGCTGTCGACACAGCCTGTACGTTAGCGGCACGTTCTTCTCGGCATCATCCACTCTTAATGTCGGTAGCTTCTGCCGTCTAAGCGTACACATGTATGGCTTGAAATACAGTGCCGCTCATCCCTCGTGTAGTGTCCTTGGAGAACTCTGCCAATACTTGTTTAGCTGGTTAACTGATAAGCAGCTACTGTCGCTACTCAGTTAACATGCTTTAACAGCTAACCATTATAACTTTAACCGTTTTGAAATATTTGAAACATTAGATATAGTATGCAAGCATATTATGATACCTAATTAGAAATTATACACATAATATTTTACATTTATCATTTATTGTTTGTATATATCATTTTAACCTCTTTCCACTCTCCTATGTCACTGTTCTTGAAAAAAGTTTACATAATCGAAACGAAATCTTAGGTTGTTTCTCTATGTATTTTCCGACATAATAGGTATACTAATTGAATTTTCTAAAAAGTTTAATATTACATATACAACAAAGGAAAATGAGTGATGTTATGGAACTAGATAATAGAATAAGTTATATAGAAGATACCCCGAAAGAACGCCTTGCGAAAGATACTATCATGTTAGCAGGACGTATTTTATTAGAGTCCGGCGCTGAAGGCACACGTGTAGAGGGAACAATGACACGTATTGCCGAAACACTTGGTTTTTACGAAAGCAACAGCTTCGTCACAAATACAGTTATCAATTTTTTATTAGATAATCAAACGACACCACGCATGTATCGTATTGAGTCACGTGATACCAATCTAATCAAAATTTCACAGACAAACTCTGTTTCTCGTAAGCTTTCGGCAGGAAAAATTGACCTAGAAGAAGCCTATGAGACTTTAAAAAGGATTTATGATGCCAAACAAACCCATGATTTAATTTATAAAGGCATCGCAGCCGCAATTATTTCAATCAGCTTCTTATATTTACAGACTGGTAATTTTGTAGATATTGTTGCTACTATTTTTGCTGGAAGCTTGGGTTATTTGTTAGTCGAAATGTTATATCGTGCGAACTTAAAAACTTTATTTATCCCAGAATTTTTAGGCTCTGTTGTCATTGGAGGCATTGCGATACTCGGTCATAACTTAGTACCAGACGGATCGCTTTCTGCGATTATCATCGCGGCCGTCATGCCGATTGTACCTGGAGTATTGATTACGAATGCAATTCAAGATTTATTCGGCGGTCATATGATGATGTTTACAACCAAATCTTTAGAAGCATTAGTGACTTCATTCGGCATAGGCGCCGGTGTCGGCACAATGCTATTAATATTTTAGGAGGGTGATGACAAGATGCTATTTTGGATTTCACATTTTTTCTTTAGTTATATTGCGTCACTGTTCTTCTGTATTATATTCGATGCGCCGAAACGCATGTACTTTTATGCAGGTTTTGTAGGTGCATGTGGTTGGACGGTCTATATTATTTTATATTCCGGACTCCATATCCATACTATTTACGCCTCTTTCTTTTCAAGTCTCACACTCGGCTTAATCAGTCATATTATGGCACGTTTAAAGAAAGAACCTGTCATTATTTTTATGATTCCTGGTATTATTCCTTTAGTACCTGGAGGATTAGCCTTTGATACAACCAAAAGCTTGATTATATTACAATTCAGCAAGGCTGTACCTACAATGTTGGAGGTTACTTTAATCGCTGGAGCTATCGCAATGGGTTTACTCTTTGCTGATCAGATTGCACGCTTAGTCATTACCAGCAAAAGCAAGCTAACGCCTAAAACAAAACACTAATCTATCACAACCCCTTATAAAAGCTATTGTGAAATGTGCTTTATAAGGGGTTGTTTCTACGTCTCTCCCACTTCAAAATAATTAATTTAAGTATCAAAACAAACTTGTTCTACATAAAAATAATATAAAAGCGCTTGCATTGAATTATCTGAAAATTTAAAATGTAAATAAAGGTATACATAACATCAGGAAGAAGGATAACATCATGAAAAAGTTCAAACTTGTTTTTAAAGGTTCGCTTTCTGAGAAGAAATTTCTAGAACAGAAAAAAGCAGAAGGTTATTATTTAACAGGTGTCATTAATGGTGTTTATACATTTAAGCACAATCCGAAAGTTAAAGACACTCAGCTTCAAACGCACTTTATAGAAACTAAGCATCTTAAAAATGAACATAACATTAAAGACACTTCTCCATTCTTTGCGATTACTACTAAAAAGCTCGACTTATCTCGATACGCCATTGTCTATACGTATTTAAAAGATAAAGACAACCCGATTTATAACAGTACGGATACTCGAATGACAGAGAATCTTTATTTAAAACATCTTCAAAATATATTCTTAGGCATCACCATGGCCATCATGTTTATATGCCTTGGTTTATGGATGTATTTGATTCAACAAAGCTATAAAAATTCTATAGCTGCTGTACCGTTAAAGTTTATGTTGCTTATTTTATTAGGATTATTCATACTCACATTTATCATCAACTATCGTATTAAAACAACTTGTCCGACTCAAGTAGATGAAATTTATCTCAGCTATTCAGTATCTATACAATCAATGGATGGAAAGCCTGATGTTCAACCCCTGCAACATTTAGGAGCTTGGCGTTTTGTGACTGAGAAAAATGGAAAGTATTATTATAATTTATATAGTAAACAGCCAAAAGAAATGCTTATCAACACCTTAAGCCACACCTTAAATATTCAACCAGATCACATTTTTGTATATTCACAATGGGACTTATTCCCTGTCTATATGCATTTCTAGACACTTAACATCATGAAGGAAGTAACATCATGAATTGGAAGCACGTTCAATATTTTTAATTACGCTTATTATTATTCTAATATGCGGGGGCTATTTGATAATAACCAACTACTTATCACATAGTCCTGCATTACTAGACAAAAATAACTGTATCGATTTACTAGAGTATGGTGTCATTACTTTTATTGTCTTATATTTGATTCAAATCAGAAAGGCAAATAAACATAACTAAAACCATAAAATAAATACGCATACTTTCATCGTTTAGAAGGTATGCGTATTTATTTTACTTATCTTTCGACTTAAATCGCTTCATAACGATATTAAATACCATTACACAAGCTGCTCCAAGTATCAATGGGATAGGCTCAAAGATATCCAGCTTATAGTTCACCGCAAGTATTACTCCAATTATTACAGTGATTACAACTAATTTTGTGATATTCATGGTGTCACCTCACTATTTCTTCAGACAAAATAGTGCCTTTCTTTTCAGTCTTAAAATAACGACATCAAACTACATATTCATACATATTATACTATAAAAATCGCCGTTATCCCTTTTTACTACTGAGGAAATAACGGCGATTGATTATTCATCTGATTTTGAGTTTTTAAAACGATTCTTCACAAAATAGATAATCGCAATAATAAGTAAAATAACTAAGACAATAAGTACGATATTTGAGAAAGAATCAAATGCGGCTGAAATTTTCGGCCATGCTTCTCCAGCTTGCTGACCTAAAATTACGAGCACTGTATTCCATATTAATGTACCAAGTGTGGTAAGTATAATAAACGATGTTAAAGGCATATTGGTCGTTCCTGCTGGTATAGAGATCAAACTTCTAATGACAGGAATAAATCGCGCAAAGAAAACAATCTTTTTACCGTGATTATCGAACCAGTCATCTGCCTTTTCGATATCACTCGCTTTAAAACGCAGAATTTTTCCAGTTTTACCATTCGCTAATTTCTGTAAACGTTCTGTAGATAATAAACGACCAACAAAGTAAAGTACAATTGCTCCGAATACAGAACCCAATGTTGCCGCAATAATGACACCTACGATATTCATATCAGAATGTAACGTCAAGAAACCGCTGAAAGTTAAAATCAATTCTGATGGAATGGGTGGAAAAATGTTTTCTAATGCGATTAATAAGAATACACCGAGGTAACCAAATTGATCGATAAACTGCTCGACCATCTTTTCCATATCGTTCCTCCTAAGTGGATTTTCAACAAATACCATGGAATCTCCATTTTATTTGTTTTTAATAACTTATATTATTCCTTTAGTTAATGCAAGTAATTATGCGTGATTATAGTACAGTTGTATCTTTTAAAATTTATGATTTCATAAGAAAAGAGCGATGAACCTCTAATTAGATCATCGCTCTTAATATATAATTTATGCTTTTGTTTGAGTAGGTTCAGAGTCTGGTTCATCTAAGATTTCATCCACTTTTTGTTGACTTGTATCTAAGATTAGTCGACTCAGTTCGTCTTTATCCATATTTTTTAATTTTGGATAACGTACAACGAAGAATGCTAAGCCTAGAACTAACCATACAATCAACGCAATATAAGATGGTGTTGATAAAGCGGCTGGTGATCCTGGGATTAAAAGTAATCCTAAGAAAATAAACGCAAAGATTGAACCGACAATCGCAAATGTTTTATAAATCGGTGCGTAAGTATTACTTTCTTTATTATAACTGAATAATTTCGTTGCTGATAAACATGTCACAAGATATGCGACAGATACACCTGTTGAAGACATATCTACAATCCATGTCAATGCAGTACGTCCTAACCAAGGTGCAATTAATGTTAAAGCACCTAAGAATAAGATTGCGACATATGGCGTCTTAAATCTTGGGTGGATTTTACTGAATACACCAGGCATAATACCTGAACGTCCCATTGAGAATAACAAACGACTTGAACTCATTAAGAAACCATTAAGTCCTGTGAAAATCCCCATAGTAATTGCTACAGCTAAGACAAATAAACCAATATAGCCAAAGGATTGTTGTGTCACAGCACCTGTTACCCATAAGTCGCTGTTTTCTGCGCCACGGCTGCTTAACCAGCCCGTATATAAAATCATTAAAACGTATGTCCCAGCTGCCGCAAGCAAGCTATAAACAATCAATTTAAATGTTTTATTCGGCGCAAAGTCGAATTCTTCCGCGGTCTGTGGAATATTATCAAATCCGACATACGCCCAAGGTGCGACAGCTACAATCATAATAATTGATGTAAACCATCCTTTTTTCTCCTCAGCTAAAGGTTGTAAGTTGCTCAATGAGAAACCACTACCGAAAAATGATCCGAAAAACATTAATAAAACAACGACTACCATTGCGATACAGAAGTAGTACTGCAGACTACCTGAAACTTGTGCACCACGAATGGTAATAAATGTAAAGAGTAAAAGTAAAGCTGTTGCGATAATAATTTCGGTAATGTAAACATCCCATCCAGCGATGGTATATAGCTTACCGTGTTCAAGTACGCCCGGCATCATAAACTTCAAGAGTAAGCTAAACGCAGTGGCATTCAATGCGACCACACAAATATAACCGAATGTCAGGAACCATGATGAGAAGAAGCTGACATACCTCCCGAAGCTTAAATAACTGAACGCAAATGCACCCCCAGATACTGGGAAGTGTTTCACTAATGCGCCATAACTCACGCCAATAATAATCATTAGTAATGCACCAATTGTAATCCCGATTGCTGCTGCGATAGAACCAGATTGACTGATCCAGTCCCCTGGTAAAATAAATGACCCCCAACCTATACATGAACCATAGGCAATGGCCCATACAAATTTCTCAGATAGGTTTTGTTGTAAATCTCCTCGGTCTACTTTTTTATGGTGTCTTTTCTCTATTTTTCCCATAATAAAAATTCACCTCATTCGATACATTATACCCTGTGAGGTGAATTTTTGAACCGTTTATTTATTTATTTTTTTAATTTTAGTGTTTGTACGAGTAAAGTTACCCAAGAAGCGATAAATAACACTCCGCCGATTGGTGTAATTGCACCTAATGGTTTAATTTGTGTTAATGATAAAGTGTATAATGAGCCACTGAAGATAACAATACCGCCAAGCATCATCCAACCTGCAGCTTTTAAGTTCAATTTAGTTGTACCGCTTAAGATACCAATGCCGATTAAACCTAAGCTGTGATACATTTCATATGTTGTTGCTTTGTTCCATACATCTAAATAATGCGGTGATAATTTATCTGCTAATGCGTGTGCACCAAACGCACCAGTCGCAACTGAAAGTGCTGCACACCCAGCGCCAATTGCTACGAACGTTTTCATCGTTTTAAAGTTCATATAAAGTCTCTCCTTTGTCATTAAAAGTCAAAAATAGAATCGCCATTTCCTAATTCGTCATCAGTTACCATTTTATTAGAGTTCCCCGGTGGTGTCGATAAATTCGATGAGTTCTGTTGCGATGACACTTTCCCACCCATCGCTTTAATTTCTGCCGCTGATACTTGTGAATGTGAACTTGTCGTATAACTTGGAGACGTCACTGAAGGCGCTTGCTGATACGGCATACTTGTTTGTTTTGATGAACGTGCAGGCACGTCACTTGAATCACTATCTGTATACAGTGAAGTCAGTGTATGAATCGCATACATATGCTTGCTAAATTCCGCTTCACTCGCCGCTTCATCCGCTTGTACTAATTCACGTTCAATTAACGCAATTAACTTCTCTTTATTCATCCATAGCCTCCTCACCACACCAATTTATTGGTGTTTGATGATGTGCTTCTAAATAAGCATTCGCTTGAGAATACGGCTTAGATCCAAAGAAACCGCGATACGCTGATAATGGACTTGGATGTACTGACTTAATCACATCATGTTTAGACGTATCTATTAACTTCTCTTTTTGTTGTGCAGGTTTACCCCACAAAATAAAGACCACATGGTCACGCTGTTCAGAAACGGTTTTAATAACCTCATCCGTAAAGATTTCCCAACCGATACCACGGTGTGAATGAGCTTCACCTTTACGCACAGTTAAGACAGTATTTAATAATAACACGCCTTCTTTCGCCCAATCTTGCAAGTGAGATACTGTTCTCTTGCAGCCGATATCATCTTCTAGTTCTTTATACATATTGCGTAAAGAAGGTGGGAACTTTCCTTCTGGCTGAACAGAGAATGCTAGTCCATGCGCTTGTTTAGGGCCGTGATATGGGTCTTGACCTAAGATAACGACCTTTACTTTATCAAAAGGCGTTAAATCAAACGCTTGATATATATTTTCTCTATCAGGATAAACTATTTTTGTCGTATATTCTTTTTCTAAAAAATCATGCATTGCTTTGAAATCATGACGATTTGTTATATCATGAAATACTTCAGACCACTCCATGGTATCACCTCAAAACTATGATAACACACGATATATCAAAAAGTTCAATCCACCCTTGTAAACATGTTATTATAGAGTAAAAGAAACGTTAGGGAGTGTATGAACATATGGCATTGAAAAAAGTATTAACAATTGCAGGCTCAGATACAAGTGCAGGAGCTGGCATGCAAGCAGATTTAAAAACATTCCAAGAATTAGACACTTATGGAATGGTTGCTTTAGCAGCAATCGTGACAATGGACAAAGAAACATGGTCACACGATGTAACACCAATTCCTTTCGACGTATTTAACAAACAATTAGAAACAGCAATCTCTATTGGACCAGACGCTGTCAAAACAGGTATGTTAGGTACTGAAGAAGTCATCAAACGTGCAGGAGAAGCATTTGAAAAGTCAGGTGCGAAATACTTCGTTGTTGACCCAGTTATGGTTTGTAAAGGTGAAGATGAAGTACTCAACCCAGGTAATACAGATGCAATGATTAAATATCTATTACCTAAAGCAACAGTTACAACACCTAACCTATTTGAAGCTGGTCAGTTATCTGGATTAGGCACATTAAAATCTATCGATGATATGAAAAAGGCAGCTAAAATCATTTATGATCAAGGTGCACAAAATGTAGTCATCAAAGGTGGTAAAGCATTAGATCAAGAAAAATCTTATGACTTATACTACGACGGCGATAAATTCTATCAATTAACAACAGATATGTTCCAACAAAGTTATAACCATGGTGCTGGTTGTACGTTCGCAGCAGCCACAACGGCCAACCTAGCAAACGGTCAATCACCTAAAGATGCAGTTGTTAACGCAAAAGCATTCGTCGCATCTGCAATTAAAAATGGTTGGAAAATGAACGACTTCGTAGGTCCTGTAGACCACGGTGCTTATAACCGTATCGAAAAAATCGATGTAGACGTTCAAGAAGTTTAATCTAATAATCAATAAAATGAATGTCAGAATATAAATGTTCCAATATTCAAAAGGACGATTTTCGCAAAATGAAAATCGTCCTTTTACTATTTAATAAACCTTCTAATACACGTTTGTGTTTCAAAGCCAAGGAAAATCTAGATCTTTTCTTCGGCTTTATTATTTGGATGAATCCAATTGGTACTATTCATATAAATACACACCTAGTTATACTTCCACTTTGAAATCAGTAACATTTGGAATCTTAAGTTCTGGGTGCGCTTGCAGATAATCAATAATCAGTTGTGCTCCTTCAGTTTGAATATCTTCAACAATTTTATCCGCACTGAACATCGGATAATTCCCCCCGCCTACTGCACGATAGTTATTTAAGACAACCTTATAAGTCTCTTTCATATGGATCGGATTCCCTTGATAATCTAATTGCACGACACGTGAACCGACAGGGTTGCTGACTTTAATGGTATAACTGATACCTGAGTAAATATCATAATTGTAATGTTGCGGCTTGGGATAAATGAATTCTGGGTTCACAGTGACTTGGCCATCATCGACAGAAAAATATTCTGCGGTTAATTCAATCGCATCTTTAATATCCTGTCCTGTCAGTTCAAGTACATTGAACGTATTAGGAAATGGATAATTATTTAAGACATCCCGCATAGTCACTTCGTTTCCGAATCCACTAGACAAATCAAACAACGCAGATGCTGCAATATCAGCACCGCTCACATCCATTAAGATGTAATTTAAGAAATTAATGTAAGGATGCGGTGTTGTGCGGGCGACAAATGCATCATCTACAATCATCGTCTCCTCTAATCGCGCAATCGGCACATCTAGCCAAGCATCCACTTCCGCATCAAATGCGGCCATTTTTTGTGCGAATTCAGGCTCTGTATCAGAAGCAGGTGTTAATGTTTCATTACTAAGCAGACTGACTTCCGCATTTTGTATTTTGCCTCTTTCAACGTCTAAGATGATTCTTCCTACCTTCTCACCTTTCGCACCGGGCTGGATGACTGGGATATCATAAACAGTTTCCGCAATTTCACGATGTTGATGTCCTGTGATGAGTAAGTCAATATCTTGATGGAACTGCTTCAACATCGCATAACCTTCGTTTTCTCCTGTCAGGTCTTCCGTCGGTTCGCCTGTTGTTAAATCACATTCAAAACCACCGTGATAACAAACCGCAATAATATCCGCATGTGCTTTCACTTCTGGCAGCCAACGTTCTAAAGCGGTTGCTGCGCTTTCGAAGGTAAGACCTTCAATATGTGCTGCTTGTTCCCAATGAGGAATATATTGTGTCGTTAATCCGATGATTCCGATAATCAACCCGCCGCGTTCAATATAGCGTACACCGTGGCCTGTGAACGGTTCGCCATCTTTTAAAATATTAGCAGACAATACAGGATAATTGAGTGCCTCTAGTGTCTGGTTTAAATACGACATACCGAAGTTGAATTCATGGTTGCCGATCACACCTGCATCGAATTTGAAATGGTTATAAATATACGCTAATTGTTTTGCTGAACCAAGTTCTTTGGCTAGATAATGACCCAGCGGAGAACCTTGTAAGAAGTCACCGTTGTCAATGAGAACGTGAAGCGGGTAATTGACTTTATCCTGATTGATGAGTTGTTCCGCATGTAATAAACCCAGCGGCAATTGTTGTTGTCTTTCTTGATAATTCGTCGGGAAAATATATCCATGCACATCACTGACGATGTAAAAAGCTATCTGTGTCACTGTGATTCCTCCTGAAATACGTTAATTGATTTGAATAGGTTGTGTCTTAATCGTTGTATCGCCTTGTTTTAACCTTACATTTGCGTCACCTTTAAAATCAGAAGCTGTTTTACCTTCGAATGTTAATACAGCATTGCCTTGACTATCTGTTTTCACTTGTTGCGGTGTACTGTAACCTGGCGTTGTATTTTCTCCAAATATACCTAATTGTTGACCGCCTTCTGCATAAATACCTAGACGTATATTAGAGAGTGTTTGATTTTTCGGTTGATGCTTTAATGTTACTTTAACTGAAAATGTACTGCCCGCCTCTAAATTACTTGGTAATTCGAAAGACACCCCGCTGCTGTTTAATTTCGTATTAGATGTGTTGCCATCCGGCTCTTGATTGTCTTCTGGTTGTTCTGGTTTTACAGTATCATCCTTATTTTCTTTTGCACCAAAGCTGCCTGCCGCAAAAGTAGAACGGTCATACCACTTATAATGGCTTGGTGGTGTATTCCAAGGCTCTTGTTGCGGTTCTGTAGAATTTTCAGGTTGCTCGAAATCTTTTAGTGCAGTGGCTTTATCTTTTGAAACACCTAATCCTGTAATTGAATCTGCATTTTCTGATTTACCTAACCATGTCGTAAGATTTTTAAGCAATTGTGCGTTGTCTGCTTCTTTAAACCCATCATATGTCTTCTTAGCTTGACCGTTATCTTCACGTTTATATTTAGGAGAACTATCTTCTACTAATGAAGAATCTCCAATAAAGGCTGCTTTACCTTTTCCGACTTTTGAAACCGCAATATAAGGTCCCTCTGCTTGACCGCCGCCATTATAAACACCTTCGTCTACCGCATGTCCCCATTTCTGCTTAGCAGTCAGACCCTCAGGTGTGAAAACAATTCCTTTAGCTTTATCAGGATTTGTAATCGCAAGTGTAGAACCTGCATGCATTGTGACACTTTTGACATTGTCTGTGATTCCTAAACCTTCTTTCCCTTGTAACATATGAGAGGTTGTTAAATTATTTAAAGCGTTATATCTAAAGCGTACGCCAAATGTTTGTGCTAACCAGTCTGTACTTTGAACATCTTGCATCGCTTTAGATTTACGTTCCCCGTCCGTCATACCTTTTGTCATATCTGAATATGCGCCTCTGCGATAACCATTCATCGCTTCTGATGAATCAATTCGGTTTAAGTTGCGATCGGCGTTATAGTGATCAGAAATAAATAGAATACTGCCTCCTTGTTGTGTGAAATCAGTCATTGCTTTTTGTTCTGAGGTTTTAAAAGGAATGTTTGCTTCTGGAATAACCAATATCTTTTTACCTTTTAAGGCTTGTGGTGTGATATTAGATTCCCCGCGCAGTTCTGTCACCTTATACCCTTGTTTCACAATACTGTTTGCATAATCTGAGAAGCCGCCATCAATCGTCCAGTCTGCTGCTCCTGCAGTTTGTCCGTGTGAATTATCAAATACTACTTCTCCTTTTTGGTTCGTACCGATAGCCGGTGCTGCTTGTGCAGCATTTGAGTATGTATCAATTGGAACAGTAGTGATGGAAATTGTAGAAATAGCTAAAGCTGCAAAAAATTTGTTTAATTTTCTCACTTTTAAAATACCTCCAAATGTAAATTCTGTCTTTATTATAGAACCTGTCATAGTTTAGAGACATAAGATGAACGAAAATTTACAATAACTAAATTTAGATTTAACAATATTAAACTAAAGAATTGATTATATTAAATATTTACCTAAACTTAACAATTAATATATTGTATCATATTTACAA
>NZ_PPRU01000017.1 GCF_002902285.1 Staphylococcus simulans | reverse complement strand
TTATTATATAAATAACTAAGGGTATAAATTATAAAATATATATTGTAATATGTGAAAATAAATGAAAACTTGAGGTTATCATCTTTAAGTGTCTGTAAGGCTGATATTAAATTCTCAAAATGTTTCGTAATAAAAATTAAATAATGATGTAAATGTTTTTAATGATGAATTGTGATTATGTTCTGTTTATGGTTTAATGAAACAAACGCTTATATGAAACAAGCGGGAAGGGGATTATTAATTTCACATGAAAACCAGGAAAGAAAAACATAGAAATATAGTTTATTTCACTTCGGTAGGGATTATCCTGCTGGCGACATTAGTTGCGGGCATTTTCCCGAAACTATTCGGAAAATATGCGCAGAGTACGTATGATGTCATCGCAGGGGCATTTGGATGGCTCTTCTTAGTCATTATTGTCGTACTGGATATTTTCTTAATCGCTTTAGCCGTTTCACGATACGGCCGCTTCAAACTCGGCGCAGATGACTCTGAACCAGAATTCTCATTCATGTCTTGGATTGGGATGTTATTCTCAGCAGGACTTGGTGTTGGGATTGTCTTCTGGGGTGTAGCAGAACCGCTGACACACTTCTTACACGCACCATTCCCAGGTGTTAAAGATCAATCTGCAGAATCTGCACGTTTAGCTATGGGTTATACCTTCTTCCACTGGGGTATCTCACAATGGTCTATCTTCGCAATGGCAGGTTTAACAGTAGCGTACTTCCAATTCCGTAAGAAACGTAACGGATTAATTTCTACAGCTATGGAACCGGTCTTTGGCGAGGCTTATCCAAGACCTTTACGTAACTTGATCGATATTCTCGCAATTATCGCGACAGTTATGGGGATTGCGACATCTATCGGTTTAGGTATTATGCAAATCAGTGGTGGATTAAATCATGTCTTTGATGTACCGAATACAAATGTGACTAAAGTAGCGATTACAGTCATTATGGTATGTATCTTCTTAGGATCAGCACTTACAGGTTTAAACCGAGGTGTTAAATGGTTGAGTAATATCAATATCGGACTTGGGGCAATCTTATTGATATTCATCTTAATCTTTGGTGATTTAAAATTCGTGTTAGAATCTTATACACTTGCGATTTCAGATTACTTAACACACTTCATTCAATATAGTTTACGTATCAATCCATACACAGGTGATAACAGTTGGGTTCAACAATGGACAGTCTTCTACTGGGCATGGGTCATTGCTTGGTCACCATTTATCGGTGGTTTCGTTGCCCGTGTATCACGTGGACGTACAATTCGTGAATTCGTCATTGGTGTATTAATCATTCCACCATTAATTTCATTCACTTGGATTGCTGGATTTGGTGGTACAGCATTAAAAATTGCGTTAACACAAAATACAGGTATCGAGAAAATTGTAGATAAAGACTATTCAGTCGCATTATTCGAGTTGTTGAAACAATTCCCAATTTCAGATATCACAAGTATTCTAGCCATTGCCTTAATCTTTATCTTTATTGTGACAAGTGCTGACTCTACAACACACATTGTCGCAAGTATGGCGACAGGCGGGGTTGATAACCCTAACGTAAAAGATAAAGTTATTTGGGGCTTATTAATCGGTGCGATTTCAGTCACAATGACTATCGCAGGTGGTTTAACAAGTTTACAAACTGCTTCACTTGTGACAGGCTTACCATTCTCTATCATCTTAGTGTTGATGATCTTTGCGATTATGGGTGCCTTACGTCGAGAACCGACAAAACACTTCCAGATGTCATATATTGATGATGAAAAAGACTTCTCTATACCACTAGAGAAACGTGAGAAAGAAATTCAAAAAGAACAAGAAGCGCAAGAACAAGCGCGACAAGAAGAACAAGAGAACCAACATAAAGAAGATTAAAATTTAGAGATAAAGTGATAGCCGCTTCGCACGATGAGTGTGTGAAGCGGCTATTATTTATTGTATGATTTAAATAACTATTACATATTCTAATAAAAAGTGAATGCATCTAATCAGTTAGGAGAGCATACTTAATCAGACAAAAAAGCTTAGAGAAAGAGAGAAGTACAGCTATGATTAAAACGTTAAAAATCATCGCTTTTATTTTTTCAATTAGTTATTTAACCCTATTTATTACCAAGTTTGTTTACCAACCTATTTTAAGTGAAAAGATTGAAGGTTTCGCAGCATTAATCATTATAATACTGGTTCTGGTAATTGCGGTAAGTGAGAAATTAAGTAAAAAAGACAAAGCATAAAACGTTTCGCGACATCACGAGGCGTTTTATGCTTTTTGTTTATTCTGATAATGAATGATTCCATAAGCAATTAATATCACCCATAATAAAATATCAAAAGGATGAAGTAATGCCTGAAGGACAGACTTATGTTCAATAAAAATACTATCAAGTATCTTAAAGATTTGAAGTAGAATCATCGCAATAATGACATAATACAAAGGCTTTCGCTTAACGGTACAGTAAATAATAAAGCTTAAGACAACTATGGGAATAAGGATAACGCTCAGTGTATAAATCATATGTATGCATGCCTTTCTTTATCTAAACTTATAAATAGCGTCGTTTTTGATTTGTGAATACAATCACCTACTCAGATATTTAACTTAGACATATACTGTCATCTTCATAAAAATATTTGTAAAAATTGCAAGTATATTTATATGTAAGTGTACTTGCAATTTGGCTATAAAAATAAAGAATTTTATTATGTCATAATGTAAAGTAAATTGAACCATAATATAATAAATGCATGAGAAAGTTGAATAGATGGTGGCAAATCTAATTTAAAGGAGGTGATGCCTATAGTATCGCTGAATTTAGAAAGGAAATGCCTTAAATGACAACATTTGAAGTCATAGTATTGCTACTGGCATTTGGTGAATTTATACTAAATCTAGTCTCTACTATTACGAAACTTGTTGAAAAAAGAGATAAAAAATAAGCCATCTTTCTGCTTTGACTAAGGAAATGGCTTATTTTAAAAATTTTCTATGTCACCGTCTTTGAAACGGTCTCAAAGAGTCGTGTACGAGCACGGCTCTTTTTTATTACATTTATATTATCGCACAACACGCATAAGAAGTACAACTAGAATAGTTTATGAGTTACTGAATTTAGAAAGGAAATGCTTTATGAGTGTATTTGAAGCTATAAGTATAATGATTGCGTTCTGTGATTTGCAGTTCACAATTCTAGTATTTATCTTTTTGTACATTTCTAATAGAAAAAAATAAACCATCTACAAACTTTGACAAGTCAGATGGTTTATTTTTTAACCTTCAATGTGTCACCGTCTTTGAAACGGTCTCAAAGAGTCGTGTACGAGCACGATTATTTTATAACATAAATTTATTATAAACACAATAATAAACAGTGTGTAACAACTATTTCTAGCTAAACATTTCACAATCTTGTGACAAATAAAGAAATGTGGTTCAATTAAGAAAACGCTTTCATAAGGTTGTCACATCTGAACTACAGGGAGAGAGATAGAAAAAGGGGGATTGTGAAATGATTACGTTTATTGTTTCAATCATTTTACTAGTTATTGGTTATTTCACTTATGGTAAGTACATTGATAAGATGTTTGGACCGAAAACAGGAAGACCGACACCAGCACATCATCAAAGAGATAATGTAGATTTTGTGCCGATGAAGACATCGTCTAACTCGTTAATTCAATTACTGAATATTGCTGGAGTAGGTCCAATCTTCGGACCAATTATGGGAGCATTGTATGGACCGGTCGCATTTTTATGGATTGTTTTAGGATGTATTTTCGCAGGAGCCGTTCATGATTATTTAACAGGTATGATTTCTATTCGAAACAAAGGGGCACATCTGCCTGAACTTGCGAGTAAATTCTTAGGGAAGGTCATGAAGCACTTCGTTAATATCTTCTCGATTTTATTGTTACTGCTTACGGGGACAGTATTTGTGACGAGTCCAGCGTTATTGCTTCATAACATGATGGACGGTCGTATTGCGTTAGGTATTATTATCTTTGTTATTTTTGTTTACTACATTCTTTCAACGATTTTGCCGATTGATAAAATTATTGGACGTGTTTATCCAGTCTTTGGAGCGTTATTGTTAATCAGTGCGGTCGCAATGGGCTTTCGTTTAATTCAAACAGGCGCACCGATTCCAGAGTTAAGTTTAAAAAATATGCACCCTGATGGCGCACCGATTTTCCCGCTGTTATTCTTTACGATTACATGTGGCGCATTATCAGGTTTCCATGCGACACAAACACCGATTATTTCACGTACTGCGAACAATGAAAAGAATGGCCGCTTTATCTTCTATGGCATGATGGTTGCAGAAGGAGTTATCGCGATGATCTGGGCAGCGGCAGGTATGAGTTTATTTAATGGTTATCAAGGCTTGCAAGGAGTGCTTGCGAAAGGGGAAGCAGCACTTGTTGTGAGTGAGGCATCTCACTTATTGCTTGGTTCTGTTTTAGGTACAATTGCGGTGTTAGGTGTGATTGTCTTGCCTATCACAAGTGGTGATACATCATTTAGAAGTGCACGTATGATTATTGCGGATTACTTGAATGTCAATCAACGTTCTCTAGTTAAACGTATTATCGTTGCAGCACCGCTGTTTATTATCAGTTTCGGCTTAACACAAATTGATTTCACAATTCTATGGCGCTACTTCTCATGGGCAAACCAAACAACAGCAGTGGTTGCATTATGGGTCGGCGCAATGTATCTATTGCTAGCTAAGAAGAACTTCTGGGTAGCAGCTGTACCTGCGACATTCATGACTTGGAATATCTTTGTCTATATCTTAAGTCAGAAAATTGGTTTCGGTTTAAATTTAACACTTAGCTATTATTTAGGTGCTGTATTAACATTAATTTGGATTGCTTATTTCATTTATCAATACAAGAAAGTGACAGCAGGTGTGAAATTTGAGTTAGATCATCCAGTCGTGTCACAGCGAGATGCGGCAGTCTAACAAGGTGTCTTAAATAGATTAGTTCAACCCGTACTCTTCGAAGGGTGCGGGTTTTTAAGTTGTACTAAAATAATGTATTCACTTTAGACACTTAAGCAATATTTATATACATTTAGGAAATTTTAAACGCCATTGCGTTACCTTATGATAGAGTGATGAACGTAAGGAAGGTGACTTAAAATGGCGCACAGTATAAAGAGTCAGTTCCCTACCAAAAAGAACGTGTGATGAATGGTTATGTATTATTGTTATTTAGTATCATAATTATCATGAATCGTTTACTTACTTATGCATTAACAGAAGATTTTAAACAAACCTTACTGTCTTATTTCTTTTCCATTCAAATAATGTGTTTAGTTACATATACCGCAATTTTGTTTAGGTTGAAGGATAAGAAAGAAATACGAGTGTTATGGTAATATTTATCTTTTTGTACATTTCTAATAAAAAAATAAACCATCTACAAACTTTGACAAGTCAGATGGTTTATTTTTTAACCTTCAATGTGTCACCGTCTTTGAAACGGTCTCTAAAGCATCGTGTACCAGCACGGCGCTTTTTATTTTCATCTATATTATGACACAATTTAAATATAGACATAAAAAAGATGGGTACTGAATACCCATCGCGTTTTGAATAATTATTGGTGGACCGTTTCTTTAAAGTTTTCTAAACGGCGTTCTTTTTCCTCATCACTGAGATTGTGTTTCGCTACATAGCGATTACGTTCGTGCTCTGCACATTCTTTACAGCAAGCACCTAAATAACGGTGTTCGTTTTCTTCTGATACTAAGATTTGTTTATTACATTCAGGGTTGCTGCAGTTGATATAACGTTCGCATGGTGTACCATCGAACCATTCTTTACCAATCACTGTTTTTTCTACTTGGTTAACATCTACACTGATACGTTCATCGAAGACGTACATTTTACCGTCCCATAATTCACCTTGTGTTTCAGGGTCTTTACCGTACGTTGCGATACCGCCTTCTAATTGTGCAACATCTTCAAAGCCTTCTTTAAGTAAGAAGCCTGAGAATTTTTCACAACGGATACCGCCTGTACAATAAGTGACAATCTTCTTATCCATGAACATATCTTTATTGTCTCTGATCCATTGTGGTAAATCACGGAAACGTGTAATGTTTGGACGAACCGCGCCACGGAAATGACCTAAATCAAACTCATAGTCATTACGTGCGTCTAAGACGATAGTGTCTTCATCATCTAATGCTTCTCTGAATTCTTTAGGTGATAAATATTTACCTGTTGTCTCACGTGGATCAATATCATGTTCTAAATCAAGTGCTACGATTTCATGTCTTGGACGTACATGCATTTTCTTGAATGCATGGCCTTCTGCTTCATCAATCTTGAATGTGATATCTTTGAAGCGTTCATCTGCACGCATATGTGCAATATAAGCGTCTGTGTCTTCTTTTGTTCCTGATAACGTACCATTAATCCCTTCAGTAGAGACTAAAATACGGCCTTTTAAATTGTGTGCTTTACAGAACTCTAAGTGTTCTGCCGCATACGTTTCTGGGTCATCTATAGTGACATATTTATAATATAACAATACTCTATAATCCATATTATGATACTCCTCAATCTTTCTATCTATTTCTCATTATAAAGGAAAAAGCTAAAACCTAAATGATGCATTAGACCTATTTTTTACCGATAAGCATTATTTTCCATTGTAATAGCTTAACAAATCATTGTAAATATGCAATAAGTTTGTTTGTGAACTTAAATTCGATTAATGGTTATGAACGATATGGATGGCTAATATAACTATGAACACCAAAATTCTAAACAAAGGAGCAATTGTATGAATATTGATAGTTATATCGCAAAGTTCCTTATGGAAGATCATGAAGATCTTAAACAAAAACAGCAGATGATTGAAGTCTTTAATAAAGAGTTTACGAAAGAAAAATTAGAGCGTTTAACTTATGAAGATTATGTATTGGGAAAAGATAATTATAATGCTTATAGCTATTGGCTGGAGTATAAACTGCATAGTATAGGATCAATTAAAGGCGGAGCGGTAACTAAACATGGTGTTTGGTTCAGTAAAAAGGAAAATAAATTGAAGTGGACTAAATGGTTTGAACAATCTGGCTACGAACCTATTGAACTGGTGAAAGATTTATTATTAAAACTTAGAAATCATGGAGACCATATGAGCTTTGAAGAAATAGAAAAAGAACCTGGCTCAACAACACTGAAATATAAATCATTATACTTATTTTATCCGGATAGGTTTCTTCCAATGTTTTCTGAGTTTTTATATGATTATTATTTAAAGAAAAACGGTATTTCCATTGAAAATATGAAAGGTCTAGGTCAAAAGCAAGATGCGCTACTGAAATGGAAAAGTTCATATGAATTACTCGATAAAATGTCTCCTGCAGTATTTACAAAGTTTCTGTATTATTATTTTGGTAAACCTAGGAAAGAAAAAGATAATAGTAATAAAGTCTGGATAGATGGTGGAATCATAAATGAAGGTGTGCAAGAAAAATGTTTAGAACATTTGAAATCTAGTTATAAGGTGAATGAAAATCCACAAATACAAAATCGAAGTCCAATAAGAACAGGTAAGAACGCTGCGCCGTATAAACCAGATTATGACAGTATTAATCAGAGGCGTTCTTTAATAGGTGAAACCGGCGAAAGAAAAGTGATGCAATATGAAAAGGACAGATTGAAAAACAGTCAACACAGAGAGAGTATTGAGCATGTTTCAAAAGATAATGATGGTGAGGGTTATGATATCATGTCTTTTGAAGAGAATGGAGATCCTCGTTATATAGAAGTTAAGACAACTACAAGCATAAATAATGCGGATTTTTATTTAACCAGAAACGAACTAGAAACTATGGAAAAGCATGAAAATTATTGGGTCTATGTGGTAACTGGTATTTATCAAGATGAGCCTGTCATTAGTCCATTCGAAAAATCAAAGCTAAAAGAATTAGAGTTAGTTCCAGTTTTATTTAAGGCGGCTATCACCTTGTAGAGCTTCACTACATTTGTTTTTCACACAAACGGGTATAATAACTATATATAGAACTTTAAATGAGGTGAGATACATGGCAGAGATTAAACATGGCAACAATAAATTTTATGTTGGTGATGAAACGAAACCAGATGCAGAAATGGATTATACAATGAACGACGATGTGATGACGATTACGCATACAGGTGTAGATCCAAGCTTACGTGGACAAGGTGTAGGTAATCAATTAGTCCATGCCGGTTTAGAGTATGCGAAAGAAAATAACTTAAAAATTGATGCACAATGCTGGTTCGCAAAAGCATTTATTGAAAATACAGATGACAAAGATATTTTGGTAAATAAATAATAATGAGTGTATAAAAGAGGCGCGTTAGTCTGAGGACTAGCGCGCTTGTTTTATGCGTTAAAGATGTGTTTTGTATAACGGAAATAGACCCACACGATGACACATCCCGCAAAGGTGATTTCAATCATCGCAAGGATTCCAAGCATTTCCTGGGAAATACCAGGGAGGTCTAATTGTGTATAAAGATGATACGTTGAGGCAGCAGTAACAGCCCACGGGAAAGTCAGTGCAGCATATGCGGGTTTGAATCGTTTCTCAATGATTTGAGGCAAGAAGATAACTGAGAACACAAATAGAAATTGCGCAATGACGAAATAAAACAGAATATAGCTGACTGATAAACTTTCAGTATAAGATAAATATGCATTTAAACATAATGATGCAGGTGCACTAATAATGACTGCCATCGGTAATTGATCTTTCGGATAATAATGCCACATTCTTTCAAGTAAAATAAACGCTAAAAGAATCCAGAATAAGACTGAACTGAAATCTATCGCAAAGATACCGATTTTAGCGTAAAACGATGAAGCCGTCTCACCAATCACGCCGATACCGACAAACATCACAAACCAACTCGTATTTGGATATGTGCGGTGTTTTATAATGAAATAAACGATAAACCAAATCATTAAAATAATATGTAGTAATACAGCACCTATCCAGAAACTTGTGAGTATTAGGTTATTAATATGGAATTGTGATTTTAAAATTGAAGCGAGTGTCATGAACCCCATAGGTAATGCAGGCATAATCGCAAAAGTATTACTGTCCTTTAATTCTAAGCCTAATGCTTTTGGAAAGCGTATCAACTTAATAAAAAATAAAACCAGGCAAATACTACCTAGAGTAGTTGCTAATAAACCTAGCCAAGCTAAGTGGATTTGAAATAAAATGTGACTAAAAGTAAATGTACCTAAAGCTAAACCGCAAATCGCGGCAGGTACGTTTTGAATCATGGATTTAAACATATATGTAGCCTGCCTATTCTCTCTCTTTGTATGTTCAAAGTATAGCACTGCTTATATGATTAAGAAACAGAGTGAAATGTAGATGATTTGAAAAGATAACAAAATAGAGAGAACCTTTTGAGTCCTCTCTATTGAGATTAATGTCCTTGCCCTTGTGGTTGATGCGCAGGTTGGGCTGGTTTTTGTTGTTGAACAGGTTGTGGCTCTGGTTGCGGTTTCGATTGTGCTTGTTGGGGTTGTGGTTTTGATTCTGGATGTGACCCGCCACCTTCGCCAGGTTTATATTCTTTTGTTTCTTCTTTTTCTTGTTTAGGTTCAGGTTTTTCTTCAGGTTGAGGTGCTTGATAGATATGTACAGTTGATTGTTGGACCTCATGATGTACTTGTTCCTCTACCACAGGTTCTTCTGGCGCTTCTTGCTTATGTTCTTTTTTCTCTTTTTTCTCAGTTTTCTTCTCTTTTTGTTTTTCTTTATTTTCATAGTATTTCGCAGCATCTACTTGATCGCTGCTGTGATGCTTATATTTATCATAAGCAATCATTCCAGTGACAATGACAGCTGTCACAAGCAATGCAGTGACAACGACTGCTAGAATACGTTTGATAGCTTGAAACATGATGTTGGCTCCCTATATCTATAGTTTTATCTTGGTGCTTGGTGTATATCTTCATTCTAAGTTTATAGAATTGCCTTACGCTTTTCCACTCTTTTTATATTAAATGAACGTTACAATATTAAAACGAATAGAGATTAAGTAGATATTTGTCATTGTTAAATCATTCGTTGTGTTTAGAAAGAGAAGTTAGTGGTATAACTTTTATACCAACTTATTTGAAAGTGAGGAGATAGTATGGCAGAGATTAAACACGGACACAATAAATTCTATGTAGGTGATTCAGAAGAAAATCCAGATGCAGAAATGACATATGTACCGACAGGCAAAGATAAAATTATTATCGATCATACAGGTGTAGGTGAAAGTTTACGTGGACAAGGTATTGCGAAGCAGTTAGTTGAAGCGGGTGTAAATTATGCACGAGAAAATGATATTAAAATTTTAGCCACTTGCCCATTCGCTAAACAAGTATTAGAAGAGACACCAGAGTATCATGACGTCTTACTAAAAGGTTAGTCTTAGGTATGTCTTAAAACTCCTGTAATGACAAGGGTTAGTGTGTTTGAGGTAAGTGTAAAGAAGCGCTGAGATATGACGCCCCAGCGCTTCATTTTAATGCAGTTTTATCTTGATTCCAGTTGGCGAATATTACATATAATCTTTAGATTTTCTAACTTAAATTTCTTCTAACTGGTTTTCAATTTGTTCACGTTTGTGTTCTAAGAAGTCAGGTAATGCGAGTTTGCTGCCTAGATTTTTAACGTCTGTGTTGACCGTAAAACCAGGTGCTTCTGTCGCGAATTCATATAAAATTTTGTTGTTACGATAGTAGATAGATTTAAAGAAATAACGGTCAATAATACCTGAAGTACTGCCAGGCAATTGTTCTAATTTATCTAATAATGTTTCTAAAGCTTCATCAGTTGGCACACTCACTGCAATATGATGTACATAACCACGTCCAGGTTTTACACTTTCACCTTGTTCTTCAACTAAGACAAAGTCTGTATAACGTCCATTAGGATTTAATGTATAGACATTATCATCGCCAAAGTGTGCGTGATAACCTAATGTGTTGGTTAGAAAGTCGATAGTAGGTTGTAAATTGCGTAAATGTAATTCTACAGGTCCCATTCCTAAAATTTGAAATTCTTGAGGTACATCTGTATAAGGATTCGCATGCCAAGCGTTAGGAACTGCGTTGTCACCATTGACCATGAGCATTAGTTTTAAGCCGTCAGAATCTTCAAAAGCTAATGCTTGTTGTCTAAGGTATGTGATAGCTTCTGTTTCAACTTGATTCTCGTCCAGACGTTCTTTGAAATAATCTAATGCTGCTTTATCAGGTACGAGTAATACTAAACGTTCAATACTATTAGTACCTGAATGATGTTTTCCTAACATTTTCATTTCAAAGAAAGTTAACAAAGTACCTGGTGCACCTGTTTCATCCCCATAGAATAAGTGGTACATCGATGGATTATCTTGGTTCACAGATTTTTCAATTAGGCGTAAACCTAAGACTTCTGTATAAAATTGTTTATTTTCACGCGCATCTTTTGTGTACATTGAGATATGATGATGTCCTGTAATCAGCGTCATACTATCCCTCCTATTTATCTAGTATATTTTTTATACCTATATCATAACCGTTCCATTAACATAAAGAAAGTTTTATGTTTCTTTGTATAAATTTACCCCAACTTTTGACAAAACACGCAAACCTTAAGTTTTTGCTTTGAGGATAATCGCGTTATCGGGCATAATAGAAGCAAATACCTAAGAGAAATAGATGGGGTGAAACGATGAACTTGGTGAAAATATCGCTGCTGATTGCGTTAATGTGCTTGTTAGCATTGATTGAAATGATAGTCGCATCAACCATAGGACTAAACTATATCGTGGCTGTACTCATCACGATAGTTATGGTGGTATGTATCGTATTAATCATACTCGAGATATTTAAAGGTAGAAGGAAACAATAGTTAGCTAAAAAGGAACCTGATCCAGCCAGTTTGCGTATGCATCCGTCTAGGTCAGGTTATTTTTTATGGGAAAATAGCGAAAACACTCGTACATGTAACAGTGTTATGTTACATTATGATTAGGAGGATAATTATGAAAGAACAATTAATCAGCAAAAAAGACTTATTAACAGAATGTGGCATTACTTACGGCCAATTGTATCGTTGGAAACGTAAACACTTAATTCCAGATGAATGGTTCATTCGTAAATCTACTTTTACAGGTCAAGAAACGTTCTTACCTAAAGCCAAAGTCATTAAAAGAATCGAAGATATTCAACGTTATAAACATGACTATGTCTTAGATGATATGGTCAAAATGTTCGCAGATGACGGTTATGAACCAGAAATTGAATACAAAGATAATGACACTTTGATTCAATCATGGGCAGGTTTCTTTTATCGCGAAGTCGGTAAAGTCTTGTTAGAACAATATCCGCAAGATCAAGCGGTTTATGTGGGTACCATTTTAGATGAAGTGGTAACACGCAGTATTGTCTCAATGGAAGAAGCACAAGATTTACAGGCGTTTTTACTAGAATATAGTGAAAATGATAAAGAAGCAGAATTATATATCTGTCGTAAATTCGGAATCACGTTTTATTTGCTGGTTGAACAAAATACGCCGATTAAAATCGATGACAGCGTAAGAGTCTTAGAAACAATCAACATCCAAAACCTATTTAAGAAAGAAGTGTAAACATCATGAGTCAGTCCATCAAAGGCATGGGTAAGAAGCAATTAGAAGACAGTGAATATGACGCGATTACTTTATTGGGAGAAGTTCAATTTCCATTTGAAACCAGTGTTAATAACATTAAAATGACGGGTGAAATTACCGCATCAGACCAAGTCAATGTAAATAAAATCAAACTGATAGGTAATTTCACTGGTCGTAAAAATGTACATGTAACAACAGCTTCTATTATTGGTGAAGTTGAAGTAGAAGAAGATTTAACATTTGAATTACTTAAAGTGACAGGAACTGTTGATGTCAAAGGTCATTTAAATGGTAAAAGATTGAAACTTCTCGGGGTACTTGAAACAGAAGGTAATTGCGAAGTAGATGAACTTGAAATCGATGGTCAAGTTAAAGTAGAAGGAATGTTGAATGCAGATACTGTTGACGTACATGTTCGACAAGATAGTTATGTTCGCGAAATTGGGGGCAATGTGATTCACATACGCAAACATGATGGGGAAAAGAAGAAGTTTAAGTTTATAACTGTCATGACTTCTCAGTCAGATTCTGCATACTTAACTGCTGAGGTTATTGAAGGGGATCGTATAGAAGTCGACCGTGTTAAAGCGAAAGTCATTCGTGGAGATCATATTATCTTACACGAAGATGTGGAAGTTGAAACGATTGAATATACAAAGACCTTAGAATGCGCTCAAGCAGCACAAATCGGTAAAATTACGAAACTATAAATTGTATTTTTAGACGTATTCTTCCTTAAAATATCAGAATAATTAGATTGTTGTTACTATTGTTTTAATTTTGTGCTAAAATTAATCTTTATTCTTAAGCTAATCGTTGAAAAACGGTTAGTTTTTTATATACAGGGGGGAATATTATGGGATTTTTTGCTGAACCAATTTTAATTTGGTTCGTCATTGGTTATGGGGTATTGATGGTTGCATTAGGTTTTGTGTATTCAAAGAAAGTAGAGAGTAATGAGGACTTTATTCTCGCAGGTAAATCACTCGGGCCAGTCGTATTAATGGGGACATTACTTGCGACATGGGTTGGTAGTGGTTCTGTCACAGGCGGCCAAAACTCGCTGGCTTATAGTTTTGGATTATGGCCGGCAGTCGGCTATGCGATTCCGAGTATCATCGGAATAGGGACAATTTTTATTATTAGTTCGAAAGTCAGAAACTATGGAAAATATACTGTAGCTGAGATATTAGAGATGAAATATGGAAAGGTCGCAAGTTACTTTGCGGCAGTCATTATCATTTTGGCGTTTGTAGGGATTGTCTCGTATCAATATCAAGGACTTGGCTATGTATTGCATGTTTCAACAGGTATTTCAGTAGAACTCGGTACTATTATTGCGGCAGTGATTATTATTTTACTTGCGACTATGGGCGGTTTGATGTCAGTCGCACCAACAGATGCGTTAAGTGCATTCTTAATTACAATTGCGTTGATTATCGCAGTACCTGTCGCAATTGCGGTCGGTGGCGGCTGGGATACTATTTTGTCGAATGTACCGAAAACACATTTGAAACCAATGGGAACATTAACTATTGTTCAAATTTTAGGTTTCTATATTCCAATGTTGTTCTTACTATTAGGTGATCAGAATATTTATCAACGACTGGCGTCATCTCGTGATAATAAAGTGACACGTATCGGTACGATTGGTTGGATTGTCGGTTTGTTAATCGTGACACCACTTATTTCGTTACTCGCATTTATTTCTCGTTCGATTTTCCCGAAAATTGAACCAGGAATGGCTTTGATTGCGTTAACGAGTCAATTGCCGATTGTGATTGGCGGTGTGCTCATTGCAGCACTTACTGCGTTTATTACTACTACAGGAAATTCATATTTATTATCTGCTGCGACAAGTGTCATTTATGACTTGTTCGGGGATAACTTTAAGTATAAGCATGAAAATAAGATGTTATTGATGACAAGAATTCTTGTACCGATTTTAGGTGTGATCGCATTCTTATTAACAATGTACTTCCCATCAGTGTTATCTGTTCAAATGTACGCTTATACCGTATACGGTGCAGGAATTACACCGGCATTATTAGCAGTGTTTATTTATCCGAAAGTCACGAAAGCAGGAGGCCTTGCTTCAATGGCAGTCGGTTTAGTAACAACACTGATTTGGGAACTTGGTTTTGTTCAAAGTACAGGTATTAACTCTGCGTTAATTTCTGTGCCGCTGGCGATTATTGTGTTAGTAGTTGTGACATTATTTACTTCTAAAGGAGGCAACCAACGTGAACTTGAAACAACGTCTTGATGCGTTTAGAGAAACGATGAAACAACAAGACATCGATTTAAGTATTGTAATGAATTTTGAGAATCAAATGTATTTTACTGGCTTTAAAGCTGTCATTTATTCGCGTCCAATTATTTTATTTATTTCCCAGGAAAACATTGAAGTAATTGCGCCGAAACTAGAAGAAGCGCATTTCAGAGATAAAACGGGTATTCAAGATATCTATACGTATACTGAAATTCCAGTCACAGATGATGTTCCGACACATTATCAAACAGTCTTTAATGACTTATTAGAAAAATATCAAAATGTCTCAACGATTGGGATTGAAACAGGCTTCTTACCCACACAATTTTATTTAGATATTGTGAGTCATAACTTTAAAGTGAAAGATATCGGTCAAGCATTAGTAGAACAACGAACTTATAAATATGAAGATGAACAACAAGCTATTAGAGAGAGTGGAGAAATTGTCAGTCAAGCCGTGGCGCAAACGATTGAACATGCGAAAGCAGGTTTGACTGAAATGGATATTGATAACTTTGGAAACAGTTATTTATTCGACACGATTTCTCAAAATTATCCAGATGCGGAATTTGGATTTTTTGTAATGTCACCTTCAGGTATCAAACGTTCTACAATGCCACATACATTCTCTAATACGAAACAAATTCAACAAGGTGATGTGATTGTACATAGCCGTCAATTAGAGTTGAATGGATATCGTGCAGAATGTGAACGTACTTTCTTTGTTGGCGAGCCGACTGATGAACAGCGCCATGCATTTGAAGCGATGGTTGAAGCGCATAAAGCTGCGTTAGACTTTATTGAAGTGGGTGTAACCGCAAATGCGGTCGATCAAGTCGCAAGAACAATTCTTGAAGCGGAAGGTTATGGTGACTATATCAGCCATAGAACAGGTCATGGTATAGGTATTGGACAACATGAAGAACCCTCATTGCGCTTTGATAATGAGCTAGAGTTAAAAGAAGGCATGGTCTTTTGTGTAGAACCAGGTATTTATATTCCAGGTGTCGGCGGCTTCAGACATTCTGATACGGTTATCTTGAAAAAAGAAGGAACAGAAGTTGTCACAAACTATCCGCATGACTTAGAAGATTTGATTAAATAAACAATGCATAATTAAAAACCTGTGCTATCGTGTGATGGCACAGGTTTTTCAAGTTTCAATGATTATTTGCTTCGTTCTCGTAATAATAGACCAAGTAATGAAAATGAAAAGACCGCAAAGACAATGTTCATAATAGATAATACTTCAATAATGACGATGTCTTTACCTAAACGTTCAAACGCTCTGTTTTGAAGTTCTTGGTCTGTTGTGAAGCTGTCTTCACTAATACGTGGGTCTTCAGTTAAATCTTCTTTCATTCTTTGTTTTACAAAAGGCATTGTAACATCCTCCTTTGTTAGTAGTTACATTCCCTTTTGATAACCAGACAAAACTTTACTTATTGAATCGCTTCTTTATTTAATGCACGGTAACTGATCCAGCTGCTGATAAGACCGATAATTAAAATAGCTGTCGCAAATAACAATGCTGCATTATAATTGCCGGAATCACCAATAAGATAGCCTGACACAAACGGCGCAATCATTTGGCCGATACTGTAAATAACAGTTAATGTAGCGATAAAGTTAGACTTACCGCCTGTCTGAAGCATCAACATTTGCCCCTTAGACATGAAGAGTGTTGTTAGACCTAAGAATGTACTGCCGAAAATTAACGAGCTGATGATTAAGCTGACAATATGGTGTGAAAACACTGGTAAAGCGACACTGATGATTTGTAGACCAAATGCCATATAAGTTGCTTTACTATAATCCATTTTCTCCGCAATCATTGACCATACTACTGTAGAAGGGATAGCCCCTAAGCCGACAAACATCCAACTGAGTGCTGCATATTCAGAGAAAGCAGGGATTGATTTAATGATTGCGACTAAGAAAGTTCCGGTAATAATATAGCCTGCACCTTCACAGAAATAAGCAATAGAGAACCAGCGCATAAATGTTTTATTGAGACGGAAGGGTGTCTTAGAAGTCGCTTTATGATGCGCTTCAGCATTAATATCTGGGTTTTCTCGCATAAAGAAAATAACCAATAAACTTAACGCTAATGAAAAGAGACCAAGGATAATCCAAGTCATTTTCCATGAGTTGAGGTCTGTGTAGAAGAAGACAAAAATACTGCTTGAAAAGAGTCCGATACCAACAGCGCTATAGAGTAAACCTGAAATACCTTCTTTATGTGCTTGTCTTAATGCTTCTAATACGACGTTAGAGGCTAAGACAAAGACTGTTCCGCTTGTGAGTCCTGCGATTAAACGCAATATGGACCATAAAATGAAATTTGAGGTAAACCCCATAAAAATTGTAGAAAGCACGTTTAATACTAAATAAATTTTCACATCGACGACTTTACTTTTAATAATCCAAAACATCGGAATAATCGCACCGATTAAATAACCGAGATAATTAATCGTCGCAAGTAAGCCAGCCCCTTTACCATCCATGTGTTCTGCTTGCTGCATAAACGGTAAGATAGGTGTATAGGCAAATCGACCGATGGCCATTACAATAAATAATGATGCCATCCCAAGTAATAACTGACGATGTGCGTGTTGTGACATGGCATTCACCCCTGAAATTTGATAGATGACCTCATTATACGCCTCAATATACTTTAATAATAATGATGATTCATGATGTTTAACATAAGTAAAAGTTATCATGCTTATAAAAAATAGACCACTTTCTATTGAAAGCAGTCTATCTATAGTTAAAGTAGGGTTGTTAATCCAGTTTATTATTTCTTGTCTTCTTTTTTATCGTCTTTGTTATCTTTCTTATCTCCGCCTAATTGATCTTTAGCGAATTCTTTACCTTTTTCAATATACTCATCTTTATGTTCGTTTAAGTGATCTTGACCTTTTTTCTTAATATCATCAAAGTTCATAATCAAATTCCTCCTTAAAAATTAAGTACAGTTATGTGTTACCCCACGTATAGAACGTGAAACATATTAAGCGTAATTCTTTTTTAATTATCGTACACTGCCTAATTTTATTATAGATTTTAAGCTTATAGCATTTAAAATTCTTCTTTAAAGGGAATTACATTATTAAGTATTAAAGGAGGAGACAGATTATGGATTATACAACACTTGGTAATTCAGGATTAGTCGTTTCGAAATATGCGTTAGGTTCTGTTCCATTCTCCGCAACGAATGGTTTTGAAAATGCGGGTGGTGTAACAGAGAAAGAAGCGGCATACTTTATAGACTATGCTTTAGAGCAAGGTATTAACCAATTTGATACAGCAAACCTTTATGCTAAAGGTGATGCAGAAATTGCGTTAGGAAAAGCAATCAGACATCACAGAGATGAAATGGTCATCAGTACCAAAACAGGATTCCCATACAACGATATCGCAAATAATGTCGGTGCATCTCGTTTGAATATAGAGCGTTCGATTGACCATTCTTTAAAACGTTTAGGTACAGATTATGTTGATTTATATTACATTCATACATGGGATGGACAAGTGCCTGTAGAAGAAACGATTCAAACGATGAATGATTTAATTCGTAAAGGTAAAATTCGTTATTGGGGTGTATCTAACTATAGTGGTTGGAATTTAGCCAAGACCTATACACTGGCGGTAGAAAATAATATGGCACCGCCGATTGCGCAACAAATCTATTACACGCCTGAATCAAGAGAAGCGGAATATGAATTGTTGCCTGCAGGTACAGAATTAGGTGTCGGCAATAGTATCTGGTCGCCTTTAGGTGAAGGATTACTTACAGGCAAGATTACCCGTGATAAAAAAGGCGAACCCAATACCCGTCAAGGTGATGGATGGGCTGAGCCTTATGTAAAAGATCATGAGTTGTTCTATCGTTTAATTGAACTTGTACAAGAAATAGCACACGCACACAATGCGACAGTGCCACAAGTGATTTTAGCTTGGTTGAGAGAACGTCCAAACGTGGATTCAATTGTCTTAGCTGCACGTAATCAAGCACAACTGAAAGAGAATATTGCATCTTATAATCTGAAACTTACAAAAGAAGAACACCAAATGATTACGGATTTAACACAGCCACAACCGATTTATCCACTATGGCATCGTGCGATGAATTCAGCTGCACGTGGTTCTGAAGCTGAAAAAGTATATTTAGAAGAATATAACCGTTTAATGAATCATAGCGATACGTTACTTTAAATCAGTGAAGTACTGTAATTTAAAAAAGAATTTTAAGAAACAAACATTTGTATTTATTGAAAATGTAAAAGATGTTGAAGATTTTAAGTAGACTATGGACGTATAACTCATGTATTAGTATACTAATGATAATTGTAAGCTTATAAAATTTTTAACAATACTAAAGAGATAGGGGGAGGGTTTTATATGATCAAACGAACAGGTGAGCATGTCTTAACATGGATTGGTGTCGGAATCGGTGCGTTAATCGTATTATTTGTGGCTTTAATGGTTCCATTAATGCAAAGTGATGACTTTGTAGCAGGTATGCAGCAAAGTGATGCCAGCTTAACGTATGAAGAAATCTCACAAGTAGCTTCAGGTATGCAAGTACTCGGTACTTTCGTATTAGTGGCTAATGTGATTGCGGTGATTTTAGCTATTGTCGGCGGAATCTTTATTAGCAAGAAAGCAAAAGCAGCAGCTATCTTATTATTAATCGCAGGTATCGTGGCATTACTATGTAACTGGATTTCAGCGATTCTTTGGATTATCGCATCTATCATGTTATTCAGCAGAAAACCAAAAGCAGCTTCATTAACTCAAGATGGTTACTATAACTATGATAAAGCGAATGAATTCGCACAAGAACGTTCACATGAACGTACAAGAGAAGAAGATCCATATAAATACTAATTCAATCAATATTTAAGCCGTCTCATACAGAGGCGGCTTATTTTCATTTAAAATGAAATTATTGATTCTAATACCATAAATTTTTCTCAAAGCGCAGAATGAAAACGACTAAGAAGATGAAGATAGTGTGACCTATCATCCAAACAATATAATCAATCCAGTGAAATTGGTAGATTGGGTTAATAGACCAAGTAATAAGTGAAGGATAGATAACGGCAAATAATACGATAATAATCAGAATACCTGCTGGATAGACGTAAGAGTCCCGGATGGCTTGAAAGACGACATATATCATTGTGGTAAAGACAATATGTAAGATGAATTTAAGCCCAAAGCTCACATCAAAAAAGCCTGGCACAAAATCCACATTTAATAATAAACTTGCGAGATGATGGGTATAAAATAAATCGGTCAGGCTGAATAAGCCGAATAAAAAGACAGATAAAATTAAAATGGACATTGCGTGGTACAGTACTTTCATAAATGACGCCATCCTTTATTAAGAGGTAAGTTTTATTGAGCGTATCATACTTTTAGTAGATTTAGAAAAGTTAAAGTGAGAATAACGTCAGTAATATAAATGTTTATTAGGTGGCATATAACTTAAAAAATTGGCAACCTATTAAACATGTGGCAACGCTGGAAGTAAGGAATACATACACAGACTTCCAGTTGCACGACACACACATGGACTTTGAATATGATATAGTAACGTTAATTATTTACACCTACCGATAATTAGAAAAAGAAGTGAAGTAATCTGTACAGCGCAAGTCCTAAAACAACTAATAGAACGATGAGTCTGGGTTTGGTAAAGAGTACACTTCTCTTTGGTTTTTCCTCTTTATCAGGATCATAGTTTCTCAATTCTTCTTCTATTTCCTGATTAATCTCATCTAGACTTTTATCTTTCTCTGTGGTCATTGCTGAAAGCCTCCTGTAAATTGTTAAGATTATCTATACAATAAACCATAAGGTTGAAGCAATGCAAAACTATTACTTTTTGGAGGTCATCATGTATACATTAGAAACGATTGCACAAATCTTAGATACAGAACTACTTGATGCACAAGGAAAGGAACAAAATCCTATTGATGATTTTGAATATCAAATGCTGCATGTTAAGTCAGAATCAACCGCATTCATCTCTATCAGTGAAGCATCATGGAAACAATATTTAAAGAAATCAAAAGTGATGAAAGATGGTAATGCGCAAATCCCAAAAGATGTTTCAAAGATTGGTTTGATTATTACTGAAACCTATGTAGAAGATTTAGCACATCAAATCCCGCAAATTGTAGTGAGAAATGCGATCAAAGCTATGAAAATATTAGCCTTACATATTCGAAAACATTATCATAATCCAGTCATTGCGTTGACAGGCTCCATGGGTAAAAGCTCGACACGCTTAATGTTAAGTGCGGCATTACAACCTTATAAAGTCCAACAAAATAGAGGGAACAGTAATACACGTAGTGCCATTTATTTGCATATGTGTAAATTAGCGTCTAATCCAGATATTGCAGTTTTTGAAACGTCTTTAAATGCATTGAATAATCGTGGAAATATGGCTGAAGTATTGAAACCACAAATTGCGATTGTCACAGGAATCGGCTCTGCACATCTATCCACTATTGGTTCAACGGAAGAAATTGTAGCTTTCAAATCAAGGATTTTTGCGGGATTAAATCAAGACGGTATCGCGATTTATAATGGTGACACACTCCATCAAAATGAGCTGAAACAAGCTGCATCAACTCATACTAAACATGTATATCGTTATAGTACTGAAGATAATTCAGCAGACATTTATACGACACAAATCAAACCTGTGAAAAAAGCAGTAGAAGTGACAACGAATGATGGTTATCAATTTGAAGTGCCTTCTGTCAGTAAGGGCATGGTTGAGAATGCTTTGGCAGTATTATTAACGTTGAAACATTTGAAAGTTGATGTAAAACAACAGTTGAAACAGTTAGCGCAAACTCAACTTTTTAAGAAGGTCTTAGAATTCAGACCTGTGAAAAGTCTGCATGAAGAAGCTACGGTACTTGATGATACGCATAATGCTTCTTTGCCTGCAATGTTGAATGCGATTGATGCGTTTAATTCACAAGCGCCATTCTTTAAAGGACATAAAATTATTGCGTTAGGTCAAATCAGTGATTTAGGTGAGCAGACTGACCGCGTGCATGCTGAATTAGTGCCTGCCTTAGAACAGTCTGAAGCGGATTATATTTTATGTATGGATCAACCATTACGTAAAGTAGTGAATAAAGTTAAAGGTAAACATATTACGTGGTATCACAATAAAGATTTAATGTTGAAAGATTTATGTTATTTGATTAATCAGGATGCTTTAGTGTTGATGAAGTCTTCTGTAACTCAAACAGAGTTTCCCAAAGTCGCAAGTCAGCTTCAAAATGCTTTGCTGCATTATGAGAGAAGCGGGGACGAAGAGAAGCATTTTGAAGCGGCTGCTAGTCAAGGGCGCGCATATCTTATTTATAATTTAGAAACTGATCAGATTGAAACGCAATCTAATCGTTATGGTTCAGCCACAATAGAAGGTTTGACACCGATTATTTACTACCTAGATGCAAAACAACGAGAAGTTCAAAATTATACGGTTACTCTCAAACAATGGCCCACAAACGATGACACTTACTATGAAGGTATGCAGCTTTCGTGGGGTGATCTAGTAGAAGCCATGACTGACGCACCATATCCATCGTTAGTCTATCAATTAGCACACGAACTGTATCCAACGCATCAAGCAAGAAAAAAACATGTGCAAGAATTGGTTAAACAATTAAAAATGTCTGATTCTGTAGCGATTAACTTAACAGGACGTTTCAGAATGAAAGAGCGTCAAACGTTCAGTGTAGATGACTTACTCGCCTTATTAAAATATGGACAAAACCAATTATTTGAGAATGATAAAGGTGGAATAGTCATTGGTGAATACGGTCGTCATGGCATTTTAAAAGAAGGTAAGCAAGTTATTATTTTCACAGGATTTGAAAGTGAAGATGAAGCAAAATCATATTTATCAAGAAAAGTCTGAGGTTAGCCTCGGACTTTTTATTTTATTCTCAAAATGGATTTTGAATTAAAATGTGATTTATGGTAAAACTATATTAGTTTTAAAATAATCGGTAGGTAATTTATAAATAAAGATGAGTTCTATATAAATATAAATCTAACCAATTGCATGGGATTAATCAAACTTGGACAAAATGTGTCTGAAAAATAAAAACATTGTCAAATTAATGCAAAATTGTTTATTTATTGCTCACTTGTGTAACATAATAGGGTAAGGCCTTACAAAAATAAGTAGGAGGGATTTCTTGAATAATCAAGACTTTTTCAACAAACGCAATCGTTATTCAATTCGTAAAATCACTGTAGGGGCTGCCTCAGTTATTGTAGGGGCAACATTATTTGCGAATGCGAATGACGCACAAGCCGCAGAAAATACTACAAGCGGTGAGACAACGAACGTCACTACAACTACAGAGTCAACACCACAAGAACAAACTCCGACAACTGACACAAAAACACAAAGCACAACGACAACTGAAACAACAGCTACACAAGATCAAACACCAGCTCAAGATACATCAGCAACAAATACAACTGATGCAAAAGCAGAGCAAACTGTAGCAGGGGAACAAGCATCAACTGATTCTACCCAACAGTCGACAGAAACAACTGCACCAAAAGCAGATGCACCAGCAACTACAGAAACAAAAACACCAACAAATGAAACAGCTGCAGATACAACTGCGACTGAACAAAATACAACAGCTAAAGAACAAGCACCAAAAACTGATGCTCAAACAACAACAGATACAAATACAGCAAACACAACTACAACTGAGCCGAAAACAACTGAATCAAATACTGACCAAACAGTTGATAAGCAAACATCAACAACAAATACATCAGCACAACAAGAATCACAATCAACTCCAGATGCTCAACCAACACAGGAAAATGCATTGAATGCTTCAACACCTGTTGCGCCAGTTGAAGCTCCAACAACAGGCACAAATGAAACAACAACAACTGGTGATACAGCTGCACAAAATGCAACAGCACCAGCTAATGAAACAACAACACAACAAGCGCAATCTGTTGAACCACAACAAGATGCACAAACAACTGCACAAGCACCAGTATCAGATGCTGAACAACCAGCATATGATCCAAATGCAGCGCAATTATCTGATGCAAACGCTACTACAGCAGCAACAGTAGGTGACACTTCAAATACAGCTGATCCAGCAGATTTGAATCAATCAGTACAAGATTAATCAAATCAAAAAGATAGTTCTGAAGTACTTGCAGCACCAACAAATACAACTGCAACACGTTCAACTGAACAACCTACACAAGAAGGAGCTGCACAAACATTTGCACTAGCGCAAGCAGCACCGACTGGCAACAATGTTGATGGAGATGTAACAGCTTCAAATATTCAAATCGGTCCAAACTCAATTCAAGCGAACGATAGTGAATCAACATATATGTCAGCTGATTTAGCAATTGCTGACAGTGTTCAAGCTGGAGACTACTTCAATGTTCAATTCCCAGAGTACTTGAACTACTACGGAAACAGTACACCAAGCAGTTCTAAAATTCCTGACTTGATGAATGGTACTGAAGTAGTTGCAACAGGCGCATTTAATCCTGATTCAAACTCACTAACATACACATTCTCTGATTATGTTAATAATCACGATAATGTAACAGGTCATTTTGAAATCCCATTATATGCGGATAGACAAGCTGCACCAACAGACGGCACATACCCAGTACAAACAAATGTAGCTGGTGAAACATACAGTACTGATATTGATATCAATATCAGTACTTCAGATTCACCATACCCATCAAACGTAGATAGCTTTATCACTACAACTGATAGAAACACTGGTGAATATAGACAAATTGTATATGTAAACCCACAAGGTAAACAATCGTATAATGCGACAGTGAACTTATACAATTATTGGCCAGATACAGCTGACGGCACACCAGCTCAAAGTTCAGCACAATTAAATCCAGATGTGACAAACTTCAAGATTTACGAAGTGAGAAATGGTGAACAACTGAACCCAAGTTTCTACGTAGATGAAAACAATCCAAACTTGGTAGACGTTACAAATAATCCAGATGCGATTTACAACTTCAACCCACAATATTCAGTAGATGAAAATGGTGGAGAAGTTCTATCACTAGATTTCCAAGACTTAACTTCAAACGGAAGTCGCTATATTATTGTTTTAGATAGCGTGGCTCAAGACGGTTCACGTGAACAAATCAAAACAAGATCAGAAATGATTTCAGATGCGACAAATGATGGCCAAGGTCATACTTACTACACATGGGATAACTACAACGTTTATAATAGTGGTTCTGGTGAAGCAGACGGTGACGATACAGACGCCGATGCTGACGCGGACGCAGATGCCGACGCAGATGCCGATGCAGATGCAGACGCTGATGCCGACGCCGACGCAGATGCCGATGCCGACGCCGATGCCGATGCCGACGCCGACGCCGACGCAGATGCCGATGCCGACGCGGATGCTGACGCAGATGCCGATGCCGACGCCGACGCCGATGCCGACGCTGACGCAGACGCCGATGCCGATGCCGACGC
>NZ_PPRU01000016.1 GCF_002902285.1 Staphylococcus simulans | reverse complement strand
GTCAGCTGCCGCAACTTCAAATGCGCAACGAGTACGAGTTGAGTCTTTTTCGAAAATTAATGCAATGTTTTTTCCTTTAAGTGTTTGTTGCTCAATACCGGCGTATTTCGCACGTTTCAAATCCTCTGAAAGGTTTAATAAATATTCTACTTCTTTTTGGCTGAAATCTAATAATGTTAGGAAATGTCTGTTTCTTAAGTTTTGCATTCTACTACAACTCCTCTTTGTGATATATTACACCTTCATTATAAGTGACTTATTTTTCAAGACAATGAAATAAATATAGTTTTAAAAAACTTTACAGAACTCTAATTATTCCTAAACAATTGTGATTCTATAATTTTGAAAATTAGGATTTAATTGTAATCTGCTTCTTATTGTTAGAAATAAAGGTATGAGACATTGGTTTTGATTTATTATACACTATTACGAATAAAGATACATAATTATTTATAAAAAAACACACTTTTTGAAAAAGCGTGTTAGAAATGCTCCATTTTCAGAATGTGCGTAATAATATCGTCGATTTTGTGCATGACTTCGTGCGTTGTACGATCAACGATTTTATAATGCCTCGAGCTTAAATCTAAAGTACGTATTTGACCGACATCGACAGTACCTTTAATTCGATGTTCCATAGAATGTAGTTCAACATCAGTAGGATACTTAACAGCTCTACTTGTAATAGGAGAAACCCATACTAAACCTGTCTTTTGATTGAATTCATTTCTGCTTAGAACCACACAAGGTCTATATTTACCTTTCTCGCGACCAAGTGTGGGATTCAGCTTAACTTCTATAATTTGATATTGTTTTACCATTGCTCACGCTCCGATGCTTCGCCCCATTCATGCGTTTTGTAATCTGAGTAATCGCCGCCCTGTTGAAAGAAACGGTTCCACTCTTTAGTAAAATCTTCATGGTTTACTTTTTTTAAAACGATAGTATCGTTGATTATTTCGTGAACTAATTGATCTCCAGGTTTTAAATTTAAAGATTCTATCACAGTATCAGGCAATGTAACGGCATGACCTTGTTCAGTTTTGAAAATTCGTGCATGTTCTTCTGACATAAATAACACCTCTTCAGACTTATCATATCTTATTTAACTTAAAATCGGCAGAAATAATGTTGGATTTATTATAAAGTGTAGATTGAATCTTATTAATAATAAAGAAATAGTTTAGAATAGAAAGAAACAAGTGCTAAAGAGGAGGTGTACAAGATTTTGGGAATACTAGGTGTGTTGTGTTTTATTATATTTATAATTTACATAGCCATGTTTGTCTTTTTATGGATAAAAGGTAAGCAGAAGAAAGCAGCAGGTATCATTGCTTTAGTAGCATTTATTTTAAGTATGATGTTCTTTGGAATGTCTGAACCAGATACAAAGCCTGAAACAACGAATAATCAAACTGCAGATACAACACAAGATCAATCAAAAGATGAATCGAAAGATACACAAAAAGACAATCAGTCAGAACAACCTAAAGCAGCTCCGAAATCAGAACAAGAATGGGACAATGGCCAAAAGAAAGAAACGAGTGAACCTAAATCTGAACCGCAAACACAACCTAATGGTTTAGTTAGAGAAGAAGTTGAATTCACACGTCCTGTAGATGGAGATACAGTAAGATTGAGATATGAAGGAAAAGAATCTGCCTTCAGATTATTGTTGATTGATACACCGGAGACGAAACATCCTAGAAAAGGCGTAGAACCATATGGTAAAGAAGCGTCTGATTTTACCAAGAATATGTTGATGCATGCTTCTAAGGTTGAAGTTGAGTTTGATAAGGGCGGTAAGACAGATAAATATGGCAGATATCTAGCATATGTCTATGCCGATGGTGTGATGGTAAATGATGCATTAGTCAGACAAGGTTTAGCAAAAGTGGCTTATATTTATCCGCCAAGTGTTACGTATTTAGACCAATTACAAGAGAGTCAACGTTTAGCGCAACAGGAGCGTCTGAATATTTGGAGTGGTAATGTCCCAGAAAATAATTATCAAAGTAGCCTGCCGTCAGGCTCCCAAGGATCTCAAAATCATTCACAAAACAGTGCGTCTCAAAATGGAGGAACGAAGTATTATGCTAACTGTACAGAATTGAGAAAAGACTATCCTGGAGGCGTGTCTAAAGATCATCCGGCTTATAGAGATAAAATGGATGGAGATAAAGATGGATGGGCATGCGAGATAAATTAATGGGTATGAAAAAAGTAGAATTCGTTTGAATTCACATAATAAAAATGATTGTAAAAAGTAAATGGCTATGCTATAATTCTTGATTGTGAGTAATGAAAATTATTCCTTGCTTACTCCAATTGAGAGTAAGCCGTATAGTCCACGAGGAGGTGCAGATAAAAATGAGAACATATGAAATTATGTACGTTGTTCGTCCAAACATTGAAGACGAAGCGAGAAAAGCATTAGTTGAACGTTTCAAAAATATTTTAACTAACGACGGTGCTGAAATCATTGAAGAAAAAGATTGGGGCAAACGTCGCCTTGCTTACGAAATCGACGATTTCAAAGAAGGTTTCTACAACATTGTACGTATCAACACTGAAAACAGTGAAGCTACAGATGAATTCCAACGTTTAGCAAAAATCAATGACGATATCATTCGTTATATGGTTATTCGCGAAGACGAAGATAAGTAAAAACAGAATGGGGGCGTTTAAATGATTAACAGAGTTGTATTAGTAGGCCGTTTAACTAAGGATCCTGAATACAGAACGACACCCTCAGGCGTAAGTGTAGCGACTTTTACTCTAGCGGTTAATCGTACGTTTACGAATGCGCAAGGGGAACGTGAAGCGGACTTTATTAACTGTGTTGTTTTTAGAAAACAAGCAGAAAACGTAAGCAATTACTTGTTTAAAGGAAGTCTTGCAGGCGTTGATGGTCGCTTACAATCACGCAGTTACGAAAACCAAGAAGGACGCCGTATCTTTGTTACTGAAGTTGTATGTGACAGTGTTCAATTCCTTGAACCAAAATCACAAAACCAACGTCATGGCCAACAATCTGGCGGTAATAACCAATTCCAGAGCTATGGTCAAAACTATGGTGGTCAACAACAAGGACAAAATACGTCATCTTATCAAAACAACAATTCATCCAACGCTGGTCAATCAGACAATCCATTCGCAAATACGAACGGACCTATTGACATCAGTGACGATGATTTACCATTCTAATACGTGTAATGAACGTAAAATTTGAAAATATCGATTAAAGGAGGCAGTTAACCATGGCAGGTGGACCAAGAAGAGGCGGACGTCGTCGTAAAAAAGTTTGTTACTTCACAGCAAACGGAATTACACACATCGACTATAAAGATACTGACTTATTAAAACGTTTTATCTCAGAACGCGGTAAAATTTTACCACGTCGTGTAACTGGCACTTCAGCTAAATATCAACGTATGTTGACTACAGCTATCAAACGTGCTCGTCATATGGCTTTATTACCATATGTTAAAGACGAAAACTAAGATAAAACTTATAAATAAACCCCGTAGGCATAGGCTTACGGGGTTTTTTCATGTTCAAAAATTATAATAAAGGGCGAAATAAGGATAGAAAATATTAATCTAAAAGAGGTAAGATTCTCTAAAGTTTGTTTTTTTTAACAGAAAAAATACGCCCGACTTCGCGAGCGTATTATAAAAGTCATTAAGTATTTATGGATTATTTTTTAGGAGCAAAAGTGTCTACTAAGTTCACGATTAACTTGATAATACCACCAATAATATCTGCGATCATCATGATAAGCAACCTCCTTTTTTTATCTTAATTTTATTCTAGATGATTTTTCTATTTCATTGCGCAAAATTCCTTAAGTCATCATTTAACCTACTTAACTGTTAAATTTTGACTCTGGAAATAACAGTTACGTTCCCTAAGTGTTCTAAAAGTATAAGTATGATGAGTTGTACACTGTGTTTACTGCGTTTATGGACGGGTAAAATATTTTTGAAATGTATCCACTACATTGGACAAGTGAATAAATGTCAAGTTGAAAAGGAGCATCTTAATATGAGTAGACAAGGATTAAATAAAAACGATAAGAATGAAACATCTCATCCAACGCACTACGAAGGATTAGATCATAGCGGTAAAGGTGAAGAACACTTTGATCTGCATAAAGCGAATGATTTATTGACAGAGTACAAAGAACATGAAAATAAGTGGTCAAAAGAAGAACGTACTAAAGAATTAGAATTAATCGAAGATGAAATCAAAAAACAAAAAATGTTGGTTAAAGATAGAGTGAAACCAGATAGCCAACCAGAAAAAGATCGTTTAGCTAACTTATCAGATAAAGTGACTGAGCAAGTATTCGGTATTTTTGAACATACAGATGATTTAGAAGAGGCTAAAAGATTTTTAGAGTCTCATTATCAACGTGGTAAAGTTGATATTGCTTATGGTCGTTCTTTCATTTTAGTATGCGAAGATTCATTACTTGCACAAGCAAAAAGCGAATACTCAAGCAATAAAGATAATGAAGAGTTAGTTAATTTTATCTCTGAAAAGAATATTGAATTAAGTAAAGAAATTATGTCAGATGATTACGTTCATTTATTAGAAGTAGAGCGTGAATTCTTAAAAATCTTGATGAAAAATAATCAACTTGACGAAATTTAAAAGTTAAATAAAAATGTATGAGACCTTAACCCTGTAGCATTGATGCATATCAATATTACAGGGATTTTTTTATCTGATTTTATTTTCATTAGCTTTCTGTATAGGTTGAAAGGAATGTTTGGGTGTTGTTAATGTAAGAAGTACATAAAATATAATCACTTGTACACAAGAGACCGTACAAGAATGTTAAAATTAGATAACAAACAAACATTAAGTCGATAAAATTATATAAAAACATGTTATCATTACGTTAAATCTATTTGCTCAGTGTCATAATGAAGTAAAGTGAATTGAGTAAACGGCAGAGGATAACGAGATTATAGGAGTGAACACAACGTGAAGCTTTATTTGATACGGCATGGAGAATCAACCGCAAACTATGATAATCATCATGGAAATCAATACTTTACTGGACAATTAGATGTCTCTTTAACAAAAGAAGGCGTATGTTCTGCACAAGCATTAAAAACATATTTTGAAGGTATACATATAGACCATATCTACATTTCTGATTTAACCCGTACGATTCAAACATATGAAAATGGTTTTGACAGTGCGATTCCACATACTTTTTCGCCATTATTAAGAGAACGCTCTCTAGGGGAGTTTGAAGGCTATCCAAGAGAAACATTGCGTGACAATCCAGCTTATAGTCGTTATTTTGAAGATCCACGATACAGCGACTTTCGAAACAGTTTTACACAACGTGCACCTGGCGGTGAAAACTATTCAGATGTATTAGGAAGAATAGATGAATTTTTTAAAGATATATTGGATATTAAAGACGAAGTAGTAGTGATTGTGGCGCATCAAATTTGGATACGTTGCTGCCTGTATTATTTAGGTGTAATTACTGAAGAAGAATTATTCGACAAACACATTGAGAATTGTGATCCGATTCTTGTAGATACTGAAAACATATAAAAGCGGTTGAATCCTTTGTTTTGGATTCAACCGCTTAACATTTATCTTGATTGATTTTATTTTAATTTGTCGATTGCTTGAGGTAATAACTCTTCAAACAAATCAATGAAGTTTAAATAAACATCTTTATAAACGTATTCATCAATTCGGTGTGCTTGGCTTGTTTCGCCAGGACCGAACATAATAAGTGGGAAGTCTTTTCCTTTATCAAGCATTAAGTCAGCCGCATCTGTGACACCTGGTGAAGCTTGTTTAGGAATAGATTCACCTAAATATTTTTTACCGAGTGATTGTGCTAGGTCTACTACTGGATTATCACCAGTTGTGAAGACTGCAGAACGTGACATATACGTATCAATGTCTAAATCACAATCACTGTATTTTTCTTTAACATCTTTTGCGACTTGTTCGAATAAGTCTTGGTAGCCATCATTGTCTGCTTCTGGAATTGTTCTGATATTAAATTCTACTACTGCGCGGTCAGGAATAGAGTTGACTTGTGTACCACTATTAAAGATTGTCGCATTTGCGACAGGTTCGCCTAACTCTTCATTTGTCGCAGTAATTTTAGCTTGTGCTTCATTAATGCGATGCACAAAGTCTACTAATGGATTCAACGCATTATAACCGAGTTGAGGCATAGAACTATGCACAGATGAACCTTTTGATGTGACACGGATATCCATAGAACCTTTGTGTGCATAAATAATTTTATCTTGAGATGGTTCTGAAATAAGCAATGCATCTACATCATCCATATAACCATCTTTATAGAAGGCTCTAGCTCCGTCACCTTCAATCTCTTCGCCTACTGTCGCAAGTAAACGGATTGTGCCTTCTTTTGGTAAGCCTTGGTCGTGTAATTCAATTAAACTGATCACAAATGCAGCTAAACCAGATTTCATATCTGCTGCACCACGACCGTGTAGACGTCCTTCATCATCTTCAGTTAGTTTGAAAGGTGGTGTTTGCCAATCTTCTGGGTTACCTGGTGAAACAACATCCATATGACCAGATACCCCGATAACAGGGCTGCCGCTACCAATTTCAGCTACAAGGTTTGCGCGTGTATCTGTTAATTTAATAATTTTAGCGTCGATATTATGTTTTTTGAAAAGGTCTTGCAGATACTCTGCGACGTCTAATTCATTATCGTTCACAGATTCAATACCGACTAAATCTCTTAATATATGAATACGTTCATCTGACGTTAATTTACCCATATCATCAGCTCCCTCATAAATTTTCATACAATATAAGCGTAAAATATCGGATAATAGTATTCAAACAATTCGCACTTTTGAACGTTAAAATAAATAAGCGTAAACTCGGAGGTAGACGGAAAAATAATAAATGAGTCAAAGACATTGGAGGAATCGTATTGGATAATAGAATTCAATATCAAAACGTTGCGAAAGATAAGGTTAATATTCTATACGAAATGGAAAAACAATTGAAAAAAGCGAGCATCGATCATCACTTACAAGAATTAGTGAAAATTCGTGCTTCTCAAATTAATGGCTGTGCCTTTTGTTTGGCAATGCATACAAGCGATGCACGTAAAATCGGTGTAAGTGAGGAAGAAATTTTCTTATTGAACGCATGGCATGATACGAATATATATTCTGAGAGAACGAAACTGGCTTTAGAATTAACAGAAGCTATTACTTTAATTTCACAACATGGCGTATCTGATGAGCTATATCGCCGCGTACGTGAAGTATACTCAGAAGAAGAATACACAGATTTAGTCTTTGTGATTAATCAAATCAACTTCTGGAATAGACTCTCTATCTCAATGGGTAATGAACATAATGTTTAATATTGTATAAAGAAAGCGCGCGAGCACTGTTTAATGAGTGTTCGCGCGCTTTTGTATGTTCAATGATTATTTATCAATCGCTTGAGTAGATAGCTTGTGTTTCTTTAAGAAAGCTTTGATTTTCTTTTGTTGTTTTAAATTTACGTCACCTGCGTAGTTTGTAGGAACATCGACGACATTGATTGTTTTTTGTGGACTATAACTCAACTCTTCTAACTGTTGATCTGCACGTGCAACTTTATAGTTAACAGCGCTGAAGTATTTATTAATACGTTCGATATCTTCTTTTTGATTAGAAGGAACTTTATTATCTTTTAAGAATGCTTCGAAATTCATTTGATTCTTCGTTGTAATGTTAGCTAATTCTCGTAAATCTATATCTAACTGATCTGAGACTTTTTGACGACCATCATATTGTTGGTCTAGCTTATGTTGTAAGACGTATTTGTTATCAATGATATCGTTATTCGCTTCTAAGTAACGTTTTAAATAATCACGCGTTTCTTGTTCAGTTAAATCTTTACCTTTTTCAGAGGTTTTAAAGATTTCTATTTTGTGAATCGGTGTCGCATTTTTTGGCGCATATTTTGCGTGATGTTCTTGTTTTTCGTCTTTTTGTGCACAAGCTGTAAGCGTCACAGCTAACATTAATGTGAAAGCGATGATTAATAGTTGTTTTAGTTTGCTCACTTTTGTTTCTCCTTCACTGTTCTATATGATTACTTTCATTATAGCTTAACATCCTAGCATGCGTTAAGTATCTCGTTGCCATGGAGATTCCAGTCTTGAAGTGAAAGGAACATCGAGTTGATATTTCGCGATGAAATGTTGCGCAACGTGCAGCATGAGATAGCCGAATAAGACAGCACCGACGGTATCAGAAAAGTAATGCGCATGAACGTAAATGCGTGAAACCATCATAATGAAAATCATCAAATACGCGATATAATGCCAATAACGTTTACGCATTAACGTTAAGAAGACCACTGCCGCAACGACAATTGTTAACGTATGCAAACTTGGGAAACTGAATCCTGAGATATATTCCACAGGACGTGCGCGATGAATAAAGTACTTCAATCCAATTCCTAATAAAAGTGTCACAATTGCCCAAGTCATTGTTATCAATGAGAGCTTTTTATTCTTGAAGAATAAAATAATTAAAATGACAGCCATAAAACCAACTAAGTGCCATGGTTGAAATAGGTTAGAGTAGACGATTAAGAAGCGGTCCATAAATGGTACTTGATGTAAGAGTCTGACGAAGTTATAAATCGGTTCGTCTATCATAAGGATGAAGTCCAATTTCACCAGCAGCATTAAAATAATAAAAATAACGAGGGTAATGCCGATATGTTTGGTATGTAGGACCTTCATAATAAAACCTAACTTTCTTTCTTGATTTAGATAAATTATAGCTTACTGTCTCATCTTTGCCATCCTACTTTGGAATGAACTAAACCTAACGGTAGGTGATAGGTTTGATTAATCATGGGATTGAATATATTTTTCAACTTTACGCAGTATAAAGAAGAGCAGTGCTAAATATACACCGAGTTCGACTAAAATGAGCCATGCGTGGCCAAGTTTGATAAGTATAAATAAGTCGAGGACGCTTAATGGAAGACTGACGTATAAAAGACGTTTGAAGTAACGTGTTTGCAGTGACTGATAAAAGCGTTGCAGCTGTTCCCAATTGAGGTTTCTAGGAAACGTGCGGGTTCGATTCAAACCGATGAAAAGATTGTTAAAATTGACAGTAGAACGAGAAGCTTGGCTGAGATGAACTATAGAAACAAGTAATAATAACATAGACAACCAAAGCTCCTTTTCTCAGCTATATTGTAGTGAATTATATTAATTGTAACATGAATATGTATAAAAAAAGACAGACAAAGATAGCTTTCTTAAAGAAATTTATCTTTGCCTGTCTTATTAGTTATCCGTCTTAATCAAATGATAGGGAGAGATTAGTTACGGATAATATAATCAAATGCGTTCAGTGCAGCGTCTGCACCTGTACCCATTGCGATGATAATTTGTTTGAAGCGATCGTCTGTTACGTCGCCTGCCGCGAATACACCCGGCATACTTGTTTCTTGTTTACGGTCTACGATAATTTCGCCATGGTCGTTTGTGTCAATTGCACCGTGCAACCATTCAGAGTTTGGTAATAGACCGATTTGGACGAAAATACCATCTACATCAATTTGATGTGTTTCGCCAGTTTTGTTGTCTTCATATTTAAGACCGGTAACATGATCGTCACCAAGAACTTCTGAAGACTGTGCATTTTTCAAGATTGTAACGTTTGATAATTCACCTAAACGTTTTTGTAAAATCTCATCTGCACGTAAGAAGTCTTTGTATTCTACAAGTGTAACGTGTTTTACAATACCTGCTAAGTCAATAGCAGCTTCAGCACCAGAGTTGCCGCCGCCGACAACCGCAACATTTTTACCTTCGAATAAAGGTCCGTCACAGTGAGGGCAGTATGCAACACCTTTGTTGCGTAACTCGTCTTCACCTGGAATGTTCAAGTTTTTGAAGCGTGCACCTGTAGCAATAATAACTGTCTTACTTTTTAGTTTGGCATCATTTTCTAAAGTAACAACAATGCCGTCTTCAGTTTTCTCAACGTTAGAAGCACGGATACCATCCATCACATCAATATCGTATTCATTGATGTGTTGCTCTAAAGCAGATGAGAATTCTGGACCTGTTGTTTCTTTAACTGTGATAAAGTTTTCGATACCTGCAGTTTCAGTCACTTGACCACCGATACGATCTGCCACAATACCTGTACGTAAACCTTTACGTGCAGTATAGATAGCAGCTGTACCACTTGCAGGACCGCCACCGATGACTAATACATCGAATGGTTCTTTATCATTGAATTCAGCAGGGTCTGCTTGGCTGCCTAACATGTTTAAGATGTCAGAAATAGTCATGCGGCCGTTACCGAATTCTTCACCGTTTAAGAATACAGCAGGAACTGCCATAATATCTTCAGATTCTTCTCTGAAGACTGCGCCATCAATCATGGTATGCGTGATGTTAGGGTTTAACACACTCATCATGTTCAATGCTTGAACCACATCCGGACATTTTTGACAGCTTAGGCTGATAAATGTTTCGAAATGAAGCGGTCCTTCAAGCGCTTTGACTTGATCGATAACACTTTGTTCTTCTTTCGGAGGGCGTCCGCTGACTTGTAATAAAGCCAATACGAGTGAGTTGAATTCATGACCTAATGGCACACCGGCAAATACTATGCCTGTGTGCGCATCAGGAGTATCTACACTGAAACTTGGTGTACATTTCAGCGTATCCTCTTTAACAGTGATATGCGATGACATATCAGCAATTTCATCTAACAGGTCTTTCAACTCTTTAGATTTGTCGCTGTCATCATAGCTCGCTGTTAAAACCACGTCGCCTTCCATTAATTCAAGAAGTTGAGATAATTGTGATTTTAACTCTTTATCCAGCATTTATATGAATGCCTCCTTAAATTTTACCTACTAAGTCAAGACCTGGTTGTAAAGTTTCGCCGCCTTCTTCCCATTTAGCTGGGCAAACTTCACCTGGATGTTGACGTACATATTGAGCAGCTTTAATTTTGTGAACTAAAGTGCTTGCGTCACGGCCAATACCGTCTGCGTTAATTTCTGCAGCTTGTACTACGCCATCAGGGTCAACGATGAAAGTACCACGTTGAGCTAATCCTAGTTCTTCATCTAATACATCAAAGTTACGAGTGATTGTTTGTGATGGGTCACCAATCATTGTGTATTGTAATTTGCTGATAGCATCTGAGTGGTCATGCCAAGCTTTGTGTACGAAATGAGTATCTGTTGAGATTGAGTACACATTAACACCTAATTTTTGTAATTCATCATATTGGTTTTGAACGTCTTCTAATTCAGTTGGGCAAACGAATGAGAAGTCTGCTGGGTAGAATACTAAAACGTTCCAAGAACCTTTTAATGTTTCTTCTGAAACTTCGATGAACTCATCTTTTTTAGGATCATAAGCATTTGCTGTGAATGGTAAAATTTCTTTGTTAATTAATGACATAAAATACATCCTCCTAGAAATTAAAAAGTTTTTTTGATTAGAAAGCTAATCAGGATAGCTAAATTATCCTAATTATTTATTTATAATAATTCTAATCTCCTTGATTCCTATTATCACATTATCGTCAGAAATAGTCAATACTCGTGATTGTGTAAGTGGAATAATGCATAAAACACTGTAAATACTAGTGTATTAGAAATATTAACGACTTTTAGAATGTGTGTAAAGCAAAGAAATTCATAGGAAATTAACAATTATTTCTCAATATCAATTAGAGATTAATTTTCTCAATAAAGATGACTGATTATTAATCGCAATCTCTACAATAACGTTATACCCCGTTTCTGTCTCTATAATAACAGAAAGGGGTATTGTAACTTATTATTCAAATGTGACCTCAATTGAGCCTGGGTAACTATATTCTGCACGATACGTACCTTTTTCAGCTGGAACAGGTGGAACAAATGTACCAGAAGAAACAATTTGGCCTTTAAGCAGTTGTTTATCTTGTGATGCAAGTTTTTTAACTAACCATTTTAATGCTTCAATTGGATTACCTAGTACATCTGAAGAAACACCTGTCGCAATTTCTTCATTATCTTTTGTTAATTTTAAAGTGATATTTTCAAAGTCTTCATATGAGACACGATCAGCAGCTTCACCTAATGCGACTAAACCTGAAGCTGTGTTATCAGAAATTAAGTCGCCTAAAGTGAAGTTAGGGAACCAATCTTTATAGCGTGCATCTGGTATTTCAATACCTGGCGCTACTTTAACGCTGTTTAAGATATCTTCGTCTGATGCATCGGGACTAATATCATTTAATATCACGAACACGAGCTCAGGTTCGATAAGCGGTGCGAATAATTTAGATAATTGAACTGTTTCACCTGATTTTACAACTTTATCAGATAAAATTGTTCCGTAAGCCGGCTCATCTGTATTCGCGTAAGCTTGCGTTTCTGCACTGGTCATACTTACTTTGTAGCCTGCGATTTCACTATTGTTTGCTTGTGTCAATTCACTGATTAAAGCATCTTGGATTTGATAGGCTACCGATTCGCTGATGCCATATTTTTCTGAAACGAAGTCAATCGGTTCATGATTTTGTTGTGCTTTAAACAATGCATTTACAATTTCTTTTTTGTATTGGACCATAGGTATCTCCCCTTATTCTGAATATTACTATTATTAGAATAACTTTTATTGTCTTAACTTTCAAAGCATTAAATTTTTATGACTTATGAAAAGAGGGTAAAATAAGAGTGCTAAAATCATTTGAAAGGTAGGAATGAAAATTCTATGTCAGATGTAATCGATCAAATTATGATGAAACACCACTCTGTAAGAAAATTTAAAAATGAACCTTTAAGTAAAGAAACGGTTAAAAAGTTAGTGGAAGCAGGCCAAAGAGCTTCTACATCAAGCTACTTACAAACATATTCTATTATTGGTATTACAGACCCTGAAATTAAAAAAGCATTGAGAGAAATTTCAGGTCAACCTTATGTAGAAGAAAGCGGCTATTTATTTGTCTTTGTGATGGACTATCACCGTCAAGATTTAATCAACAATGAAGTTGAGCAAAACTTACAAAGTTCATTTGAATCTGCAGAAGGCTTACTTGTCGGTACAATTGATGTTGCGTTAGTTGCACAAAATATTTCAATTGCGGCAGAAAGCTTAGGACTTGGTATGGTTTATTTAGGTTCATTACGTAATGATGTTGCTCGCGTGAAAGAGCTATTGAACTTACCTGAATATACATTCCCATTATTCGGAATGGCACTAGGTGTTCCTGCAGATGATGAAAATGGTTCACCAAAACCACGTTTACCATTTGAAGCTGTCTTCCATGAAAATGGATACAACCAAAACGATGACGAAGAATTAGGTTATATTAAAGATTATGATAAAGAAGTCAGCGCATATTACGACAAACGTACAAATGGAGAACGTAAAGAAACTTGGTCAGAACAAATTGCACAATTCTTAACAATGAAAGAACGTGCAGATATGTTAGACGAACTGCATAAGTCAGGTTTCATTAAAAAATAAGTGTTCATTCATCAGACACTTGATTAAAAGTAGAGAAATTAAAAAATCAGCCCTATCACGCTCACTTTAATTGTGAACGCGATAGGGCTGATTTACTTTACATAAAGCCTAATATTTAACTCGTACTTATAAGAAGTTGGCCTTCTTATCTCTTAATAGTCTGTACTTAAGTCATTATATTGATTTTCATTAAATTTCTTTTTATCCAAGTTGCCAGTTAATTTAGCACTGCCGACACCTGCAAGCATAGAGTCATTGACGTTTAATGCTGTACGTCCCATATCAATTAATGGTTCTACTGAAATTAGCACACCAGCTAATGCGACAGGCAAGTTCAATGTTGAAAGTACTAAGATCGCAGCGAATGTTGCGCCGCCGCCAACACCTGCAACACCAAATGAAGAAATAATAACAACCGCAATGAGTGTCACAATAAACTGCAAGTTGACTTCAACATCTGCAACCGGTGCGACCATCACTGCTAACATTGCTGGATAGATACCTGCACAACCGTTTTGGCCGATAGATAAACCGAAAGATGCTGATAAGTTCGCAATACCTTCAGGTACACCTAAACGTGATTTTTGTGTTTGTACGTTTAATGGCAGGGCACCTGCACTTGAGCGTGATGTGAATGCGAAAATTAATACTTCAGCGACTTTACGAACATAGCGCCAAGGATTCAAGCCGAGGATGCTGACAATAATTAAATGAATGATGAACATCGTAATTAAAGCCGCATATGAGGCCAATACGAACTTACCTAATGTCCATAACGCTCCGAAATCACTCGTCGCAATGGTATTTGCCATAATGGCTAAGATACCGTAAGGCGTTAAACGTAAAACGAAAGTCACAACTGACATGATTACTGAATAGATAGCTTCAATTGCACGTTTTACGATATGACCATTTTCAGGTTGTTTACGTGCGACACGTAAATATGCGAAACCGATAAATGTCGCAAAAATAACTACAGCGATTGTAGATGTTGTACGTTGACCTGTGAAATCTAAGAATGGATTTCTTGGTAATAATTCTAAGATTTGTTGGGGTAGCGTACTTGCGGTCATATCTTTTGCTTTCTGAGCAAGTTCTGTACCGCGTGATTGTTCTGCACTGCCTAAATCAATAGATGAAGCATCTAATCCGAAGACAAGTGCTGAAATAATACCAATTGTTGCTGCGATTGCAACTGTTCCAATTAGGAACACAAAGATGTAGAAACCGATTTTCGCGAATTTTTCACCTAATTGAATTTTAGTGAAAGCTGCGACAATCGAAATGAAGATCAGTGGCATAACGATCATTTGAAGTAATGCGACATAACCATTACCTACAATGCCGAACCAATCTGTTGTAGTGGTTGTGATTTTAGAACCAGCACCATAAGCCAGGTGCATAATAGCGCCAAGTACAATTCCGATACCTAGTGCGGTGAAAACACGTTTTGAGAAAGAAACGTGTTTTTTTGCCATAACAAAAAGTCCAGCGAGAAGCAGAACGAAGATGACAATATTAAGAATAGTGAAACCCAATTGAATCAAACTTCCTTTCATAAATATTTATCTTATAGCAAAAGATAAGACTTGATTTGAATTGAAATAACTGCTCAAAGAAGGAAGTTCATTTTATGATAACTGAACTTAGCAGATATGTATCAACTTTTTTATACAACAGTATAGGATAGTTGTAAAGTCCGTTTAAATACATAGTAAATATATCGTATAT